>NZ_CP195847.1:0-317054 GCF_051513965.1 Paramicrobacterium salitolerans
GTGGGCGATGACGATCTGCGGCAGCCCGCGGCATCCCTCGCTGAATACATCACGCACCTGCGTGCCGACTCGATTGTTCGCGACTGCGAGGCGATGCGTGAGCATCTGGGTGCGGAGACCTGGAGCGTGCTCGGCCAGTCATTCGGCGGCTTCACCACTCTCACGTACCTCTCCACCGCCGCATCATCGATCGAGCACGCCTACTTCACGGGTGGAGTCAGCGCGGTAGGGCGGCATCCCGACGAAGCGTATTCACTCACCTACGACAAGGTTCGGGATGCCTCGCTGGCGTACTACCGCCGCTTCCCCGAGCACCGCGATGCGTTCCGCCGGCTGGCCGAGCGGGCGGATGCCGGCGACATCACGTTGCCCGGCGGCGAAGTGGTCTCGGTGTCGAGGCTGCGCTCGCTCGGAATGCTGCTCGGAACAAATGAGGGCTGGCAGGGCCTGTGGAGCCTGCTCGAGCGTGACCCGGTGACGAACGCGTTCCGGCATGATCTCGAGGCGGCGCTGCCGTTCTCGGGACGGAATCCGTTGTACTACGTCTTTCACGAGTCGTGCTACGCGGACGGCGTGGTGACGAACTGGTCGGCTGAACGGGCGGAGCCGCAGGACTTCCGTGATGACGTGACCTTGCTCACGGGCGAGCACGTGCGGCGTGAATGGGCCGACACGGTTCCGGCGCTGCAGCCGTGGCGCGAGGTGGTCGACATTCTTGCGGAGGTGGAGTGGCCGCGGCTCTACGACGAGGCGGCGCTGCTCGAATCCGGCGCTCGTGGCGCTGCGGCCGTGTATGCGAACGACATTTATGTGCCGATGGAGTACTCGCTTGAGACCCTGAGGATGCTGCCTGGAGTGACGCCGTTCATCTCCAGTGAGAACGAGCACAATGGTCTGCGTTCCGGAAATGTGCTGCCGCACCTGATCGGCCTGGCGCACGGCCGCCGTGTGCGCTGACGTCGCAGTTCCCGGCTACGCCGTCTCCTCTTCTACCGCGAAGTGCCCCGCGACTTTCTTGCTGCGCCTGCGTTCACAGAATCGGAAATCTGCGAGGCGCGCCGCAAAAGAAGTCGCTAACTGCGGCGTGTCGCCCGATTTTCCGACTCTGTGAACCCAGTTTGCGAAGAAGGTGTCGGTTCGAGGTGGCGGCTAAGGTCCGCGTGGCGTTCGCTGATGACGTGGTGCGTCGAATCACGAACGCCCGGTGGCGGTGCCTGAGGGTCTTCGGCCGCGGGGTCAGCGGGCCGTGAGGCGGCTCGCGACCGACAGCATCCTCTCGGCGAAGTCTGACGCGGAGCCCCGATCGATATCCGGATACGAATCAGGCAGAGCGCTCGCCAGGTAGAGGCCATCGCTCATGAAGAGCAGAGCCCACGCGACGTCGGCGTCCTGCACCTCAGGCATGAGGGCTTCGTACCACTTCGCGCGCGCGTCGGCGAGGGCAGCCACAGCGTCGTCGTCTCCGGCCTGGGCGAGCGCGACCGTCGCGTTGATGCTGATGTCGTAGTCCGTGCCGACGTCTGTCGAGGTGCGGATGAAGTAGGCGACACGGCCTTCCTCCGCCGCGGCCATCTGCTGAACGTCGTCGTCGACGAAGGCCCGCAGCCGTGAGAGCACTCCGGTGACGAGCGCCGCCTTTGAGCCGAAGTGATAGAGGAGCCCGCCTTTCGAGACACCGGCGCGCGCCGCCACGGCATCCAGGGTCGCCGCCCGCTCGCCGCCTTCGATCAGCAGGCCGCTGAACGCGTCGAGGAGTCTGTCTGCTGTGGAAGTGCTGTCAGAAGAGGCATCCATGGTTGGCACTATACCGTCCAGACGGTACAGTTGTCGATCGGGAGGAACGATGACGACGGCTGAGATGAGACTTGAGCCACGGGCGGGCGCACGCGAATGGTGGGGCCTCGCCGTGCTCATGCTGCCTGTCGTGCTGATCTCGGTCGACAACACGATCTTGAATTTCGCGCTTCCGGACATCTCCGAAGCGCTTCTCCCCACCGGGACACAGCTGCTGTGGATCCTCGACGTCTACCCGCTCGTGCTCGCGGGGCTTCTCGTCACGATGGGCAGCATCGGCGACCGCATCGGCCGCCGAAAGCTGCTGCTGATCGGTGCCGCCGGCTTCGGCATCGTGTCGATCTTCGCGGCCTTTGCACCGACGGCTGAGGCCCTCATCGCAGCGCGCGCGGCCCTCGGGCTCTTCGGCGCGTCGCTCATGCCCTCCACGCTGTCGCTTCTGCGTAACCTCTTTCTCAACCGTGAGCAGCGTCGTCTCGCCATCGCGGTGTGGGGGAGTGGCTTCGCCGGTGGCGGCGCGCTCGGTCCGATCGCCGGCGGCTTTCTGCTTGAGCACTTCTGGTGGGGCTCGATCTTCCTGCTCGCCGTACCCGTGCTGCTGCCGCTGTTCATCTTTCTGCCGATGCTCGTGCGCGAGTCGCGCGACCCGGTCGATGCGCCGATCGATCTGCTGAGCGCCGCGCTCGTGCTGCTGACGATGGTGCCCTTCGTGTGGTCGATCAAGCACGCGGCCGAGGCGGGCGTCGACCTCACGAGCGGCATCGCGTTTGCGGCGGCAGTGGCCTTCGGCATCCTCTTCGTTGTGCGTCAGCTGAAGCTCGAGCACCCGATGCTGGACGTCTCGCTCTTCCGCAACTCCGTCTTCAGCGGCGCGATCGTCATCAACCTGTTCAGCATCATCGCGTTCGTCGGGGGGCTCTTCTTCATCACGCAGCACCTGCAGCTCGTGCTGGGCCTCAGCCCGATGATCGCCGGCCTCGTGCTGTTGCCCGGACTCGTCGTGATGATCGCGGCAGGCCTCGTCGTGGTTCCGGTCGCTCGTCACGTGCGCGCGCATCTTCTGGTCGCGGCGGCGCTCGTCTTCTCGGTGCTCTGCTACGGAAGCATCGCCGTGCAGGGCGGGGCCGTCGGCGTGATCGGCGTCGCGCTCGCCGTTGTGGCGCTCGGCGTGGGAGTGGGCGCGGCGGAGACCGTCACGAACGACCTCATTCTGGCGAACGCTCCGGCGTCGAAGGCGGGTGCGGCTTCGGGCCTCTCCGAGACCGCCTACGAACTCGGCTCGGTGTTGGGCGTCGCCACGCTCGGAACCGTCCTGACCGCCTCGTACCGCGGCCATATTGTGATTCCCGAGGGTGTGGCCAAAGCGGATGCCGCGGCCGCCGGCGAAACTCTTGGCGGAGCCTTCGAGGTGGCCCGCGATCTGCCGCAGGCGGTGGGCGACGCGCTTCGGAGCGCGGCAGTGGATGCCTTCGGCAGCGGTGTCTCGATCACGTCGTGGCTGGCCGCCGGGCTCATCGTGGTGGCGATCGTCGTGTCGCTCACGACCTTGCGCCGCGCGAAGTAGCCGTCGCCGCAGGGCATCGCTGGGCCGGGTTCCGCGCCATCGCGGGCGACGCCCTGGTGCGGGCGACGCGCTGATGTCTCGCCGGGGCGCACCGTCGCAGCGCGCCCCGGCGAAGCATCCTCAGCGGCCGTCGCGCACGCCCGTCACGAACCGTGTGACGTTGTCGCGCAGGGCCTCGATGCGCTGCTGCTTCGCGGCCTCGACATCGAATCCGACGTACGCCGTCCGCGGGCGCTTGCGCACGTTCTGATTGCACTCGAAGTTCGCGCACGCGAGCGTGCCGACGGTGTCGCCCTTGCGCCCAGCGTCGCCGGCCCGCTTCGCGACGAATAAGACGACGTCGTTGGGTAGGTGCACGTCTTCGCACCACGAGCACTGCGGTCTGCTGAGCGTGCGCCCTTCCGCCAGCTGCAGCAGAATGCCCACCGGCTCGCCGTCGACCGGCGCGATGACGTAGCCGAGCTTGGGGAACTTCGGGTCTCGCCAGCCGAGGTAGTCGAGGGCATCCCACTCCATCGCGTCGAGGTCGGGCGTGGTCAGCTGCGAGCGTTCGCGCTTGGTGACGTTGATGAGGCTCTTTCGAATCTGAGCGTCAGTGAGAGAGAACATAAGAAACCTTTGAATCTGAGCGACGATGTCGCTGCGTGAGGAAGATGAGAACGGATGCCGCGCCACAGCGATCGCGCCCGGGAGCGATGCATCAGCGTGTGTGCCGCGCATTCGTGGTGCGCGGAGATCGCGGGCGTATAGGCACACTGGTGCCCTGACGCGGCGGCAGGACTATCTGATGCCGGCGCAGAGAGCGCCAGCATCCTCCGAACACCCGATGGGCAGAGTCGTCCTCGTAAGATTCACGGCCCCTACGATACGCCTCGGGGAGCCTGTGTGCGCACAGAACCGGCTGTGCATCTGCCGTGCACCACGAGTGCCACGTTGCGAAATATGTCGAGAGAAAATCGGCTTCGCCCCTCCCGCTCGCCGTGGCAGTTAGGTTAGGCTCGGCTAATGTGAAAAGCATCGAGCTGGCGGCCGACCGTCTCACCCTCGGGTACGAGCGCGCCATCGTCGTGCACGACGTCTCGCTCGCCATCACGCCCGGCCGCGTCACCGCGCTCATCGGGCCGAACGGCAGCGGCAAGTCGACCGTGTTGCGGTCGATGGCCCGGCTGCATCCCATCGGCTCGGGCAGCGTGACGGTGTGCGACTCCGCTGACGTCGGAGCAGAGCACACGGATGCCGCGGCCCTCAGCTCCCGCGAGTTCGCGCGCCGGGTCACGCTGCTCTCGCAGTCGCGCCCCCACCCCTCGGGCCTCAGCGTGCGCGACGTCGTCGCCTACGGGCGTCACCCGCACCGCCGCCGCTTCGCCGCGCTGACCGATGCCGACCGGGAAGCGATCGAGAGGGCGCTGCGCCTCACCGGAACCGTGCCGATGGCCGATCGCGCCGTCGACCAGCTCTCCGGCGGCGAACTGCAGCGCGTCTGGCTCGCCACGTGCCTCGCACAGGACACGGGGGTGCTGCTGCTCGATGAGCCGACGAACCATCTCGACCTGCGCTATCAGGTGGAGATTCTCGACCTCATGCGCGAGCTCGCCGACGAGCACGGCACCGCAGTGGGCGTCGTGCTGCACGACCTCAACCACGCGGCATCCGTGGCCGACACCGTCGTGCTCATGAGCGACGGCCGCGTCCGCTCGCACGGCGCACCGCACGAAGTCCTCGGCGCGGATGTCCTCTCCGAGGTCTACGGGCTGCCCATCGCGACCCGCATCGATGTCGAGACCGACGTGGTGCACGTCGAACCTGTGCCGCGTCGTCGAGCCGTGCGCGTCTGACCGCGGCATCCGTATCGTTCACCCCTGTCCACAACCAGAAAGCACCCCCATGCGCAGACGCCCAACCACAGCAGCCCTCGCTCTCGGCGCCCTCGCGGCGCTCGTCCTCTCCGGATGCGGCACGACCACCGTCGACGATGCCGCGAAGAAGCCCGCGACGCAGGCAGACGCCCTCTCGGAGTCGTGCGCCGCCGACGACACCGCCACGTCGACCGACCCGGTCACGCTCACTGACGGCGTCGGACGCACCGTCGAGCTCGACAAGCCGGCCGAGCGGGTCGCCGTGCTCGAGTGGCAGCAGACCGAAGACCTCCTGTCGCTGTGCGTCTCGCCGGTCGCCGTGGCTGACGTCGAGGGCTACTCCACCTGGGACACCGCGGAGAAGCTGCCCGACGGCGTCAAAGACGTCGGAACCCGCCAGGAGCCCAACCTCGACGCGATCTTCAGCACCGACCCCGACCTGGTCATCGTCGAGGTGACCTCCGCCGATGACGAGATCATAGGGCAGCTCGAGAAGTACGACGTGCCGGTGCTTGCCACTATCGGGGCGGATGCCGCCGATCCCATCGCTCACATGAAGGACCTCTTCTCGCTCATCGCCGAGGCGACCGGTCGCACGGAGCGCGCCGACGTGGTGCTCGACGAGTTCGACGCCGCGCTCGCCGAGGCGAAGAACAAGGTGAAGGATGCCGATCTGGCGACGACCGACTTCGTCTACATCGACGGCTGGGTTCAGGGCGGCAACGTTGCGATTCGCCCGTTCGGTCAGGGGTCGCTGCTCGGCGAACTCGGTGAGGAGCTCGGGCTCACGAACGTCTGGGAAGGCGACGTCGACCCGCAGTACGGTCTCGGCCAGACCGACGTCGAGGGCATGACGGCCATCGGCGACGCCATGATCTTCCGCACGGCGACGAGCGAGGGCGACGAAGACGACTTCTACACGCAGCTGAAGGACAACGCGGTGTGGACGTCGCTCCCGGCCGTCGAGGAAGACCGCACCTATGCCTTCCCGACCGGAATCTGGACGTTCGGCGGTCCGCGGTCCGCCGAGCAGGTCGTCGACGCGTACGTCGACCTTCTGACGAAGTAGGTCATGAGCAGCATGCCGCCGGTGCAGCGCCGCCCCTCGTCATCGCGCCGCGCCCCCTCCGCCGCCCTCCGTGCGCTATTTGTTCGGGCCCGCGCTACAGAAATTCCTGTAGCGCAAGCCCGAACAAATAGCGCGGTCGGGGAGGGCAGTGCGGGCAGTGGCGGCGCGGGCAGTGGCGGCGCGGTGGGGGCTGCGCGGGTTGTCGGCGCCGCGGCGGTGCTCGTCACGCTCGGCGTGCTGCTCGTCCTCGTCTGCGGCTGGCATATCACCCAGGGCACGTCGCAGATCGGCTTCAGCGACCTGTTCGGTCTCATCGCGGGCACCGATCACGACGCCTCTGCCCGCGACGTGCTCTTCGGCTCGAGGCTGCCCCGTGTCTCCGCCGGGGTACTCGTCGGCGTCGCGCTCGGCATCGCCGGCACCCTCTTCCAGTCGATCGCCCGCAACGCTCTCGCATCACCGGACACGCTCGCGGTCACGGCGGGCTCGTACATCGCGGTCGTCGCTGTCGCGGCGTTCGGCGTCTCGCTGCCGTTCTGGGCCTCCGGCGCGGTCGCGTTCGTCGGCGGCATCCTGGCTGCGGCCCTCGTGCTGACGCTCGCCGGCGGTGCGGGAGCGTCGACCACGCGACTCATCCTCGCCGGAACCGCCACCGCCCTCGCGCTGCAAGCCGGAACCTCAACGCTGCTGATCCTCTTCGACGAGGAGACGACGAGCCTCTTCGCGTGGGGCAGCGGCTCCCTCAGCCAGCTGAGCCTCGCTTCCGCCCAGCGCAGCGCGCCGGTGATCCTCGTCGCGGCGGTGCTCGCGGTTCTGCTCTCGCGGCGGCTCGATCTGCTGGGCCTCGGCGATGACGCGGCGTCGGTGCTCGGCGTCCCGATTCGGTCGACGCGCGCGAGCGGCATCCTTCTCGCCGTCATCTTGACCGCGACGGCCGTGACCCTCGCCGGCCCCATCGGCTTCGTCGGCCTGTGCGCGCCCGTCGTCACCCGCCTGCTCGCGCGCATCGCGCCGGCGCTGCACAGGCACGCGATCATGATTCCGGCGTCGGCGTTGGTCGGTGCCCTGATCGTGATCGTCTCGGATGCCGTACTCAGAGCGATTCTCGGGGCGGATGCCGCTCTCGCGGTGCCCACCGGAATCACCACGACTCTGCTCGGTGCACTCGTGCTGATCCTTCTCGCGCGTCGCGCCCGCGATTCCGGCCCGACCCGCCAGCCTCGGACGGCGCGCACGACGGTGCACAGCGGCCGCCGTACGACGATCACGCTCGTCGTGCTCGCGGCGCTCGTCGTCGGAGCGGTGCTTCTCGCGCTGCTCGCCGGGGAGCGCTGGCTTCTCACAGGCGACATCGCGCTCTGGCTGCGCGGCGAGGCCCCGCCGGTCATCGCCTTCGCGCTCGATGGCCGTGCGCCCCGCGTGTTCGCGGCGCTCATCGCGGGGGCCGCACTCGCCCTCGCTGGCACGTTCGTTCAGGCCAGTGCTCGTAACCCCCTCGCGGAGCCGGGGATCCTCGGCATCACGGGCGGCGCGGGTCTCGGCGCGGTCGTGCTCATCACGCTCTTCGGCGTCCACAGCACGGCAGCGCTCGCGGTCGCCGCGGTCGTCGGCGCGCTCGTGAGCTTCGCCCTCGTCTATGCGCTCTCCTGGCGCGGTGGCATGAACACCGATCGCCTCGTGCTCATCGGCATCGGGTTCTGGTACGGATTCACCGCACTCACGACGTTCTTCCTCGTGCGCGCGAACCCGTGGGATACCCCGGCGATCTACACGTGGCTGTCGGGCTCGACGTACGGGCGCGACTGGAGCGGTGTCGTCCCCGTCTCGGTGCTGCTCGTCGTGGCGCTCGTCCTCGCCGTGGTGTGGCGGCGTGAGCTCGATCTTCTCGCGCTCGACGACGACACCCCGCGCCTCGTGGGCGTGGCCCGCGAGCCGGTGCGCCTCGGCGTGCTTCTGGTCGCGGCTGTGCTGGCCGCGTTCAGTGTCGCGGCGGTCGGTGTGGTCGGCTTCGTGGGCCTCGTGGCTCCGCACGCGGCGCGCGCTCTGGTCGGGTCGCGGCATTCGCGGGTCGCGCCGATCGCGGTGCTGCTCGGTGCCGGTCTGCTGGTCATCGCGGATGCCGTCGGCCGCACGATCATCGCCCCGGCTCAGATCCCCGCGGGACTGGTCGTCGCGCTCATCGGGGCGCCGTACTTCGTGTATCTCCTGGCCCGGTCGCGCGCCTGACGGCATCCTCATCGTTCGGCCCCATTCCCAAATGCGTCTCGGCGTGCCTACGATCAAGGCATGGCCCCGTGCCATTCCGCCCACCCCAACGTGCAGAGAAGGTGTCACGATGTCGACTGACCCGCGCCTGGACATCCACGCGACCGATCCGAATGCGTACAAGCCGCTGTTCGCTCTCGAGAAGTACATCCACGACGGCAGCCTCGGCGAGGATCTTCTCGCACTCATCAAGCTCCGTGCGTCACAGATGAACGGATGCGCCTACTGCCTCAACATGCACGCAGGCGAAGCACGCAAGGCCCGCGTGGACCAGCGCAAGCTCGACGTTCTCGCGGGGTGGCGTGAAGCCGACTACCTGTACAGCGATCGCGAGCTCGCAGCCCTCGCGCTCACCGAAGAGGTCACCGACATCAGCGACGGCGTTTCGGATGACGCGTGGGATGACGCGGCGGAGGAGTTCGACGATCAGGAGCTCGTCGAGCTGCTCATGGCGATCTCGGCGATCAACGTGTGGAACAGGCTCGCGATCGCCACGCATCAGCACCTCGACTGAGGCGCGAACCAGCGTGAGAGACGGTGCGCGAAACGGTGTGCCAACTCGCGGCTCAACTGTTCAGTTCAGCTTCACGATATCCATCAAAAAGCGTCACTTTACTTCACGAGTGACGGGACTCAAACTGAAGGGAAATACAGTCCCCAGAGCATTGCTGCTCTCGCTCTCGTGAAAGGCACGCCGTGAGTTCCGCCACCTCCGCTGAGTCGACCACTGCACAGCACATCCGTCCTCAGGATCTCTCCGACGAAGCCATCGCTCTCGTGAAGCGCTGGCTCGCCGAATCGGCCGACATCCCCGCCGACGCGTCGGCGGAACGTCTCGCCGGAGTCCTGCGCGATCCCAACGGACTGGACTTCACCGTCGGCTTCGTCGACGGCGTCGTGCGCCCTGAAGACCTCCGCGCCGCGGCCAAGAAGCTCTCCGAGCTGACACCGCTCACGCCGCAGTTCCTCCCCGCCGTGCTCCGCGGCGCGATCGGACTCGGCGGAGCGTTCGCCAAGCCGCTGCCGAACGTCGTCGTTCCGATCGCCCGCAAGGTGCTGCGTGAGATGGTCAGCCACCTCATCATCGACGCCACCGACTCCAAGCTGGGCCCCGCGATCGCGACGATCAAGAAGGACGACGTCAAGCTGAACATCAACCTGCTCGGTGAGGCCATCCTCGGCGAGCACGAGGCCGAGCGCCGCATCGCAGGCACCAAGGCGCTCCTCGCGCGCTCCGACGTCGACTACGTTTCGATCAAGGTGTCGTCGACGGTCGCACCGCACAACCACTGGGCCTTCGACGAGGCCGTCGAGCGCATCCAGAACCACCTCGCACCGCTGCTGACGCAGGCGAAGAACGCGAGCCCACAGAAGTTCATCAACCTCGACATGGAGGAGTACAAAGACCTCGATCTGACGCTCGCGGTCTTCACCGGCATCCTCGACCGCCCCGAGTTCAAGCACCTCGAGGCCGGGATCGTGCTTCAGGCCTACCTGCCCGACGCTCTCGGAGCGATGATGCACCTGCAGGAGTGGGCTGCGAAGCGCGTCGCCGACGGAGGTGCACCGATCAAGGTGCGCGTCGTGAAGGGCGCGAACCTGCCGATGGAGCACGTGGATGCCGCCATTCACGGCTGGCCCGCCGCGACGTGGGACTCCAAGCAGGGCTCTGACACCAGCTACAAGGCCGTGCTTGACTACGCACTTCACGCCGACCGCGTGAAGAACGTGCGCATCGGTGTCGCCGGCCACAACCTCTTCGATGTGGCCCTCGCCTGGCTGCTCGCCACCAAGCGCGGCGCCGAGAAGGGCGTCGAGTTCGAGATGCTCCTCGGCATGGCCACGGGCCAGGCGGAGGTCGTGAAGCGTGACGTCGGGTCTCTTCTGCTCTACACGCCGGTCGTGCATCCGCAGGAGTTCGACGTCGCGATCGCCTACCTGATCCGTCGCCTCGAAGAGGGCGCGAGCCACGAGAACTTCATGTCGGCCGTGTTCGAGCTGAACGACAGCGAGAAGCTGTTCGAGCGTGAGAAGCAGCGCTTCCTCGCTTCGCTCGACGACCTCGAGGCGATCACCGGCGACGGGGGCGTCGAGTCGTACAACGTGCCGCAGCCGAACCGCACGCAGGACCGCCGCAGCTACGACGCGGCCGGTGCCGAGGCCCGCATCGAGGAGCGCATCGCCGCGGGCCGCGACGGCGGCTTCGACAACACTCCCGACACCGACCCGGACCTTCCGGGCAACCGCGCGTGGGCGCGGGAGATCGCCGACCGCATGGCATCCTCGACGCTCGGCATCGACCTCGTCGAGCAGTCGCGCATCGACGACGAAGCCACGCTGAACGAGACCATCGAGCGCGGCATCACCGCTGCCGACGCGTGGCAGGCGCTCGGTGCCGATGAGCGTGCACGCATCCTCTACCGTGCCGGCGAGAAGCTCGAGGAGCACCGCGCACGCCTCCTCGAGGTCGCGGGCTCCGAAGCGGGCAAGACCCTCGACCAGGGCGACCCCGAGGTCTCCGAGGCGATCGACTTCGCGAACTACTACGCGATGCTCGGCCAGCAGCTCGAGCAGGTCAACGGCGCCACGCACACGTCGAAGAAGCTCGTCGCGGTGATTCCGCCGTGGAACTTCCCGATCGCGATTCCGGCGGGCGGCACCCTGGCGGCACTGGCCTCCGGGGCATCCGTCATCATCAAGCCCGCGTCGAACTCGGCCCGCACCGGCGCCGTCATGGTCGAGGCACTCTGGGAGGCCGGCGTGCCACGTGACGTGCTGCAGTTCGTGCAGTTCGGCGACCGTTCGCTCGGTTCGAAGCTGGTCTCGGACGAGCGCGTCGACCGGCTGATCCTCACCGGTTCCTACGAGACCGCCGAGACGTTCCGTGAGTTGCGTCAGGATCTCCCGATCCTCGCCGAGACGAGCGGCAAGAACGCGATCATCGTGACGCCGAACGCGGACCTCGACCTTGCCGCGAAGGACGTCGCGCAGTCCGCCTTCGGGCATGCGGGGCAGAAGTGCTCTGCGGCATCCCTCGTGGTTCTGGTCGGCTCGGTCGCGACCTCCAAGCGGTTCCGCAGTCAGCTGCTCGACGCCGTGCAATCGATGAAGGTCGGCACTCCCGAGCACCTCGAAACGCAGATGGGGCCGGTCATCACGGCGCCGTCCGGCAAGCTGCTGCGCGGGCTCACGACGCTCGGCCCGGGCGAGAGCTGGGCGATCAAGCCGGAGCCACTCGCGAGCGACAGCCCGCTTGCCCTCGACAAGAACGGCGAGAACAAGCTGTGGAGCCCGGGAGTGCGCGACGGTGTCAAGCGTGGATCCGAGTACCACCTGACCGAGTACTTTGGACCGATCCTCGGCATCATGACCGCGGACACCCTCGATGAGGCGATCGACATCGTCAACGACATTGAGTACGGCCTGACGAGCGGTCTGCACTCGCTCGACCGCGATGAGCTCGCGACCTGGCTCGACCGGGTGCAGGCGGGAAACCTCTATGCGAACCGCGGCATCACCGGTGCGATCGTGCGTCGGCAGTCGTTCGGCGGGTGGAAGAAGTCGGCGATCGGCGCGGGCACCAAGGCGGGTGGGCCCAACTACCTGCACGGCCTGGTCGATTGGCAGGATGCCGCACCGAGCGGCGCCGCTCGCACGCCGCGTCACTCGGCCGCTGCGCTGCAGAGCGCCGCGGAGCGCTCGGGCATCCAGGGCGACGATCTCGCGTGGCTCACCGCCGCACTCGGCACCGACGCTCAAGCCTGGGACGACGAGTTCGGCATTGCCCGTGACGCGTCGCAGCTGGGCGTGGAGCGCAACATGCTGCGGTACCTGCCCGTGAACGTGACGATCCGCGTGGCGGCGGATGCTCCGCTGCACCACGTCGTGCGCGCCGTCGCTGCGGGGCTGGCGGCCGAGGCGACGCCCACCGTGAGCACGCCGATCGCTCTGCCCGAGCCGTTCATGAACGTGCTGCGCGCTGCAGGCGTCGAGATCGCGTTCGAAGACGCCGCCGCGTGGACGAAGCACGTCGAGCGCCTCGCCGCGAAGACCGGGCCCGAGGCGAGCGAGCGCATTCGTGTGATCGCCGGTGCCTCGCGCGCCGATGAGGTCGCCGCCGTGTACGCTGCCTCGAACGGCAAGCCGGACATCGCGGTGTACGGCGGCGAGGTCGTCTCCGCTGGCCGCGTCGAGATGCTGCCGCACCTGCACGAGCAGGCGGTCTCGATCACGGCGCACCGCTTCGGAACGCCGAGCACGCTCTCCGACGGCGTGATCTGACGCGCTGACTGTCTCAGCGGGCCTGGCACCTCGTGTGCCGGGCCCGCTTTCGTGCGTGCGGGTGGCATGGTCCTGGCTGAGCCCGCGAGAGCCCCGCGCAATCCCAGCCTGAGCCCGCGAGAGAGCGGTCTGCGGTCAATAGAGCCTGCCGCGGCAAGCTCTAACGACCGCAGCTGTCACTCTCGCGGCGGGTCTACTCCCGCAGCAACATCATGCGAACCGCTACCCTTCGAGCAACGCTTCCTCATGCCTCACGGTGGTCCCTTATGTATACCCACACTGTGCCTTCATCGTCGTGGCCGAAGCTGACGATCGTGCCCGTCTGCGCACCGTCTCGGTCGGCGAAACTGCGGTCGCGGGTGAGTCCGTGTGATTCGAACTACTCGTGTTCGTCATCAGATAAGCAGGTCGCGGACGGGTACAGGTACTGCGTATAACCCGACCCCAGCTCGATGTCCGTGTTGGGCGGGAGCTTGACTAGCGCAGACATACTGCTGCTGAAGAGGTCTTCTGATGAGTTCGACTCCACAACCGTCGCTCCCTGCGGCAGCGTCAGATCGGCTTCGTCCTCGATCCACTCTTGAGAATGCGATACGCGCCATGTGGGCCACAGAATGAAGCACCGACCGGCGTCGAGGGGTGGGAATGTCACGAAACGGAAGACGAACCCTCCGCCCCACACCAGAATGGTGACGGCAATCACCGCGCCGACAGCGAGGGCAACTCGAACGCGATTCGATTGCCGCCTTGCACAGGGGTAATCGGGCACAGGCAGTCCAAGTTCGGAAGGGCTGACTATTTCAGTACGTCGTCGTGCCACTGCGCCTCATCCTAGATTCGCCGACCTTTCGTATTGCGCTTGTTCTACCAGATAAGACTCGAAACGACCCTTGTGTTTCCCGTAGCTGTCAGAGTGGCGAACCCCTGGGTGCTTTTGGGCGCGGCGTCGGCGCCCGGGCTCTCAGTGCTAGCGCCGGCCCTCCGTACGGCGCGACTCTGAGCGCGACGCCCTCGCACGCTGCGCCTCCGCGCGACGCGCCTTCGCCCGCAGCACCTCGGCTTCCGGCTCGGCACCGGCGAGGGATGCCGCGAGCTCGAACTCCTCTCGTGCCTCGTCGTATCTGCCGAGCTGAGCGAGCAGCTCGCCGCGGACGCTCGGCAACAGGTGACTGCCTTTCAGCGACCCGGCATCGCGCAGCTCATCAACGAGGCCGAGCGCGGTCGCCGGCCCGCTCGCCTGCGAGATCGCCACCGCCCGGTTGAGGTCGACGACAGGGTTCGGGGCGAGGCGGCCGAGAGCTTCGTACAGAACGACGATTCGCTCCCAGTCCGTGTCGTCGACGCTCGGCGCGATGGCATGGCACTCGGCGATCGCCGCCTGCAGCGCGTAAGCGCCGCGGCCACGTCCCAGCGCGTCAGCTCGGGCCAGCGCGTCTCTGCCGCGGCGGATCTGCGTGTGGTCCCACCGTCGCCGATCCTGATCCGCAAGCAGAACGGGCTTGCCCGCGGCATCCGTGCGTGCAGCGAAGCGAGAGGCCTGCAGTTCCATGAGCGCGACGAGTGCGTGGGCCTCAGGCTCTCGTGGGGCGAGTCCGACGAGGATGCGGCCGAGCCTCAGCGCCTCCCGCGCGAGGTCGCGGCGCATCCACGCGCTGCCCGAGGTCGCGGCGTACCCCTCGGTGAAGATCAGGTAGATGACGTTCAGGACACGCCCGATCCTGCCCGCGACCTCCGTCGGCTCGGGCGCTTCGAACGGGACGCGGGCTTCGGCGAGGGTGCGCTTCGCCCGGGTGATGCGCGCCTGCACCGTCGCTACGGGAGCGAGCAGCATCCGCCCGATTTCCGCAGTGGTCAGCCCGCCCACGACGCGGAGCGTGAGCGCGGCCTGCGACTTCTTCGACAGCACTGGGTGGCACGCGATGAACATGAGCCGCAGCACGTCGTCGTCGATCGGTTCCCAGTTCGCCGTCGGGTCCTCGTGTCCGCGTCACCGAGGTCGTGCGCCATCGATGCGTAGCGCTCCGCCAGCCGCGCGTCACGCCGCCACTCGTCGATTGCGCGACGTTTCGCGACCGCGGTGAGCCACGCGGCGGGGTTGCGTGGCTCACCGGCATCCGGCCACTTCTCGAGTGCCTCGATGGTCGCCTGACTTGCGAGATCCTCAGCATGCCCGACGTCCCCCGTGAAACGGGCGAGGGTCGCAATGATGCGAGCCCCCTCGATGCGCCAGGTGACGTCGAGCGTGCTCTGCACGGTTGTCATGACAGGATGCCGGGGCCGCCCCGGACCTCAGCCAGGTCGCGCATCGTCACTCCGCTGCTGCGCGCGCCGCCTGCTCCTCGCGCCAGCCCTTCTCCTTCTGGATGTACTCGTTGTCCGCGTACTCCTCGAAGTCGCTCTCGTCGTGAACGCGCCGCACTTCGAGCCGACTGCCCGGCCCGAGGGGGCAGCGCTTCGCCCACTCCGCGGCCTCCGCCTTGCTGGCGACGTCGATGATCCAGAACCCGTTGAACAGTTCGTGCACTTCGCCGTAGGGTCCGTCGGTCACGATGGGCTGTTCGGTGTCGAAGTTGACGACGAAGCCTTCGGAGGCATCGCTGAGCCCCTCGCCGGCGAGCATGATGCCCGCTTTCATCATTGACTCGTTGTAGCGGCCCATCGCGTTGATGACCTCTTCGAAATCCATGGCCTCGTAGTCGGCGACGGCGGCGTCGCTTGCGGTGCGCATGATCAGCATGTATTTCACGGTTCTCTCCTTATGTTGTGAGGGGCCGTGTGGTCCCTCTCACTATGTCGTCGAATGGGAACCGTGTAAATCGACATCGAACACGAAGTTCGTGAAATCTTGCGAAACTCGCGCAGCGGTGGGCCTACTCTGCCGCGTCCTGCTCGGCCCTGCCCGGGCGTCTGCAGACGAGAGTGCCATCTGCGGACGAATGTGCCTGCCGCGGCACGCACTCATGACCGCAGATAGCACTGCCGCGGTGAGCGCCGCGGCATCCGCACTGCTACTCGCCGGTCTCACCGTCGATAGACTCCCGCAGCAAGTCGGCGTGACCGTTGTGGCGGGCGTACTCCTCGATCATGTGCACGAGAATCCACCGCAGCGACACTGCACCACCGCGAGGAGCTCGCGCGACGAGCATGTCGAGACCGTCGCCCTCGAGTGCCTCGGCCACGATCGCGCGTGAGGCGGTCACAGCATCCGACCACAGCCGGTGCAGCTGCTCGGGGGAGTCGTCTGCGGCCGAGTGCCAGTCCCAGTCGTGGTCTGCGGCCCAGTCGACGGTCGCCCACGGTGCCGCCGGCTCGTTGCCCATCAGCCGCTCTGAGAACCAGGAGTCTTCGACAAGCGCCAGGTGCTTCATCATGCCGCCGAGAGTCATGTCGGATGCCGCAGTCGTGGCGCGCAGCTGGTCGGCGGTGAGCCCCGCGCACTTCCACTCGAAGGTGGCGCGCTGATACTCAAGAAAGCCGACGAGCGTCTCGAGCTCGCCCGCGGCGTTCGGCGGTTCGGGGCGACCCTGGTCATCGATGACTGTCATGCGGTGAGTGTACGTGACGCGCCCGTGCATCCGGCTGTCGTACCGTCTCGACGACACGGCATTCCCGCATGTGCGCCGCGTCCACGCATCCATGTGCCCAAAAGTCTCACGTGGGAGCCCACTTTCGTGGGACAAACAGGCACACGGATGCCGCGGGCGTCAGCGTCACTGCGTTGTGCGGCGGGCACGAGCGGCCCGCACGGCATCCGCGCTGACACTCAGGACGAGGCCCGTCGCAAAGAGGATCAGCGCCGCGACCGGCAGCGCCGTCAGGTCGAACCCGTCGAGCACGAGGGCGCCGAGCAGCGCGCCGCCGCCGATGCCCACGTTGAACGCCGTCGTCTGCAGAGCCGCCGCGAGGTCGCGCAGGCGGAACGATGCCGTGTGAAGCATCCTGGTCTGCAGCATTGCTGGGATGCCGCCGAACGTGACGCCCCACACCACGAAGGCCGCCGTCACCACGATCTGGTTCGCACTCACCGCTGCGAGCACAGTGATCGCGGCCATGAGTCCCAGCACGGCGATCGCGAACCCGCGCTTCGGAAAGCGATCGGTCGCGAACCCGGCGATCACGAGTCCGACGGCTCCGGCCCCGCCGAACAGGAACAGCAGAAAAGCAACGCTCGCTTCGGGGAACCCGGCGATCTGCATGAGCCACGGCGCAATGTACGTGTAGAAGGTGTTGTGCGCGGTGAGAACGAGCAGAATCACGACGCACACAATGATGATCCCCGGCAGGCTGCGGTCGCGGTGAGCGGGAATCGGAATCTCGCCGGTCCGCAGCGGTACCTTGTGCTGCACTGCGGGCAGGTACTTCGTCACGACGAGGGCGAGCACCACGACGATGCCCGCGATGATCATGAACGCCACGCGCCACCCGAGAACGTGGCCGAGCGCGGTTCCGACGGGCACGCCGAGCACGAAGGCCGCAGAGCCTCCGCCCGAGGTGATGGCGACTGCCTTGCCGAGCTGGTGCGGCGGCACGAGGTGCGCGGAGTAGGCCGCGACCACCGCCCAGAAGAGCCCATGCGCGAGGCCGCCGAGGATGCGCGCGCCGACCAGCAGCTCGTACGTCGGAGCGATCGCGGCGAGCAGGTTCGCGAGAGCGATCACGAGCAGAACGATGACGACGAGCGCCTTGCGCGAGACGTTGCGCGTCATGGCGGCGAGCGGGGTGGTGGCGACGACGACGGTTCCCGCGAACACGGTCACGAGCAGCCCGGCGGTCGACAGGCTGACGTCGAGGTCGCGAGCCATGTCGGGCAGCAGACCGGTCGGCAGAAACTCACTCGTCACCGAGACGAAGATCGCTCCGGCGAGGGTGAGAAGACCGACCCAGGGGAAGCGGGTTTCGTTCGGCACTCGACAACCTTAGAGGAGGGCTGGCTACTCTGTGCGCATGTCCCGTCCCACGGAATTGGACCCCTGGGTGCGCACCGGCGTCTCCATCGGGGTCATCCCGCTGTACCTCCTTCTGACGCACCTTCTTGCGGGCGTCGTCTACCGGGCGCTCGTCCCCGAGATGAGCCGGACGGAGAGCATCGTGACCGCGATCGTATGGGGTGTGCTCGGTGCACTCTTCGTCGGAGCATACGCCTGGGCGGTGACATGGCGAACGGATGCCGGGCACCCCGTGCTGCACTGGTGGGTCGCGCCGGTTGTGGGCGTCGTCGCCCTGGTGGAGTTCGCGATCGTGCTCGTCGCGCTCCTTGTGCCGCATGGCGAGGCGGGTGTCGAGTGGGGCGCGTCTGTTCTCGCGCAGGCGGGCTCACCGCGTTTCTGGGCGGTGGCACTGTGGATGCCGCTCACGCTCTGGATCTCCATCGCGGCCACGTCGCGGCTGCGACGCCCGCGGCCGCGCCGCCGCATCACGATCGCGGTCGTGCCCTACGTGGTCGCCGCGGCGGTCTTCGCGATCCTGATCGCGGCGGGTATTTTCGGCCATCCCGAGGGCGCATAGGGCGTTCTAATGTCTCAGTTTCATCACGATGTCATTATGCGGTGGACAGGTTTCAGAAACGCCCCGGTTTCGAAAACGAAGATCCGCGTCATCACGCGGGAAACCGGGCCTTAGCACGGGGTCCTCGCCTTACCTGTGGGTATCGGTAGGATCCTCGAAACCTGTTGATTGTCGACAATGTACTTCGCTAACGTCGGAAGCCATATGTCTGCGACTCAAGCCATTACGAATGTCCAAGTCGAGAGTGACTCCACAGAACGCATCGTCGTTCCCGGCATCCACCATGCGGCCGAGATGTGGCGCATTGCGCGCGACTCGGTCACGCTCGATCTCAACCCGTCCTACGCGTACCTCGTGTACTGCCGTGACTTCAGCAAGACCACGCGCGTCGCGATCGTCGACGACCGTGTCGTCGGCTACGTCATGGGGCACATCCGACCCGAGAAGCCAGACCACCTGTTTGTCTGGCAGATCGCCGTCGACGACAGCTACCGCGGGCGCGGGCTCGCCGGTCGCCTGCTCGATGAGCTCTTCGGCGACCTGGCGGCATCCGACGACATCCACACCGTCGAAACCACCATCACCGACGACAACGAGGCCTCCCAGAAGCTGTTCGCCTCGTTCGCTCGCCGGTGGCAGAAGGCCCCGATGACTGTCGACCCGCTCTTCGAGACGAAGCACTTCCCTGACGGACACGACGCCGAGAAGCTCTACGAGATCGGACCGATCTTCTTCTTCGACGACGAGCTCCTCGCCGAGGTCGAGCAGCAGCGCGAACGCGCTGAGTCGCTCGCCTGACCAGATCCGAAGGGAGCGGCCACCGCTGCTCTCCGACGCCTGCAGGATCATCCGTGACGCCTGCGCGCGCCGTTCTCTGAAAGATTCACGGCATCCTCACGAAGGAAGGAATCGTGATGTCCCCCATTTCTGACGCCATCATCGCCATGGAGTCCGAGGTCCGCAGCTACTCCCGCTCGTGGCCCGCGGTCTTCGACCGCGCGGTCGGCAGCCACATCTACGACGAAGACGGTCGCGAGTACATCGACTTCTTCGCCGGGGCGGGCGCGCTCAACTACGGCCACAACAACCCGGTGCTGAAGAAGGTCCTGATCGACTACATCAGCGATGACCGCGTGATGCACTCCCTCGACATGTTCACGAAGTCGCGACAGGAGTTCATCCAGACGTTCAACGACGTCATCCTGAAGCCCCGCGGCCTGAACTACAAGCTCGCGTTCCCCGGCCCTGGCGGAACCCAGGCGACCGAGGCGGCGCTGAAGCTGGCCCGCAAGTACACCGGCCGCGAGTCGGTGATCAGCTTCACGAACGGGTTCCACGGCATGACGCTCGGTGCCCTCTCCGTGACCGGAAACTCACTGAAGCGCGGCGGAGCAGGCGTTCCGCTCGTGCACGCCACTCCGATGCCGTACGACGACTACTTCGACGGCGACTACCCGGACTTCTTCTACCTCGAGCGTCTGCTCACCGACAGCGGCAGCGGTCTGAACAAGCCCGGCGCCGTGATCGTCGAGACCGTTCAGGGCGAGGGCGGTATCAACCCGGCACGCTACGAGTGGCTGCAGAACCTCGAGAAGCTCTGCAAGAAGCACGAGATCCTGCTAATCATCGACGACGTGCAGATGGGATGCGGTCGCACCGGCACGTTCTTCAGCTTCGAAGAGGCAGGCATTGAACCCGACATGGTCTGCCTGTCGAAGTCGATCTCCGGTTACGGCATCCCCATGGCTCTCACGCTTCTCAAGCCTGAGCTCGACGTGTGGGAGCCCGGTGAGCACAACGGCACGTTCCGCGGCATCAGCGCCGGATTCGCCACGGCGACCGCAACGATCCGCGAGTACTGGTCGGACGACTCGTTCACCACGAGCATCAAGGAGAAGGCCGAGACGGTCGCGAAGCGCTTCCAGTCGATCGTCGACGTGACGCCCGGCATCACGGTCGCTGCGAAGGGTCGTGGGCTGGCTCGCGGTATCGAGATGGCGAGCGGCGAGCTCGCGGATGCCGTGTGCGCAGAGGCCTTCAAGAACGGCCTGCTCGTCGAGACGGCGGGTCCGAGCGGCGAGGTCGTCAAGCTGCTGGCCGCACTCACCATCCCCGAAGACGTGCTTGAGGCCGGCCTCGACATTCTGGAGAGCGCGGTGGCTACCGTCGCCTCCGGCAAGCTGGCAGACTCGGCATCCACCATTTCAAACCCTGAGGAGACCTACGCATGATCGTTCGCACCCTGGCAGAGATCGAAGACACCGACGCCGACATCAAGAGCGAGAACTGGCGCAGCAAGCGCATCATCCTCGCGAAGGAGGGTGTCGGGTTCTCGGTGCACGAGACGACTCTGTACGCCGGAACGGAGAGCGAGTTCTGGTACGCCAACCACATCGAGGCGGTGTTCATCACTCAGGGTGAAGGAACCATCACCGATAAGGCGACCGGTGAGACGCACGAGCTCAAGCCGGGCACGCTGTACCTGCTGAACGATCATGACAAGCACGTCGTGCGCGTTCGCGAGGAGATCAAGTGCGTGTGCGTGTTCAACCCGCCGGTGACGGGCCGCGAGGTTCACGACGAGAACGGCGTGTACCCGCTCATCACCGAAGAGCCCGCGGGCGCCTGAAGCTCCCAGACACGACAGCCGAGCCAGCACTGCTGGCCCGGCTGTCGTCGTTTTGGGTGACCGAATGCAGAACGAACAAAACCGATGAAGGAGGAGTGAGTGACTGCAACTCAGACAGTGCAGACAGATGTCTATCCCACCCGAACGGGAGGACCCGAGCGAGTTCTCGACCGTCCGGACCCCACGCTCTACGGCACCGCAGACGATGGGCCCATGGATGCCGCCACGCTGAGCGGCTACGACGAGAAGGGGTACCTGACGGTCGACGAGCTGATCAGCGCGAGCGAGGTCGCGGAGCTGACCGCTGAGCTGCAACGGCTGTCGGCGCAGGAGGAGATCCGACGCGATGAGCGGACGGTCGTCGAGGCCGCGAGCGACGAGGTGCGTTCGATCTTCGAGATCCACAGGATCAGCGACGTCTTCGCGAAGATCGCAAATGACCCGCGCGTCGTGGGGCGAGCGAAGCAGCTGCTCGGATCGGATGTATACATTCACCAGTCGCGCGTGAACTTCAAGCCCGGGTTCGAGGGCAAGGAGTTCATGTGGCACTCGGACTTCGAGACCTGGCACGCCGAAGACGGGCTGCCAAACATGCGCACGGTCAGCATTTCGATCTCGCTGACCGACAACTACTCCTACAACGGGCCGCTGATGATCATGCCCGGTTCGCACAAGAAGTACATCTCGTGCGGTGGGGAGACGCCAGAGGACAACTACAAGAAGTCGCTCATCATGCAGGGCGCGGGAACTCCCGAGAAGGAGACCCTGACGCAGTTCGCCGACACCTACGGCATCGATGTGCTCGAGGGAAAGGCGGGCGGCGCCATCATGTTCGACTGCAACTGCATGCACGCGTCGAACGGCAACGTGACGCCGTATCCGCGCTCGAACGTGTTCATCGTGTTCAACAGCGTGGAGAACACGGCGGTCGACCCGTTTGCGGCGGCGGCGCCGCGCCCCGACTTCATCGGTGCGCGTGACTTCACGCCCGCGGGCTGAATTACTCGTCCGGACAGGTCCGGTCCAGCACGGGCGGGTGACTTCACGCCCGCGGGCTGAGATCTGGACGAGTCAGTGAGTCAGAGCGGCGGCGTGCCCGGGCGGGTGCGCCGCCGCTCGGCGTCTGTCACGCGCCCTGAGCGCGGCAAGCGCTATTGCGCGGCCGGGACGGTGCCCTGCGGCGTTCAGAGAGTGAGGCGCCGTGCTGAGAGAGCGCCGTGCGGACGATACCCGCGGCCGGTGCGCGTATGTGTTTCAACGGTCTCGAAGCCCGCGGCGTCGACGAGGGCGCGCAGCTCGTCGAGCGGCCAGTAATGCGCGGCCGTGATCGCGTGGTCGAAGGGCTCCAGGCGTTCCCCGACGAAGAACCCCACCAGCAGCCCGCCCCCGGGCCGCACGACTCGGGCGAACTCGGCGAGAGCGCGAGGCACATCGGCCGGGTCGAGGTGGATGAGTGAATACCAGGAAAGGATGCCGCCGAGCGTCGCCTCAGCGGCATCCAGCTCGGTCAGACTGCCGACCGAGAACGACGCCTCAGGGCTGAGCGTTCGTGCGTGAGCGATGAACTCCGGCACCAGATCGACCCCGGAGGCGTCAAGTCCGAGGGAGCGGAGCAGAGCCGTCCAGTGACCGGGGCCGCAGCCGGCATCCAGCACCGGCCCGGTCAGGCCGCGTGCCCAGGTTGTGACGAGTTCGATGTCCGAGGGGTGCGCGCCCTCGAGCGTGGCGAAGAGATCGATGTACTCCCCGGAGCGTTCCGCGTATGCCGCGGCGACCTCCCGTAAGCGTGGCGCGGCTGCGTTCTGCCCCACGGGCTCAGCGCTTCGACGTTGCCGCGACTGCCTCGTCGAGTGCTGCGAGCAGCGTCGTCACCGATGCCGGTGTGGCGTTCGGTCCCATGAGCCCGATGCGCCAGACGCTGTCCGCGTAGGCTCCGACGCCCGCGCCGATCTCGATGTTCAGGGTGTCGAGCAGGTAACCGCGCACTGCCGCCGAATCGACGCCGTCCGGAACCTTGACGGTCGTGAGCGACGGCAGACGGTGCCCCTCCGCGGCGAAGAGCTCGTACCCGTGCTCCTGTAGTCCGGACTGCAGCGCCTCACCCGCGGCGGCGTGCCGGGCCCACACGTTCTCAAGGCCCTCGGCGTGGATGCGGTCGAGCGCTGCCTCAAGGCTCGCGATCATTCCGACGGGCGCAGTGTGGTGGTAGGCGCGCTTCGAGCCGGAGGCTGCGCCGACGTAGCCTCCCAGCATCCCCAGGTCGAGGTACCACGAGCGTGGATGCTCGATGCGGCGCTCGAAGGCACGGTCCGAGATCGTGAACGGCGCGAGGCCCGGCGCAACGCCGAGGCACTTCTGCGTGCCGGCGTAGCCGATGTCGATGCCCCAGTCGTCCGCGCGCAGCTCGAGGCCGCCGATCGAGGTGACGGCGTCCACGAGCAGAAGCGCGTCGCCCTTCAGCTCGCCGAGCGCGGCGATGTCGCTGCGCACGCCGGTCGAGGTCTCCGCGTGAACGGCGGCGATGATCGTGGGGTTCGGATGCGCGTCAGCCACGCGCTGCGGGTCGACGGGCTGCCCGTATTCGTGGTCGACGCGGACGACCTCCGCACCGCAGCGTGAGGCCACGTCGCACATGCGCTCGCCGAAGAGGCCGTTCACGGCGATGACCACGACATCGCCCGGTTCGACCATGTTCACGAACGCGGCCTCCATGCCGGCCGAGCCGGTGCCGCTGAGGGGGAGCGTGCGGGCGTTCTCGGTGCCCCACACCTCGCGCAGACCGTCGCACGTGTGGTCGATGCGCTCGATGAACAGCGGGTCGAGGTGGCCGAGCAGCGGGTAGCCGAGCGCCACCGTCGCCTCCGGGTACGGGTTCGTCGGCCCCGGTCCGAAGAGGCTGCGGGTTGTGATCGGTGTGTCCATCGGGTCTACCTCTCGATTCCTCGTCGGCTCGGCGCTTCAGACAGGTCGCCGCACTGTCGATCCCATCATGTCTCATGCAAGACACGTAAAATTGAGACACGCCCCCTTTTTCTGCGCCGATTCGGCGTGCCCGAAAACCATGACAACGCCGTCGGCTCACAAGGTGCGAACGGCAGAAGGAGCGCACGTGAACAGCTCTGTAGAGTCCCACCGTCAGAACTGGATCGCTCGTGAGGAGCAGGCGGAACGCATGATTCCGCTCGTCGGAGGTCTGTATCGAACGCACGGCGTCGTGACGTCGATTCACGGACGTCGCCTCATCGGTTTGTCGTCAATCGACCTGATCAAGGCGCATAAGTTCGCCCGACAGGCTGGTGCGCAGGCCATGTCGATGGATGCGTCGACGGCGGTGCTCGAGGCACTGGCCGAGCTGAAGCCGGGACCGGCATCCCTCGACATCGCGCGCCTTCACCAGGCCCACCGCGAGCGGGGCGAGGGGGCGAGTCTCGTCGACTTCCTGCGCGGTGAGCTCGCAGACATCCTCGACTCTCGAACGGAGACGGCTGAGCCGCGGGACGTCGTTCTGTACGGTTTTGGGCGCATCGGGCGCCTTGTCGCACGCCTGCTCATTGCGCACGCCGGAAACGGAGCGGGACTTCGCCTGCGTGCAATCGTGGTCCGGAAGGGCAGCGAAGACGACCTCGCGAAGCGCGCGAGCCTGCTGCGTCGCGACTCCGTGCACGGTCCGTTCGCTGGAACGCTGACGATCGACGAGGAGGCGAACTCGATCCTCGCGAACGGCACGCTGATTCAGGTGATCTACTCGAACGACCCGGCGACCGTGGACTACACCGAGTACGGCATCGACGACGCGATCGTCGTCGACAACACGGGTCGCTGGCGCGACCGCGAGGGCCTTGAGCAGCACCTGCGCTCGACGGGTGTGTCGCGCGTTCTGCTCACGGCGCCGGGCAAGGGTGACATCAAGAACATCGTGTACGGCATCAACCATGACCAGATCACGGATGCCGACACGGTGCTGTCTGCGGCATCCTGCACCACCAACGCCATCACCCCGGTGCTCGCCGCGATCGACGAGGCCTACGGCATTCGCCGCGGACACGTCGAGACTGTGCACTCGTACACGAACGACCAGAACCTGATCGACAATTTCCACACGGGTGCGCGCCGCGGTCGCTCGGCCGCACTCAACATGGTCATCACCGAGACAGGCGCCGCGAAGGCCGTATCGAAGGCGCTGCCGGACCTCGCGGGCAAGCTGACCGGCAGCGCGATTCGCGTGCCCACGCCGGACGTCTCGCTCGCGATTCTGAACCTGTCGCTCGAGAAGGCCGCGGATCGCGAGGAGCTGAACAGCTATTTGCGCGCGGTGTCGCTGCACTCGAAGCTGCGTCAGCAGGTGGACTACATCGAGTCGCAGGAGGTTGTGTCGACGGACTTCGTGGGGTCGCATCGCGCGGGAATCGTGGATGGGCTCGCGACGATCGTGGACGACGACAACGCGGTGGTCTACGTCTGGTACGACAACGAGTTCGGGTACAGCTGCCAGGTGCTGCGCGTCATCGAGGAGATGGCGGGAACCCACCCGACGGTGATGCCGCCGCGCGAGAACGTGACGCTGGAGTCGATGGCGGCGCTCGGCGTCTGAGGGTCGTCACGTCTGAGGGCCGTCAGGCCTCGCCGAGGCGGGCGAGGCGTTCCGCGGCATCCGTGTCGGGCATTGGCGTGTAGACGACGATGTGGATCTCGGGGTGGTCGGAGAGGGCAAGCTGATGGTGCTCCAGGTGCAGAAGACCGACGCGAGGATGCCGGAACTGCCGTTCCCGTGAGGTGAAGCGCTGCACGTCGCGACTCTCCCAGCCCGCGCGGAACTCGGCGCTCGCCTCGCGGAGCCGATCCACGAGCAGCCCGTGCGCCGGGTCGCCGAGCCGCGGCCCGGTCTCCGCCCGGAACTCGCTCAGGAACCGGCGGCTCGTGACCTCCCAGTCAGGCAGCAGCTCGCGCACGTACGGGTCGGTGAACACGAGCCACAGCAGGTTGCGGTTCTCGCTCTCGACGGTGGCGATGCCCGGGTACAGCAGCTCGTACGCGTCATTCCAGGCGAGCACGCCCCAGTCGGGAGCGAGGGCGAACGCGGGGTCGCTCCAGGAGTCGAGCAGACGGTGCAGGTGCGCCGGCGCGTGCGGGACGGGCGAGGCGTGCTGGGGGAGGGGGGTCGAGTAGCCGAGCAGCGCGAGAACGTATTCGTGTTCGGATGCTTCGAGGCGGAGCGTTCTCGCGACGGCATCCACAACCTGTCTGGACGGATTGATGTCGCGCCCCTGCTCGAGCCACGTGTACCAGGTGACGCTCACGCCGGAGAGGTACGAGACCTCCTCGCGGCGTAGCCCCAGGTCGCCGCCGCGTGTGCGGGGTGGGAGCCCGACCTCGCTGCGGGAGAGCTGTGTGCGGCGCGCACGAAGAAAGCCGCCGAGCTCGCGACGGCGCTGCACGTCGCTGTCCGGTTGGTTCCCGGCAGTGCGGCGCGGTGTCTCACGAGCATCCTGACCCATGGCTCAATACTAGTAGTGACACTACTAGCACCAGCGGCAACTTCCGCACGCTACATCCATCGACCACTCTGGTCTCATGCCACACCTGCGTTCACGAACAGTCACCAACGGACGGAACATGGCCGGAGCCCGCGCACTGCTGCGCGCCGCCGGCGTGAAGGGAAGCGACTTCGGCAAGCCGATCATCGCCGTTGCGAACAGCTTCACCGAGTTCGTGCCGGGCCACACGCACCTTCAGCCCGTCGGGCGCATCGTTTCCGAGGCGATTCAGGAGGCCGGCGGCATTCCCCGCGAGTTCAACTCGATCGCGGTCGATGACGGCATCGCGATGGGCCACTCGGGCATGCTCTACTCGCTGCCGAGCCGCGACCTCATCGCGGACTCCGTGGAGTACATGGTCAATGCCCACTGCGCCGACGCGCTCGTGTGCATCTCGAACTGCGACAAGATCACACCGGGGATGCTGATGGCAGCGCTGCGCCTCAACATCCCGACGGTCTTCGTGTCCGGCGGTCCTATGGAGTCCGGTCGCGCGACGCTCGTGGACGGATCGGTGCGCTCCCTCGACCTGGTCGACGCGATCTCCGATGCGGTGAACGACAGCATCTCGGATGCCGACATGCTTCGCATCGAAGAGAGCGCGTGCCCCACGTGTGGCTCCTGCTCGGGCATGTTCACGGCCAACTCGATGAACTGCCTCACCGAGGCCATCGGGCTGTCGCTGCCGGGGAACGGCTCGGTGCTCGCGACCCACACCGCGCGCAAGGCGCTCTACGAGAACGCCGGAGCGACGGTCGTGAAGATCGCGAAGCGGTACTACGACGAAGACGACGAGTCCGTTCTGCCGCGCTCGATCGCGACGCCCGACGCGTTCGGCAACGCGATGGCGCTCGACATCGCGATGGGCGGGTCGACGAACACGATCCTCCACCTGCTCGCCGCAGCGCACGAGGCGGGCGTCGACTTCGGGCTCGACGAGATCGACGCAGTCTCGCGGCGCGTGCCGTGTCTGGCGAAGGTGGCACCGAACGTGGCGGACGGCCGCACGTACTACATGGAAGATGTCCACCGGGCTGGCGGCATCCCCGCGCTGCTGGGCGAGCTGTGCCGTGCCGGTCTGCTCAACGAGGACGTTCACAGTGTGCACTCGCCGTCCCTGGCCGAGTGGCTCGATGCGTGGGACGTACGTGGTGGCGCGGCATCCGATGAGGCTATGGACCTCTGGTACGCCGCACCTGGCGGCAAGCGCTCATCGACCGCGTTCAGCCAGTCGGAACGCTGGGCAGATCTTGACACGGATGCCGCTGCAGGCTGCATCCGCGATCTCGAGCACGCGTACTCGGCCGACGGTGGGCTTGCGGTTCTGCGCGGTAACCTCGCCGTGGACGGCGCTGTGGTGAAGACCGCCGGTGTCGACGAGTCGATCTGGACGTTCTCGGGCCCGGCCGTCGTGTGCGAGTCCCAGGATGAAGCCGTGCAGAAGATCCTCGCGAAGGAGGTCGGCGAGGGCGACGTCGTGGTGATCCGCTACGAGGGCCCGAAGGGCGGACCGGGCATGCAGGAGATGCTGTACCCCACCTCGTTCCTGAAGGGCCGCGGGCTCGGCAAGAAGTGCGCGCTGATCACGGATGGGCGCTTCTCCGGAGGCACCTCGGGCCTCTCGATCGGACACATATCACCCGAGGCGGCATCCGGTGGCTTGATCGCGCTCGTCGAGGACGGCGACACGATCTCGATCGACATTCCGAACCGGTCGATGTCGCTCGATGTCGCTGCAGAGGTTCTCGAGGAGCGACGGCGCAGCCTGATCGCGAACGGCGGATTCCGTCCGCGCGAGCGCGAGCGCGTGGTGTCGCCGGCGCTGCGTGCGTATGCGGCGATGGCGCTGTCTGCGGACAAGGGCGCGGTTCGCGATGTCGATACTGTCGAGCAAGCGCTGCGGCTGGTCGAGGCGCAGAATGCGCTCGGGGCGGATGCCGCTGCCGTCAGCGACTGAGGCGCGAGGTGCTCCCGGACGCCGAGCTCTGAGTTCGCACCAGGCCGGTGAGCACTGCGCTGTCAGTGTTGCCCCGCATACTTAAGGTGTGTGGAGACCAGGCAGCATCATCACGCTCATCATCGGCGCGGTCGTCGGAGGTGCGCTTGCCGCGGGCGGGTACGTCTTCGTCGGCGCGCTGATCGAGTCGATGTGGTTCTCCGGTGGCCGCTACATGGATCTGGCGGCGGTTTACGGCCTCATCGCGGCGGCAGCTGGGGCGGCGATCGGCCTCACGTCGGCGATCGGAGCATCTTTTACGCTTGTCGCGCAGAGGCATTCGTCGAACGCGCGTCGGCGCGTCGCATGGGCGACGGTCGTCGCGGTTGTGTGCGGTGTCGTCGTACTGGCCGTGACATTCGGGTTCATGGGTACGCTCCCGCAGAATCTCATTGTGCTCGGTGTGGAGGCGCTGCTGATTGCGGTTCTTGCGTGGGTGGGCATCTCGGCGTCCGAACGTCACCAGCGTGCCCGCTGACGCCCAGCAGGCTGCTTGCTCACAGCGCGCTCGCTGACGGTGCTCGCTGAGGCACGGCGACCCGTCTGTTGATCCTCGACTCGTCTGCTCGCTCACGGCTCGACGTCGCGTCCAACCCTGTTCGCCGGTCGCTGGGCCCCACTCATCTCCCGGCACTCGATGTGTCATTCGAAAAGCAGTGATTGTGTCACGCGTGCGAGCAAATGTGAAGCCATTGAGGAGCGCTTCCTCAAACGCATAGCGTTGCCGTCATCTGAAACGTTGAACGGGAGGACCTTTCATGAGTGAGGGCGAGATCCGCAAGGGGCCGCAGATGTCGGCATCCATTGAGCATGCTCAACACATCACGTCACCTGATCAGAAGGCAGACCACGACGGCGCGACGCTTGTGACGACGAGTCACGATGTCATTCGAGCGTGGGCGGATGAGCGCGATGGCGTTCCGGCGACGGTCGAGGCGACGGAGCACAACGGGCACCTCGGCGTTCTGCAGATCGACTTCGCGCACGACGACGGAGCGCTGCGTGAGGTCAGCTGGAATGACTGGTTCGAGACGTTCGATGACCGACGGCTGAACTTCATCTACCAGGAGACGAAGAGCGACGGCACGCAGTCGAACTTCTTCCGGCTGGACAACCCAGAGCGTGAGGACGGCTGATTCTCATGCTTAGGCGATTCGACTTCCCTTCGTGAGCTTGCCCGCCGGGGTCCGCGTGCGCGCGATCGCCCACCAGAGGGCGCCAGCCGCGAGCAGCACGTGAATGCCGAGTCCGACGAACCAGCTGGGCACAGCCTGGTCGTGAATCTCCTTCGGAGTCTTATAGTCATCGGCGTACGTCGTCGAGCACATGTCGACGACGCTGTCGAGTTCTGGCGGCTCCTGCAGGCTTCGCACGCCCGACGCGATCGTGCTGAAGAGGTTCGTCGGATTCCCGTGCGTGTCGAAGCTGCCGGGGACGGCATCGGCGAGCACGACATATGGGTTGGCGGCGAGGATGCCCCAGTAGAGGTCGTACCGCGGTGTCGTCGAGTACTGCACCTCGGGATCGCCGCAGGTCGTGCCGACTAGTTCTCCCGTCTCGACGTCGTACAGCTCACTGGCGTCGATGTGCGTCGTCTTCTGTTCAGATGTTGTGACCGAGCCGAGGAGGCCGAAGGCGATGAGCGTCCCGACGCTGAGGGCTGCGACCGTGAGGTACGTGACCACGATCGAGAAGAGCGGTTTCGTCAGGATGCCGGAGAGGGCCACGCCGATCGCTGCGATGACGCCCAGTTCTGCCGCGAGCACCAGGATGGAGGTCGCCATGGTGGCGGCATCCAATTCACCCATAGCGATGGCGATCAGAACGAACGGGATGCTCGCGACGAGGAAAGCGAGCGCACTGATCCACGCCGCAACGAACTTGCCGAGCACGATCTGCGCCGTGGACACGAGCGTCACCTGCGTGGTCGCGAGGGTTCCGGCATCCCTCTCTCCGTTGATGGAGTTGCCGCTGAACGCGGGCGTCGCGAGCGTGCCGAGAAGCAACACGAAGTACAGGATGAGCGAGAAGAGCCATCCGCCGACGCCAGGCTCGTCGACGTCGCTCGAGTAGGTCTGCATCGTCATCAGCAGCAGAACTGTGACGGCAGCGACGAGCAGCACGAAGATGCCGACGAGCACGTACCAGGCGACACCGCGTACGCGCTGACGCAGTTCGAGGGTGATGATCAGGCCGAGGCCGCGGAAGAAGCTCATCGGTTGCCTCCCTCGGAAGATTGCTGATCGCCGGTTGCGTGCGGATGCTCCGTTACCGGCTCAGAGACCTCTGGCTGCGGCGTTCCTGCCTGCGATTGGCGGGACAGATCGAGGAAGGTGTGCTCAAGCTGCCCCACAGCCGGTGAGAACGAGCTCACGCGCACACCCGCGCCCACGAGAGCCTGGAGTAGGAGTGCGGCTTCTTCCTCGTCCGTCACGGTGACGAGGACTCCGCGGTTATCGGCCGCGATGTTCTCGGGAGCGACCCCGACGCGAGCGAGAGCGTCGGGCAGTGATGACTCGTCGAGCGCGCGGACTCGCCACTGCCGCTGCGAGGTTGCCGCTCGCGTGACGGCGTCTGCGGCCACGGTGACGCCGCGGTTCATGTAGACCGCGGCATCCGAGATCTCCTCGAGCTCGGAGAGCTCGTGACTGGAGATGAGAATCGCGGCGCCGTCTGCGGCGAGGCTTCGGAGCATTGCACGCAGTTCGCTCCGCGCCGCGGGATCGAGACCGGAGGCTGGCTCATCAAGCAGAAGGACTCGAGGCCTGTGTACGAGCGCGCGAGCGAGGCTGAGTCGCTGCTTCTGCCCGCGGGAGAGGACGCGAGCCGGCTGGTCTGCGAGTGCGGAGAGCCCGACGAGTTGAAGAAGTTCCGTCGCCCGTACCGCAGCGGCGTCTTTGTCGAGGGCGTACATGCGGCCGATACTCTGCAGTGCAATGCGCGGGCTGAGCGTCGCCCACGTGCCGAGGCTGTCGGGCATCCAGCCCATGGCTGAGCGAACCGCCTGGGGCTCGGCGACCGGGTTGTGTCCGGCGATTCGAATGCTGCCTGTGTCGGGCTTCAGCAGGCTGGCCAGCATCAGCAGGAGCGTTGTCTTGCCCGCACCGTTCGGGCCGACGAGCGCCGTGATGCTGCCCGGTCTCACCTCGAGGTCGGCGTTCTGCACGGCGTGTACGCGATTGAAGGCGCGGGACACCCCGTTGACGATGATCCCGTCATGTTCACGCGCGGCGCCGTCTCTGACGGGGGCAGGACGCTGCCCGGAGCCGCGCTCCGGCACTGCCGCGTTCGGATCTGCCATTGGGTCCCTTCTGACTGGTTCAGGTCAGCGTAGCGTGCACACATGACAAGTGACTTTGCTTGTGGAAAGACTAGAACAAAACTTCGAATATTGCTAAGCTCTAGGCATGGAATCAGAGGATGAGGCGTTCGCGGGTGACGCAGCCCCCGTGGAGGGTGACGCGGCACCGGGCGCGAAAGCTGCACCTGAGGCAGAGACTGATCCAGGAATGGATGTCGATGCGGAAGCTTCCTCTGAGGGTGACGCTGATGTCGACACTTCCGCTGATGCTGGCACCGAGGCTGATGCTTCGACAGGTCCTGATGTATCACTTGAGCCTGATGTTTCTCTGTTCCATGATCGCTCTCGAACTGAGATGGGCGATCGCAATGAGGTTATCGGGCTCTGCCTTGACCGTCTGAGCGCGATTGACCGCGAGATCGCCGCGCTCGAGGCGCAGCGGGCAGAGGTGCTTGTTCAGAGCCGAGTGCTGAGCGAAGCTGCTAGTGACGCCCCTCAAAGATCGAAGAAAGATTCGACAGCGAGAGATGGTTCGCTGAGCTTCACGTCATTCGTCGCTGAGGTCGCATTGGCGCGTCGAGTGCCGGAGAGGACAGCACGCAACCAGATCGAAGAAGCGACGACGCTGATTCGCCAGCTTCCGGAGACGCGCGACTCCCTGTGGCGGGGCGAGATCTCGTACGCGCACGCGCGCGGCATCGTCAAGCAGTCGTGGAGCCTGCCGAATGAGGCAGTGGAAGGCTACGAGCAGGCTGTCCTTCCGGTTGCGACAAGACAGACCTCCTCGCAGTTCGCCCGTACGGCGCGCATCACGCGCGAGCGCATGCACCCCGAATCAATCAAGACGCGTCGTCAGGCCGCGGAAGAGGAGAGGTGCGTCGACTTCGAGCCCGTGCGCGATGGCATGGCCTGGGTCGGTGTGAAGCAGACTGCTGAGCGCGCGACCGCGATCTACAACGCCACCATCGACGTCGCGCGACGCATGCTCTCGCCCGAAGACCCCCGAACGCTTCCGCAGATGGCTGCGGATGTCTTCGCGGACGCCATCATCGCTGGGTTCGCCGACCCGAAGCCTGGTGCCGATCTCGAGGACGACGCGCTCATTCGCTGTGCGAGCAGCGAGGAGGGCGGGCCCGAGGTCGATGTTCGAGTCGGTCGTGAGCGCGATGCCGCTGATGTGAACATGAGTTCCGGCGTGGGTGACGGCTGCAACGAGGTGGATGCTCTGTATCCATCCGATCTGTTGGTCAGTGCTGAAGCGTCATCGCTGCTGCCTGATGGTTCGCCGTCTTTCGCGCCCGTCGTTCTCGAATACGGTGAGGTGACTGCAACAGCGCTGAATGATTCAGGCTCGGTCTGGGCACGAGATCCAGGCTCGGTCCGGGCGCGGAGGCTTCCGCGAAAACGGATGCGAGCGCGATCGGGGGAGCCGGCATCGTCTGAATCGTCACCAGACGAATCATCAACCCCCGGAAAATACGGGAAACAGCGCGCGACGATGACTTTGCCTCCCACACTCGGACAGGTCATTGACGATGCTCGTGCGGAGCGGCGGTCCCGTGGACTGCCCGCGGTCGAGGTGAAACCTGGACAGTCGCTCTTCGAAGCACACATGCTCGCGATCGCTCCGCGGATCATCCAGCGACTCAAACTGAAGCGCAACGTCGGGCCCGCGCCCTGCAAGACTCTCCGCTCCGGGCTTGGGGTCGCACAGCGGCCATCTATTCGACCGACAGTGATGGTCACCGTTCCCATCATGTCGCTGCTCGGGAACTCAGAGGCGCCCGCGACCCTCGACGGCTACGGCCCCATCGACGCAGACGCCGCGCGCGATCTCGCCGCGAACGCACCGTCGCTCACGCGTCTCCTCACCCATCCCGAAACGGGAGCGGTCCTGTCCGTCGGTCGCGAGTCCTACAGGGTTCCCGCCGACCTCAGACGCGCGCTTCTCCTTCGTGATCGTACCTGTCGCTTTCCAGGGTGCAACCACCAGGCGCAGTGGTGCGACGCAGACCACAGCAAAGACTGGCAGTGGGGCGGAGAAACCGACATCAGGAACCTCGCCTTCCTCTGCCGCAAGCATCACCGACTCAAGCACAAACGCGGGTGGGACGTGGAGCTTCATCCAGACGGCCGGATGACATGGACGAGCCCGCGAGGCCGCGTCTACGAAAGCCTGCCCGCCGCAGTCATCACTAAAGCGGGGCGGTCTGCTCGAGAGTTCGTGCGCACCCGGAAAGTGGTGTTCACCAGTGATGACACCGCGGAAGGCGAGCGCGACACGTCCGGGCGTGCACACTCCGAAAATTCTTTGGCTGTCGGTGATTCTCAACTTTCAGCACGAGTGGAGAACAGCGGCATAGGGGAGGAATCCCCGCCGTTCTAGGGAACGCGTCGCGCAACATGCTTTCGAGACGGAGCACAGAAAGCGACCGCGAGTGCAGTTTCCCAGCACTTACAGTGCAGATGTTCAGAATGAAAGCATTACGTTTAGGGGCATGGCACGTCCTACTCGATCAAAGCCGCGCGAGCTGAGCGACAATTGGCCCGAGGCTGAGTGCGCCGATCCCGTAGCTGAGGTCGCGCGTCAATTCGCTGTCACCCTGCGTGACACCATCGGCTCACAGAGCCTTCGCTCCGTCGGAGCCCAGACCGGCGTCGACCACGCCACCATCAGCGGGATCATCGGCGGTCGCACGTGGCCAGACCTCGCGACAATCGCGCGACTCGAGATCGGACTCAAGGCTGACCTGTGGCCCACGCGTCGTCGCCGTCGGGCTGCAAAGAGCACCGCCAGCTAAAGAGATTCGGGTCCCTTCAGCGACCATCAATTGATGGATGGGTTCCGCTGATCTGATGTGAGTAGTCCCTCCATCAGATATCCGTCTTGCGACGGATAGAGAATGTCGGAGGCATCGGGGTAAGCTCTAACGCTCGCCAATTTTCAACAGGCGAGAACAAGAACGTCAGGACGTAATTCTCGTGGCCCTCCTACGCCTTTCACTTCACTATGCGCGGCCGTACTGGCCGTGGATCGTCGGTGTCGCCGTACTGCAGCTCGCGTCGACCATCGGCATCCTCTACCTGCCTACTCTCAACGCTCAGATCATCGACCAGGGCATCGCCAAGGGCGACACCGAGTTCATCTGGAACACCGGCCTCGTCATGCTTGCCGTCTGCTTCGCACAGGTGTGCGCGGCGATCGCGGCGATCTACTGCGGCGCGCGAGTCGCGATGGCGGTAGGGCGCGACCTGCGTCGTGCCATCTATCGCAAAGTCGACAAGCTCACAGCTCTCGAGGTCGGGCGCTTCGGCACAGCGACGCTCATCACTCGCAACACGAACGACGTGCAGCAGGTGCAGATGCTCGTGCTCATGACACTCAACTTCATGGTGTCGACGCCGATCATGTGCATCGGCGGCATCATCATGGCGCTGCGCGAAGACGTCGGGCTCTCATGGCTCGTCTGGGTTTCCGTTCCCGTGCTCTTCGTCGTCGTCGGCATCTTGGTCAAACTCCTGCTTCCGCTGTTCCGCGAGATGCAGGATCGCATCGACACGATCAACGGCGTGCTGCGCGAGCAGATCGTGGGCATCCGCGTCATCCGCGCGTTCGTTCGGGAGCCTCACGAGACCGCTCGCTACCGCACCGCGAACGAGCAGATCACCCGCGTCTCTGTGCGCGTCGGCAACATTTTCGTGCTGATGTTCCCGGTCATCATGATGATTCTGCACCTCGCCACTGCGGCGGTTCTGTGGTTCGGCGGTCACCGCGTGGACGCGGGAGACATGCAAGTCGGGTCGCTCACGGCCTTCCTGCAGTACCTGCTGCAGATTCTCGTCGCCGTCATGATGGGCGTCTTCATGGTCATGATGATTCCTCGAGCCGTGGTCTGTGCCGAGCGCATCGACGACGTCCTGCGTGAGAGCGAGCACGCGCCGAAGAAGGCACCCGATGTCCCGACTCCGTCCACCGGAGTCGTCGAGTTCGACGGCGTCACGTTCGGCTACCCCGGAGCTGAGCGCCCTGTTCTCGACGACGTCAGCTTCACGGCATCCCCGGGCACGACGACGGCGATTGTCGGCTCGACCGGCGCTGGTAAATCGACGCTCGTGAATCTCGTGCCGAATCTGTACAACGTGCAGTCCGGCCGAATCACGATCGATGGGTCCTCCGTCGAAGACCTCACGCGGGCGCAGCTGGCGAGCGTGATCGGCCTGGTTCCGCAGAAGCCGTACCTGTTCTCGGGCACTATCCGCTCGAATCTTCAATTCGGAAACCCGGATGCCTCAGACGCCGAGCTCTGGGAGGCTCTGCGCATCGCCCAGGCGGACGACTTCGTCTCCGCGAAACCCAAGGGCCTCGATGAACCCGTCGCACAGGGAGGAACCAACGTCTCGGGCGGCCAGCGCCAGCGACTCTGCATCGCCCGAGCACTGGTCGCGAGGCCCAAGGTCTTCCTTTTCGACGATTCGTTCTCCGCACTCGACGTCTCCACCGACGCTCGACTGCGCGAGGCACTCGCCGAGTCCATCACGGATGCCGCGGTCATCGTCGTCGCACAGCGCGTCTCAACGATTCGCGAGGCCGACGAGATCATTGTGCTTGACGCGGGCGTCATCGTCGGACGCGGCACGCACGATGAGCTGCTCGAGACGAACGAGACCTATCAGGAGATCGTGAGATCCCAGTTGAGTGTGGAGGGGGTGGCCTGATGGCGCGTCGCAAAGACAGAGACGCCGCTCCCGCGGCATCCCCCATCGCTGAGGCCGAAGCGGCGAAGACGGACGACGAACTGCTCGAGTACGCGCCGGCGGAGGCCGACGGCGACATGTTCGGCGACGCCCCCGCGAAGAAGGCGAAGCACTTCTGGCCGTCGGCGAAGCGCCTGTTTGGGCTGCTGAAGCCGGAGCGCGCCGGTATGACACTCGTGGTCGTGCTGGTTGTGGCATCCGTCGTGCTCACGGTCATCGCGCCGAAGATCCTCGGTCTCGCCATGGACGTCATCTTCAACGGAGTCATCGGTGCGCAGCTTCCCGAAGGCGTGCCGCTTGAGACGATCATCGAACAGGCGAAGGATGCCGGTCAGGCCGACTTCGCCCAGATGCTCGCGACCGCGGACGTGGTGCCCGGACAGGGTATCGACTTCGTCGAGCTGAGCCGTCTCATCTTCATCGTCCTCGGTATGTACGTCGTCGCATCGATCCTCATGTGGGCGCAGGGCTTCATTCTGAACGCCCTCGTGATGCGCGTCGTCTACCGTCTGCGTGAAGACATCGAGGTCAAGCTCAATCGCCTGCCGCTCAGCTACTTCGACACGCGCCAGCGCGGCGATCTCATGTCGCGCGTCACGAACGACGTCGACAACGTGCAGAACGCTCTCCAGCAGGCGTTCTCGCAGCTCGTGCAGTCGGCGCTCACGATCATCGGAATCGCGGCGATGATGTTCATCGTGTCGTGGCAGCTCGCGCTCATCGCGCTCATCGCGCTGCCGCTCTCGGGCGTCATCGCCGGGGTCATCGGGGTGCGCTCCCAGAAGCTCTTCACTGAGCAATGGAAGAGCACGGGAACCCTGAACGGCCACGTCGAAGAGTCCTTCTCGGGCCTTGAGCTCGTGCGCGCCTACGGCCGCGACGAGGAGATGCTGCGTGAGTTCGACGAGCGCAACGAGAAGCTCTTCAAGGCGTCGTTCGGGGCGCAGTTCGTCTCGGGCATGATCATGCCGGCGATGCAGTTCGTGTCGTACCTCTCCTACGTGCTCATCGCTGTCGTGGGAGGTCTCCGCGTAGCATCCGGCCAGATGACGCTCGGTGACGCGACCGCGTTCATCCAGTACTCCCGCGAGTTCACGCAGCCCATCAGCGAGATGGCGGGCGTCGCGAACATGGTGCAGTCGGGTGTCGCGTCGGCAGAGCGCACATTCGAGCTGCTGGATGCCGAGGAGCAGGAGCCCGACGACGTTCGCGCCGAGTTGCCGGAGACCACGCGCGGACATGTGCGGTTCGAGGACGTGTCGTTCAGCTACTCGCCGGACACCCCGCTCATCGAGGGCGTCTCCTTCGACGTCCAACCCGGCGAGACCGTCGCGATCGTGGGGCCGACGGGTGCGGGCAAGACGACGCTTGTGAACCTGGTGATGCGCTTCTACGAGATCACTGGTGGACGCATCCTGCTCGATGGTATCGACACGCGTGAGCTGTCGCGCGCGGATCTGCGGTCGCAGGTCGGCATGGTTCTGCAGGACACGTGGCTGTTCGAGGGGACGATCCGCGAGAACATTCGGTACGGACGTCTCGATGCCACCGATGACGAGGTTGTCGAGGCAGCCACTGCGACGATGGTCGACCGCTTCGTGAGGCAGCTGCCCGAGGGCTACGACACAGTGGTGGATGCCGAGGGCGGCAGCGTCTCGGCGGGGGAACGGCAGCTCATCACGATCGCCCGCGCGTTCCTCGCGAACCCGTCGCTTCTCATTCTCGATGAGGCGACGAGCTCGGTCGACACGCGCACGGAGCTGCTCGTGCAGAACGCGATGTCTGCTCTGCGCACCGACCGCACCTCGTTCGTGATCGCGCACCGCCTCTCGACCATTCGCGATGCCCACACGATCCTCGTGATGGAGCACGGCGCGATCGTCGAGCAGGGCACGCACGACGAGCTGCTTGAGAAGCGCGGGGCGTACTTCGATCTGTACATGACGCAGTTCCGCGGCGAAGACAGCGAAGAGCAGTTCGAGACGGAAGAGGCTCTCGAGATGGCCGCGGAGGCGCCGCTCACGCAGGAGATCCCCGTCGCGACCGGTGCTGTGCCCGTGCAGCAGGAGGAAGCGCCGACGCCGGACCACGAGTAGGAGCATGTCACGTCGCGGAATCTACGTTGAGATCTCGATTCGCGCAGATCTCGACCGTGTGTGGGAGCTGACGCAGAACCCCGCGGAGCACTCTCGGTGGGACCTGCGGTTCAGCTCGATCACACCGATCGATGCTCTCGCTTCGGGCAGGTATCGGGGTCAGCGGTTGAGCTCGATAACACCGATCGATGAGCTCGCGTCGAAAGGCTATCGGTTCCGCTACGAGCGACGCGTGCTCTGGCACACGATCGTCGGTACGGGAACATCGATCGGTGAGCGGTCGCATTCGGGCGGCACGCGAACCTCTGCCCTGAAGTTCACGACCGCGGACCCACTGTCACCGCTCGGAGGCGGTCGCGGATACTGGCGCTACGTTCCGACAGGCGACGGAGTGACGTTCATCACCGGCTACGACTACGAACCGGGGTGGGGCCGGCTCATCGATCGGCTCATCATGCGGCGGGTCATCGGATGGATGACGGCGTGGAGCTTCGACCGACTGAGGATCTGGGCCGAGAGCGGCATCCCACCCGAGCGCTGGTCACTGCTTTCATTGCTGGCATTCTGGCAACCCGAGCGCCCGCTCGCCCGCCGATGTCGGCGTGCTCCGCGCAGAGGCGATGCGATGTCGGGAGCACCGACGTCTCTCGGTACTCTCGAAGCACCATGACCTCGATCTTCGAAAGCGCTCTCGGCGCGGACTTCGCTCGACTGCACCCCATGATGCAGAAGCGCTTCGGCGTCGGCCTCGACGCGGGCTATGCGTGCACGGGGCGCGGTCGGCTGACAATCACTCGCGGCCGATGGTGGACGATACCGTTTCTCGAGTTCGGTCGGCTTCGCAACATCCTCACCCCTGTGACAGGACAGGACGTTCCGTTCACGATCGAGAACTACCCGTACCGTGATCCATACGGGCGGGAGATCGTGACGTTCGTGCGCGAGTACCAGGCGGGTCGCCGGACGACACGATTCGACGCGACGATGGTGCAGGGGCCACGGGGTGTGGTCGACTATCTCGGCACGCACCAGCATCTCGTGACCGACCTCGATCTCAGAGTCGACGATGAGGGCGGCTTTCGGCTGCGCTCAGGTGCGCAGCGCTTCTATGAAGGGCTTCTCGGGTTCCGATTTCCCATGCTGTTCAGCGGGTACGCCGACCTGCACGAGCGCTTCGACGATGACGAGGCGTGCTACCGCATCACGCTGCGGGTGGAGAACCCGGTGTTCGGGTACCTCTTCGGATATGACGGAAAGTTCACGTGCGAGTTCACGCCTGCGAGCGATGCTCCCGCGCGGCTGAAACCGGTGCGCCACGTGCGCCGCATTTAGCGGACACACGTGGCGCAGACTCGGCGTTCAGATCAGACTCGGCGGTCAGATCAGGCTGGTGATCAGATCAGACGACGGCCCTCGCGACGTGCCTCTCGCCACTCACGGAAGAAGCCGCGAGCGATGAAGAACAGCACACCGGCGACGATGGCCGGCCAGATCAGCACATACAGTGTGAGCAGAATGACGTCCATGGTCTCTCCTATCGGTTCGTCGCGTCGGCGGATTCGTCGTGCTCCGTGCCGGCGGCAACGGGCTCGACGGTGTCGAGACGGTCGTCATTCGGCGTTTCGGTGTCGAAGTCACCCGTGCGCTTCTTGATGAGCTCGAAGTCGAAGTCGGCCTTGCTGCGGAACGACAGTAGGTAGCAGATGATCGTGCTCACCGAGTAGGCGACCAGTGAGCCCGAGAGCACCGCATAGTCGTGCAGGAAACCGATGCCGAACGGAGCGGATGCCACGATGGCGACGCCTCCGACGACGAGCGCGACCTTCTTGCCGAAGAAGCCGAACGCCATGAGCCCGAGAACGACACCGATGCCGATCACGGAGAGCACGTCGGTCAGGATGCCGATGGCGCCGTCCATCGGGATCCAGGAGAAGCGCACCGGGATGAACACGACGAGAGCCGCGAGCACAGACACCGTGAAGGCGAGGTTGGTGATCTTGTTCCAGTAGAAGCTCGCGATCACGGGGAAGACCAGTGCGCCCCAGAGCGCACCGACGAAGACCAGCAGGTCGAGGATGTTCATCTGCCCGCTCGCGAAGAACAGGCCTCCTCCGGTCGCGACGACCATGGTGATGCGCCCGACGAGCAGCATGGTCTTGGGGTTGGCCTTCGCCTTGCCCGCGATGTTCTGGCCGTACACGTCGGCCATCATGATCGACGACAGCGCCGCGAGGTCGGAGTCCGCGGTCGAGGCGAGCGAGCCGATGATCATGATGAAGAAGAGGCACAGGAGTACCGGCCCGAGGAAGCTCGCAGCGACCTGAGGAACCAGGTTGTTCGGGTCTCCGCCGAGCGGTTCGATGCCCAGGTACAGGGCCATGACTCCGAGCATCCCGATGCCGATCACCGTTGCGCCGTAGCCGACGGTGGCGGTCACGAAGGTCTTCTTGATGAGGTCCTCGCGAACCGCGAAGAGGCGCTGAGCGATCGTCTGGTTCCCGATGGCGTAGGCAAGAACAGCCGCGATGTACGGGGCACCCTGGTTGAGGAAGGCGTCAGACGAGAAGAAGTTGCTCTGCTGCGGCGTCAGGTTCTTCGCGCCCTCGACGAACATGCTCGGGCCTCCCGCGAGGAAGAACACGGTCGGAATGATCACGACGACAGCGCCGAGCATGGCGAGCACCTGCGCGAAGTCGGTCAGCACGGATGCGCGGAAACCCGACCACAGTGTGTAGAGCAGAACACCGGCAGCGATGATGAGGATGCCCTGGCCGAAGCTGAACGGCGAGAGCATCGAGATGAGTGCCCCTCCGGCGATGAAGTTCGACGTGAGGCTGATGAGGCTGCCGAGGATGTTCGATCCAGCGAGCATCAGCTGGCTCGAGCGACCGTGGCGGGCGTACATGACTTCCGCCATCGTGTGCGCTCGAGGCGCGACAGCACGGATGCGCTTGCCAAAGGGATAGATCAGCAGGATCATCAGCGCGCCCCACAGTCCGTAGTGGATCGGGCCGGAGATTCCATACGTGTATCCGGAGGTCGCCGAGGCATACATCGAGGATGCCCAGATCCATGTCGCGGTCATCGACGCGGCCGAGATGCCGAAGCCGATCTTGTTGCCAGCGGTCATGTAACCGTCGGCGTTCTCCTTCTTGCGGCTGATCGCCACAGACATGACGAGAGTGCCGCCGAAGAACAGGATGAGAAGGCCGATCGTGATCGGAACTCCCAATTGCGTCAGGTCAGATTCGTCCACTCGTAGTCTTCCCCTTCTCTCGGCGGGGCCGGACCCGCGGATGCTGGCGCGCGCATGCTGAAAAATGGCAGCATCATCAACCCGCTCCATGCGGAGAATAGCGTGCTCCGGCAGCACGAAATGCGGCGTCCTCAAGGGGCCGCTGCGCGGCTCAGCAGACCAGTTCTCTCGACCTCGAGGTGGGAACAGCATGTCTGCGAGCACACGCGCCGCACTAACCGTAGCAAAGCTGAAAAAGGGTCGCGAATCCGCTATGACTTTCATGTGATCCCGGCTTTCGCTAAGGTAAAGCGGGCGCTTTCCGCGGCAGTCGGAGCCAGAAGCTCCGCCGTCGGCAGCATCCGCTTCCCTTCGGAAGTGCCTTTCGACCCAGTACATCTGGCTTCGCCGACACGCGATTCCCACCCTTTCGAGGGCCAAGACATGGCCCTCGGCGTGGCATAGTGGAGACATCCTCACATTGGCGTGAGGCGAAGTGAGCGAGGAGCAAAATGTCCGACCTGACATTCCGAACCATCGCAATCGTCCTCTACTTCGCGGGGATGCTCACCATCGGTTGGTTCGCCTACAGACGCACGCGAGAGAATCTCGACGACTACATGCTCGCCGGCCGCGGGCTCAAACCCGGCGTCGCGGCGCTGAGCGCCGGAGCATCCGACATGTCCGGCTGGCTCCTCATGGGTCTGCCTGGCGCGATCTACATCTCGGGTCTCGTCGAGGCCTGGATCGCCATCGGGCTGACGATCGGTGCCTGGCTGAACTGGAAGTTCGTCGCACCACGCCTGCGCGCCTACACCGAGGTCGCCGGCAACTCCATCACCATCCCGAGCTTCCTCGAGCATCGGCTCCGCGACCGTTCGCGTGCGCTTCGCATCGTCTGCGGAATCGTCATTCTCGTGTTCTTCACGTTCTATGTCTCGAGCGGAATGGTCGCCGCCGGAAAGTTCTTCGAGTCGAGCTTCGGCGTGAACTACATGTGGGGGATGCTCCTGGTCGCCGCGATCACAATCGTCTACACCCTCTTCGGCGGGTTCCTCGGTGCAACCCTCACCGACGTCGCCCAGGGCCTCCTCATGCTGACTGCGCTCATCGCAGTACCGATCGTCGCGGTCATCAACGCTGGTGGCCCGGCGACCGTCGTCACGACGATCAACGACATCGACCCGAACCTCCTGAACCTCGTCTCCGGAGGCACAGCGCTCGGCATCATCTCCGCAGCGGCCTGGGGTCTCGGCTACTTCGGTCAGCCGCACATCATCGTCCGCTTCATGGCGCTGCGCACCCCACAGGAGGCCAAGGCCGGCCGTCGCATCGGCATCGGCTGGATGGTCCTCACCGTCGTCGGCTCGATCGCCACCGCGCTCATCGGCATTGCGTACTACCAGAACCACGGCGGTGCGCCCACGGACGCCAAGTCCGGTGAGACCGTCTTCCTCGATCTTGCGCAGATCCTCTTCCACCCGTTCATCGCCGGACTCGTCCTGGCCGCGGTGCTCGCCGCGATCATGTCGACGATCTCGTCGCAGCTCGTGGTGACCTCGTCCGCGCTCGTCGAGGACCTCTTCAAGATGGTCGCGGAGAAGACGGGTGGCGTCTCGCGTCTCTCTGACAAGACCTATGTCACGCTCGGCCGCCTCGGCGTTCTCGTCGTCGCGATCATCGCCGTTCTGCTCGCGATCAACCCGTCGAAGAGCATCCTGGATCTCGTCGGATTCGCGTGGGCAGGCTTCGGCTCCGCGTTCGGTCCGATCATCCTCCTCGCGCTGTTCTGGAAGAAGCTCAGCAACTGGGGTGCGCTGTTCGGGCTCATCTCCGGTGCCGTCGTCGCGTACCTCTGGGGCCAGTTCGGCGCCATCTGGTTCGGCGCCGAGTCGTGGGTCGCTCAGACCTACGAGATCATCCCGGGCTTCATCGCCAACCTCGTGGTCGCAGTTATCGTCAGCCTGTTCACCTTCAAGGAGAACAGCGACGTCACCGCCGAGTTCGATCGCACGGCGGAGATCTCGCTTCCGAGTTACAAGGCCCCGGCAGAGTCGGGTGCTGCTGACGCCTGATAACTGAACGGATGCCGCGGAGGCGGGGCTTCGGCCTCACCTCCGCGCTGTTTGAGGACGAGAGATTATGCTCGCACCCGTGAGCATTCGCATGGAGAACCCGAGCACTCGCCGTCGGCGTCGCATCGCAATCGCGGTGATTTCGGCGATCATTGCGCTCGTCGTGGTGCTCTTCACGGCGACTCCGTGGCCCTCGGCACTGCTCATCCGGGCGTCGTTCGAGAGGGGCGCGACCAAACTCTCTACCGAGATGTCGACCCACGTGCCCGACGTCATGTTGGATGAGCAGCGCGACATCAGCTACGACTCGAGCAGTTCGGACGCACGGCTGGACGTGTATCGTCCAGCATCCGCAGAGGAGCCGCTTCCGGTGATCGTGTGGGTGCATGGTGGGGCGTGGATCTCGGGTTCGAAGGACGACGTCGCACCCTACCTCAAGAAGCTCGCCGCGGAGGGCTACGCGACGGTCGGCGTCGACTACTCGCTCGGTCCTGAGGCGAACTTCCCGACCGCGGCCGCGCAGGTGAACGAAGCTCTCGGCTACGTCTCCGAACACGCCGACGAACTCGGTGTGGACGCCGGCAGGATCATCCTCGCAGGAGACTCCGCGGGTGCGCAGCTCGCCAGCCAGGCGGCATCCCTCGTGACGAGCCCGCGCTACGCGCGCACGATGGGAATCCAACCCACGATCAAGGCTGACCAGCTTGACGGCATCATCCTGCACTGCGGCGTCTACGATCTGGAAGCGATGGCGAACCTCACGGGCGTCTCCGCGTGGAGTCTGAAGAGCGCGCTGTGGGCGTACACCGGGATGCGGTCATGGTCGCAGTTCGCTCCGGGAGCACTCATGTCGATTGAGAACTGGGTGACCGAGGACTTCCCGCCCACGTTCATCTCCGGCGGAAACGGCGACGCGCTCACCTGGAGCCAGTCGATTCCGATGGCGGAGGCGATCGCGCAGCAGGGAGTCGACGTGACCGAGGTGTTCTTCTCGGCCGACCATGAACCCGAGCTTCCACACGAATACCAGTTCCATCTCGACCTCGACGACGCCCAGCGCACGTACGACAAGACGGTGGACTATCTCACGCGCGTGACCGAGGCTGCGAGCTGAGGGGCATGCGCAACTCGCGCAGTTCTCTCGCGATCGGCTGGAGGCGCTGATGCGCGCTTTCAGGTTCGATGCCCTGCAGGTCACCCCCACTCGCGCTGAGGTCCGTGAGTATCGACGGGCAGCGTCTGCGGCCGGCGTGCCGAACAAGGACGTCACGGCGCCCCCGTTCCGCAGCGGCTGCACGACGTTTGTAGCGCTCGTGTTCGTCCTCGTCGTCTTCGCACTCGCGATCACGGGGTTCGCCATCGAAGGCCTGACATGGGCGACCTTCGGGGTCGGGCTGGTCGCGCTCTTCTTCGGTCTCGGCGGGTGGGTGCTCGCCGCTCAGATTCGTTTTCCGCGCCGCGGCTCGCGCCTGTGGCGCGATCGGCTGAGACTTGCGCGCCTCGCCCAGACGAACGGGTGCATCTACACTCCGGTGGCATCGGGGCTGTCCGGGCATCCTGGCCTTCTGCCGTCGATGGGAGAGCGCTTCTCTGACATCGTGCAGACACCGGAGGCGCCGCACATCACAATCGGTAACCTTGCGTACCAGCAGAGGACCTCTCGAGGTGGCGCCACAAACCACACCTGGGGCTTCATCACGGTGCAGCTTGACCGCCGCTTTCCCCACACGATCCTCGACTCGCGCACGAACCAGGGTTTCTCTGGCGGAGCACTGCCTCACCAGTACCAGGGTGGCGCAGTGCAGCTCGAGGGAGACTTCGCGCGACACTTCTGGTTGTTCTGCCCGGCCGGCTACGACTCTGACATTCGGTTTCTCCTGACGCCTGACCTCATGGCCGATCTGATCGACGAGGGCTCCAGCTTCGACGTCGAGATCATCGATGATCGTTTGCTCTTCTACAAACCGGGCGGGCTCATCCTCGGTGATGCGCAGGAGTGGCGCGTGATCAATCGGCTTCTCGCTCGAGTCGGCGCGGGAATGCGCAAGCGGTCGGGGCGTTACACCGACGACCGCAGCCTCGACGGCGTCGTGGCGCCGCAGGGCGCGCGCATGCAGAAGATCAATCTGCTGCCCTGGATCATCGGAACGTTCCTCGTGATCAACGCGGTCTATGTCATCGTGCTGCTGGTGCAGTAGGCGCGGCGCTACCAACGGTTGTGGACGTTCTCAGCCCAACCCTCGATACCGCTCAGCTCGACTCGCTCACCCTTCGCGGTCGTGAACGTTCCCGAGTAATACCCGAAGCACTGATGGGTGCTCGATGACACGATGCCGAGGTTCGTCCGCGACACCTTGTCGTAGAACGGTTCGAAGAGCAGATCGAGACTGCCCCCGCGCATACGCCACGGAGATAGATGGTTCTGCGGATCGAACTCCCACGTGAGCTCGTCGCCGATCTTGTGCAGCACTCCGTCGACGAGCAGCGCATTCTCGGTCGAGCCCGTTCCGACCGTCCATTGGCCGCCGATCTGCACACCGATCTCGTGTCCGTCGCTCACTCCCGAGCCGGCGCCCCAGTTCCATCGCACGTCGTACGGCCATCGGCCACGACCGTGGTCGAGCACACCCCATCCGCTTGAGATCGTGTGCACGATGCCGTCCAGGCGGACGATTCCGGATGCCGGACGGGCGACGTCCTTCACGGTGTACTGAAACCGCGATTCGCTCCACGGCACGACCACAGCGAGGCACTCGTGGTCCTGGGGCTCCGACACCACGATGTCGATGTGCGCTCCGGGAATCGTGGCGCGCAGACGCGTCCCGCGCGGTTCGGGAGCGATGTCGATACGCAGATTCTTCGCTCGTGCGCGTGCCGGACCGTCTCCGAGGCTCGGCGGCAAGACGACGTTCTTCGCGAACGGAACCACCGCGCTCTGCGAGACACTCGTGCGCGTGGCGCGATCGAACACCCACACCTCGTGGACGCCGGCATAGTCGAGCGACGAGACCGTGAGAGCGATGATGTGCTCGGGCGTCATCACGCACCAGTACTCCCACCGCTTGTTGCGGCCCCAGGCTCTGCGGCCGTCGATGCCTCCGGTGTCGATGAGTGGTCGTCTCGCGAACCCGACGGCATCCTGATTCAGGCGGTCCTCGGGCGTTGTGAGGGGAGTGCGAACCAATATTTCTGTCTCAGCGCTCGCGCGCTTATAGGGAGTTGTCATTCGGCATCCTTGACGAACTGGGGGTACACAGATCGTATCGCGTGAGCCGAATGTCGCTACATCAGCCGATGGCCGCTCGACGAGTGAGCGCGGCCGGTCGTGACGCCACAAGCCAGCTCCCGCACGCGATCAGAACGGGCATGCCGACGGTGAGCGCCGCCAACGTCAGCCACGGTGGCGAGAACTCCGGGGCTCCGGTTGCTCCTGCGAGCGTCAGACCGTAGCTGATCAGGATGCCCGCGGCACTCCCGATCAGTGTGCCGACGGCGACGAGCCCGATGGCCTGCCAGAAAGCGAACGAGCGCCGCAGCATCCGTGTGGCTCCCACTGCCGCTAGTGTGGCGTCGTCGGCTCGACCGTCCGCCCGAGAGAGACCGATTGCAACGCCGCTCGCGCAGAGGAAGAGAACTCCGGCGATCAGCAGTGTCGCGATGATGACGTACAGCATCGTCTGGGGAGGGCCAGTCTCACGCATCGCACTGGTTCCGAAGGCTTCGAGATCGCCGTTCAGCGCGTCGATCTGGGCTGTCGTGAACTCGCTGTCTGTCGTCGCCAGAAGAACGTCGGGTTGAAGTTCGATTCCGAGTTTCTGCGCGGTCTCCGTCGACACGAAAAGGCGCGTGTTCAGTGGTTTCGGAGGCGTGGCGACGACGACCTCGAGGGTCTTCTCGGCGAGCGGTGACTGGGCTTCGTCGGGGTCGGACCACGATGCGTCAGGCTCCCACCACTGCAGAGTGACGCGGTCGTTGTGAACGTAGGCGCGGGATGTCGCAACAGGGGCACCGTTCTCGAAGGCCGTGAGGACGCTCTGCGGCAGTCGGTCACCGTACGCGGCGCGCAGCCCCGCGGCATCCGTCACCGTGATCGGCTGAGGGTTCAAGGTGGCGTCCTGAGCGTGAGGGTCGCACCGCCAGTCACGGCTCTGACGGTCGATCTGCGTGGCGGATGCTTGGTCAGAGTACTCGGGCGACAGTGGGTCCAGCGGGCAGCGATTCTCCGTGGGGACGTCAGGAACGACCACCTCACCAGACAGCGGTTCTCCCGTCGAATCGTCCCATGTCGTCAGCGGCCGGTAGAACGTGGCGACGGCAGACGTGTCGAGGTCCGCCCGAACGACGTCCGCAATCTCATTGGGCGTGGCGCCGTCATCGCTCGGCAGATACACGCGTACCTGCCCCGGAAGCGCCTGATACGTGTACCGCACATCGTTCGCGGCGGCCATCGCAGAACCGACCGTGATGGCCGTGACCGCGAGAAACGCCGTGACCATGACCGAGGCGAACGCGGGCACAGAGCGAGCAGTGTTGGCGGCGCTGTCACGGGAGGCGAGGCGGGCACCGAGTCCGAGGCGGCTCAGCACACGGGCCACGAAACGAAGAATGACGCCGCCGCAGAAGAGCGCGCCGACCTGCGCGAGGAGCGGCCCAAGCAGCAGCGCCCCGAGAGCGGTCCCTTTCAGCGCCCCGGTCTCGGTCCATGAGAACAAGGGGATGGTCACCGCTCCGAGCAGCGTGGCTCCCGTGCCGAGGAGGAGGAGCAGGAGTCCCCAGCGGGGCGCCGTGCGTGACGGTGTCGCAGGTCGTCTGCTGCCGCGGAGCGCCGCGAGCACGTCGAAGCGCGCAGCGGCGCGTGCGGGAACCACGGCGGAGATCAGACCGACGAGGACGGCGAGAAGAAGGATGCCGCCGAGAGCGAGTGGACTCACGTGGAAGCCCCAGTACTGAGTGGCACTGCCGTCGTCGGTCCAACTCATGTAGCCGGCGGCGAGAGGTATTCCGAGCGCCGTTCCCGCGAGGCCGCCGAGCCCTCCGAGAACGATCCCCTGTGCGAGGACCACGCGCGTGAGCATCCGCTTCTGACCTCCGACACTGGCAAGCACGGCCAATGCCCGCTGCTGTTTGCGCGCTCCGACCGCAAATGCCGCGCCAGCGAGCAGTACGATCTCGAAGGTGGCGAAGAGAGCCGCCATGGTCAAGACGACACCATACGTGCGCCAGAGCCCGGCCGAGTCGGCAAGATCGGCCTGCGTCGCCTCCGAGAGGATCTGTTTGGACAGCACCGTGACGCCGGCGTGGTTCAGCCGCGGAAGGTCGGTGCTGGAGATGGGAGCGTTCGGAAGGAAGTACGTTGCTCCATCCGCGTGTATCGATTCTGCGAACTCACCATGGCGGAGATAGATGCCCTCGGCATCCGCCGTGTTCTGAGCATCGGAAAGCACTCCCGTGACGGTGAGGTTCGTCTCGACCGGATGTGTGATGCGGATGCTGTCTCCGACACGCACTCCCAATCGCGTGAGCGCTGCCGGGGTGACGAGCGCATCAGTGTCTGAGACCGGCGCTTCGCCGTCGACGATGTGCGTTCGGCCCGCGAACATGGGGTCCCACAGCGGCCCGACGGTCACCGGGAACTCACCAACGCCGTGTTCGGTGACCGCGCGCACAGACGAGTTGTCGATCTTCACTATGCGAGTGTTTGGGGGAAACAGCGCACGTACCGCGGCGTCATCGGGAGACCGGCCGTCGGGCGGATTGTCGTCGCTCATATGCACGACGTGGCCAGGGTCGAAGGGATCCTGCGTCAGCTCAGGATCTGGCGGATACCATGCGAGGACCTTCGCCTCTGTGCTTCCGAGCTCGGCCGCGATCTTCTCGCTGGGCGTCGGCAGTGAACTGTGAATGATGACTGCGGCGGCTGAGAACCCGGCGACGGGGAGCAGCACCATGAGCACGACGATGAGGCTGGTCCCACGCGAGCGCCAGACCGCACGGCGCGCGATACGCAGCGCGAGACGCCATTCGCTGATCGTGAGTCGCAGGCGATTCGTCTCACGCGGCGCAGCCCCTCGCAGGTATCGAGGGCGTGCCGGCTGACGGCGCGCTCCACGGTGACGCTGGGGCCGAAAGAAGGGGCGGCGGGGCATCAGCTGTCGGCCCCGAGCAGTGTCTCGAGCGGAGTGACGGACGATTCGTCGACGACTCGGCCGTCGCGGAGAAACACGATGCGGTCGGCCCACGCGGCGTGCCGAGCATCGTGAGTCACCAGGATGCCGCCTGCTCCCGCATCGACGCGGCTACGCAGCATTCGAAGCACCGTATCGCCCGTCTCAGAATCGAGAGCGCCCGTCGGCTCGTCGGCGAGGATGAGTGAACGCGGACCGGCGACAGCTCGGGCGATCGCTACGCGTTGCTGCTGCCCTCCGGAGAGGTCATCGGGGAAATGATCGGCGCGATCGCTGAGGCTGACTCTGGCCAGAGCGTCGTCGGCGGCAGAGCGCGCTCGCCGTGGCTTCCACCCGTCGAGCTCCAGCGGAAGCGAAACGTTCTCCCGGGCAGTGAGGGTCGGAATCAGGTTGAAGTCCTGGAACACGAAACCGAGAGTCCGGCGCCGCAACCGTGCAACGTCGGCCGAGCGCGCGTCGCTGAGGTAGGTCCCCTCGACGACGACCTCGCCCGCTGTCGGGGTGCTGAGTCCGCCCGCCACTGCCAGCAGCGTCGATTTGCCTGAACCGGATGCTCCCATGACGGCGACGAGCTCGCCGGCATGCACTGTCAGGTCGACGCCGGAGAGCGCAGTGACGGATGTGGCTCCGTTGCCGTACTGCTGAGAGATTCCGCTCAGTCGCAGCAGCTCTCCGCTCATGCGCGGCCTTCCGAGATCGGCGTTGATGCCCTCGAGGGAGAAGACGGTTGTGATCGTCGGTCGTCGGAGAGATCGGCGCCGAGCGTCGCGGGCCGCCCGCGGCGCGGCAGCGTCGACGCATCCTGCACCGGCATCGCTCGATCAGCGTGTCGCCTCAATCGAGTCTCAACATGATCGAGCCACCGCACCTCGGCCTCTGCCTGAAAGATCAGGTTGTCGATGACCAGTTGCCACGCGAGCTCCTCCGGCCCGTCAGGGTCTCCGCCGGCGTACTTGGTTCGCGTGAGCTGCTGGAGGTTCGTGAGCGACGCCCTGCGCTGGATCTGGATCACCTGGGCGATGTCCACACCGGGAAGAGTTGCGGCGAGAGCCAGCTTGATGGCGAGTTCGTCACGGGCAACGCGGTTGCGCTCCACGGGCGACGTCAGCCATCCACGGACCTCCGCTTGGCCGGACGACGTGATTTCGTAGAACTGGTGTCCTTCGGCATCCGTTTCGCCCTTGACGATGAGGCCGTCGCGTTCGAGGCGTTCGAGTGTGGAGTATGTCTGACCGACGTTGAGCGGCCACGTTGAGCCAGTGCGCCGGTCGAACTCGGCGCGGAGCTGATACCCATAGGCAGGGCTTTGGTCGAGTATGGCCAACAGGCTGTGCTTAACGCTCACGAATCTCCCACCTCTCCCTAATGCATACCGAGTACGCACCAGTATATGCATAGGGAGAGACTAATTATGGGCACGCGTCAAAAACGGCTCGAAATCCGCGCGGTTTCGAGCCGTTTTTGACCGGGGGTCGTGGGACGTGGTCGGGGCGTCGCCGGACGTGGTCGGGTCAATACGCGACCGTGAAGCGCTCGCGGTGATGCGTCGGCTTCTCGACTTCGTCGACGAACGCGATCGCCAGGTCTGCTCCGGAGATGTACGAGTGCCCCTCGCCGTCAACCAGAAGCACGTCGCCGCCCACGCGGAAGGTGCCTGTGCGCTCGCCGGGGACCCACGAGCCGAACTCGCCCGCCGGGCTCACGTAGAACCAGTCCGCGCCCGTCTCGTCATCTCGCACCAGGTCGAGCACCTTCTGATGGGCGCCGGCCTCTCCCTTCGCGGCGTCGGGGAACTCCGGCGTCTCGATGAGCAGGGGGCCGCCCTCGCTGACGTTGAGGCTCCCGGCTCCGCCCACGATGCCCACTCGTGCCCCGGTGGCCGATGCAGCCTGCATCACGTGCGGCATGGCGTCGATGAGCTTCTCACCGTTCTCCTCGGCGGCGCGCAGCGCGACGATCACGACGTCCGCGCCGTCGACCGTGCGGCCCACGAAATCCGCGTCATGGATGCTGCCCGCCTTCGCCGTCAACCCCTCGTGCTCCTCGAGCTTCGACGTGTCGCGGGCGACGCCCGTCACGGTGTGGCCGCGCGAGAGCAGCTCGTTCGTGATGTGTCCGCCCGCGTATCCGGTAGCTCCGAAGACGACGACGTGTGCCATGTGATTCCTCCTGAAACGACTGATGTGAAGTGAATGGATGCCGTCGCACTCTGCGACCGCATTAGTTACCATAAGAGAGCAACACACTGTTGTGAAGTAGGCACTTTGACGTGCCTGACGAACGCCCGCGGGTGGAGAGGAATCGGCATGAGCGACCGCGAGAGGCATCCCGACCCCTACGCACGAGACTGCCCGTCTCGTCGCGTGCTCGACCGCATCGGCGACAAGTGGACCGTCCTCGTGGTTGGCGCACTCTCTGACGGTCCGCTTCGATACGGCGAGATCGCGCGCCGCATCGACGGCGTCTCGCAGAAGATGCTCACGCAGACCCTGCGCAGCCTCGAGCGCGATGGCCTCGTCACGCGCACCGTGCACGCAGAGATCCCTCCGCGCGTCGAATATGAGCTGACAGATGCCGGCAGAACCCTCCGTGGTCCTCTCGCCGCACTCGAACGCTGGGCGATCGATCACCTCGACGGAGTGCTTGCCTCGCGAGCGATGTTCGATGACGTGAGCGAGCGGGTCTGAGCTCGTCGGCTGTCCCGAAGCGGATGCCTCGACGGACGTTCACCTACTCAGCCACGTAGTCGCGCAGGATACGCGCGTGGTTCACGCTGGGGTCCTTTGCCCCGTAAACGAGCGTGACTGTGTTGTTGTCGGCGACGATGTCGCGCAGTTCATCGACTGCCTCGTTGTCGTCGAGCTCAGCGGTGTAGCGCGACGCGAACTCGTCCATGCGATCCGGGTCGTGATTCCACCAGGTCCGAAGATCTGGGCTCGGCGCGACCTCCTTGAGCCATGCGTCGAGTTCCGCCTTCTCTTTCGTGACGCCGCGCGGCCACAGCCGGTCGACGAGAACTCGAAACCCGTCGGCGGATTCAGCCGCGTCATACACGCGCTTGATCTGAACGCCCATGTCTGGAGTCTACGCTCGGCGTCGCGCTCCGACCAGGGTCGGAGAACGGCGGAAGCCCCGGCAGATCACGCGCTGCCGGGGCTTCCGCTGCGATCTCTCCGGTCAGATCTCCGCGGTCTGCAGCGTGTAGCCGCAGCGGCTGACCTGTGCGGGCCTACCTCTTGTCGTCACCGCTCTTCGCCTCGTCGCCGTCAGTGCTGTCGCCCTCGTTGGCGCCGCTGTCGGCCTTGTCGCCGCCAGCCGCCTGCTGAATGGCCGCTTGAAGAGCGCTTGAATCCGCAATGTTCCCTTCGAAGAACTGGCCATCCACGATGACCGTGGGAGTGCCTGAGACAGGCTTGGCGTCGTCCCCGGTCACGTAGGGAACATTCTCATCGAAGGCGCGCTGCGTGACCTCACCGACCCACTTCGCAAAAGTCTGATCGTCGATGGCCTTCTTGACGCTCTCGTCCGTCACCCCCGCTGATTGCAGAATTGACCAGATTTCGTCGTCGGTAAGCCCTGAGGTGTTCTCGGCCGGCTGATTGGCGAACATAGCGGCGTTCGCATCCAGCCAGGCCTCAGGCTGATAGTTGGCCACGGCTGCCATAGCGTTCGCAGAGCGAGTCGAGTATTCGGTACCCTGCGACATCCGGTCAAGGAACGAGATCGGACGCATCTCGAGAACGATGTCGCCGCTCGCGACGAGCTGCGTCAGCATCTCACCGTTGGCCTGCTCGAACTGACCACAGATCGGGCACATGTAGTCAAGGTAGACGACCACGCTCACCGCGTCATCGAACGTGCTGAAGTCCGTGGGTGTGGGGGTGCCGCCCTCGGGCATTGCGTCAGTCTTCACAGGCACAATCGCATTGTCAGAGTTCGTGAGCACGATGCCATCGCTGAGCATATTCTTCGGACCGGCGGCCGCAACGCCCGGTTTCAGGGACGTGACGATCACGATCGTCACGACAGCGATGATGACCAGAATGAGAGCGCCGATGCCGCCCTGCCAGGCCCAGCGCACGCGCCGATCGTGTCGTTCCTGTCGCTCGCGTTCCTGACGGGCGAGTTCTCGAATCCGCTGCTGACGCTGCTTCTTGGATCCTCCGGCGGGGCTGGCGTTATTCGGCTTTTTGCTCACGGCTCATCCTGGTCGAGGGCTTAGGGACAACTTGAGATTACGCCAGAAGACAATGAGACGCATGTGCGTGTGCTGAAAGTGACGGATGCCGCGGAACAGCCTCCGCTACTTCGACTTCTCGGTCTCCTCGGGAGCAGGTGTCTCGGTCGACGTCTTCGCGTCGTCCTTCTCGTCCGCCTTGCCCTCGTCGCCTGACTCATCTTTCCCCTCGGACTGCTCTTCAGCCGTGAGGATCTGCGAGATGAAGGCCATGAGCTCAGTCGGCTTCGTGTAGTCGCCGGTGAACTGCTTGCCGTCGATCAGCACGAGCGGAGCGTGCGCGACCTTCTTCACCTTCGTGCCGGGCAGGGGGCCATTCGCGGCATCCTGGCTCACATCGGAGACCCAGGTGGCGTAGCGGTCATCGTTGATGCACTGCGTGACGTCGGGGTCTTCGGCTCCCATCGCCGTGTTGACCTCCTTGAGCACGCCCGCCTTGTCGATGTCCGTGTCCGTCACGAGCGGGTTCGCATCGAGCAGCGCTGTGTTCACGGCGAGGAAGCTCGTGGGAGCGAAGTTCGCGACACATGCCGCGGCGTTCGCGGCGATGCTCGAGTAGCCGTCGGTCGCCTCGTCATACTGATCGAGCGCGATCGGCTTGATCTCGAGCTGGACGAAGCCATAGGTCAGCCACTGCTGCAGTTGCTGCGCGTTCGTCGTGTCGAAGATCGCGGCGTCCTTGCTGCCGTAATCCACGTAGATCGTGATCGGCACGACGCCTTCCTTCGGCGCCGGCGCGGCCTCGCCGCGTTGGCCCCACGGGCGCGGGTCGGTCGGAATCGCAGAGATCGTCTGCCCGTCGCTCGTCAGCACGATGCCGTCGCTCGCCATGTTCTTGGGGCCTTCGCCCGCAATGCGCAGGTTCGTCCACACGATCAGCGCGACGGCCGCGATGAGCGCAATGATGAGCAGCACCAGCCCCGAGATTCCCAGCACCTTGCGCCGCTTGCGCTTCTTGCGGTCCGCTTCGCGCTTGATGCGCGTCATCTCGCGCTGCAGCTCGCGCCGCTCCTTCTTCGTGAGCGAGGCGAGTTGCTTTTTGTCGATCGTCATTCGGTGCGTCGTCCTTGTCGTGCGGGAGCCTTAACGGGCGAGAGTCTCCGCAGGAAGTGTAACGGCTGCGGGCCATTAACTCAGATTCGAGGGATGCCCGAGGCTAACGCCCACGGGCGACGGGAGCGACCCGCGGGCCTGCGTCGTAGCGGGCAAGGGCATCGGCGTCCTGCGCCAGACGGGAGACGCGGCGGGCGATGTCGAGCGCCTCGACCGGGTCGGATGCCGCCTCTGCGAGGGCAAGCTGGCGCTCGGCCTCGCTCAGGCGCGTGCGCGCATCGGCCCCGACGCGACCGCGCCCCTTCGAGATGAGCTCGCGCGCAGTCTCGAGGTGCGTGCGCGCGGAGAACAGAGCCCCGTCGAGCGCGGAACGCGCGTTGTCGATGCGGCGCTGCGCCGTACGCGCGGTCGCGAGGGCGTCGTCAAGGGTGTGCTGCCCCGCGCGGACACGATCGAGGTCGGCGAGCGGGGCAGCCGGGCCGTCTGCTGTGGCGATGCCATCGAGAATGCTCCGCAGCTCGGTGATCGCCGCTGCGATGGTCGTCGCCGCGTCGGGCAGCTCGCTGGAGTCGCGCAGCTCCGCGGCCTCATCGAGTGCGCTCGTGGCGGCCGCGACCGTCTGTCGAAGCTCGACGTCGGCCTCGGCGAGACGCTTCTCGACACGTGCCACTGAGTCGAGCGCCTCGGCCGCGGCAGAGCACGCCTGCTCGGCGCGATCGAGCGCGGGCGTCGTGGGGGTCACGGCGTCTGCCGCGGCATCCGCCTTCTCGACCTCACCCGTAGCGATCGCCAGCTGAGCCTCTGCCGTCTGAACGGCATCCGCCTGGTCGGCGAACGCCTGCGGGCGATACAGCTTCGCGAGGCGGACGAGCGCGGCCTCGGCATCCGGAATTCGCGTCGTCACCTCGTCGATGCGGGAGCGAAGCGCGGCCAGCCGCTGGGGAGCATCGCGCTCCTCGGCGCGCTTGCCCGCGAAGAGGCCGATCTGCTCGGAGAGCTCCGTCTCGACGCTCGTGCAGAGGTCGAGAACCTGCTCGGACCACGTTCGCCGCTCGGCGTCGGTGTCGGGTTCCGCGTCGCTCAGCTTCTGCCGCAGCTCGAACGCGCGACTCAGTGAGGTGCGCGCGACCTCGAGCGTCTTCGCGAAGTCAGCGGTCGCCTCCGGCCCGAACTGTGCGGCGGCGAAGGCGAGCTCCTCTGCGCCTCGCCGGGTCGCCTCGTCTGCCTGCACGAGTGCCTGCCCAGCACGGATCTCGAGCTTCTCGAGGGGCTCGGGGCCGGAGTCGGCGATGCGGCCCGAAGCGATTCCGCGCCGTCGGGCGGCCTTCACTGCCGCGACGATTCCGACGATGATCAGAGCCGTCGTGCCGAAGACGATGACCGAGGGCAGCCACCAGAGCGCGTTCATAGGCCGATTCTAGAAAACGGATGCTGAAAAGTCGTCACAGCTCCGGCAGCAGAAGGCGCTGGAGCTCGTCGACCGTCTCGACGTGAGCCAGTGAGCCCTGCGCCTCAGCCTCGGTGCCGTAGCCCCAGTCGACGATGATCACGGGAAGGTCATGGGCGGTCGCGCCCTCGACATCGTGGATGCGGTCACCGATGTAGACGGTGTGGCTGAGGTCGATGCCGCGGTGGTGCAGACGACGCAGCGCCTCCGCGATGACGTCGGCCTTGGCGCTGATGGTCTCGTCCGCCGAGGCGCCGCAGATGATGTCGAAGTACTTCTTCAGATCGAAGTGCTCGACGACCTGAGCCACCTGGTACTCCGGCTTGCTGCTCGCCACCGCGAGCGGGATTCCGGCCTTCTTGATGCGGGCCAGCAGCTCGGGCAGCCCCGCGTACACCGACGACCCCGACCACGGACCCTCCTTCTCGGAGATGCCGCGATACACGTCGAGCGCGTCGATCGCCTCGTTCGGCGTGAAGCCGTACTGCTCGAGCGACTCGAGCATGGGCGGTCCGACCCAGCTGAAGAGATCCGCGCGGTCGGCAACGGGCTGCCCCAGGTTCTCGAGTGTCCGATAGATGCGGTCGACGATTCCGGGCGCGGAATCGGTCAGCGTTCCGTCGAGATCGAAGATGATGCACGACCATGCGTGCGCGGGAGCGTCGGCCACGTTCAGAGCGGCCGCAGAATCAGTAGTCATCGTGCCTCCATCGTAGGCGAGCGCACGTGGAGACAGCTGTGCGGGGCTTCTTTCGCGCGGTCGCCGGCTGGCCGTGAACACGGCACCGATACTCGCGAGACGCAGGCGACGGTGCCGGGTGCCCGAGACGCGCTCAGGCGGGTGGAAGGCGCAGCACGTCGCCGTCTCCCGCGACCGGGTCATCAGCGATGCGGATGCTGCGTGCGAGGTCGTCGAGCGGCTGCTCGAGCGTGCCGAAGCGCTCGCGGTCGGAGCACATCGCCGTGAGCGTGATCAGGTGCGAATCGGTCTCCCACGTGTACGACGTGAACGGCAGCGACCTCGGGTTCGGCGGAATCGCCATGACGAGCTTCTCCGCCGTGCCCATCGCGGTGGGAAAGCTCTCGGTGTCGTCATACTCGATCGGCATGGATGCTCGCGCCATACGCACCTGCGGTGTCATGCGCTGCGTGGTGGCGATCGCCACCACGAGCTCCGGGTCGGCCCTCCACGTCCACGCCAGCACGCGTCCGTCCGCCTTCCGCATCATGAGCGGCGCGGCCTGACTCGCGAGCCAGGAGACGAAGCGGGAACCGGGTCTCGGGGTGCTGCCCGCGACGACGTTGCCCTGTGCCATCAGCATCCTGATCGCCCTTTTGCGGTGGCGGCGGCCCTTCAGCCCAAGCGAACCCGTGACGGGGATCCACAGCTCTGGGTCGGCCGACGAGAGAAGCCGCATGATCAGAACAGTCTGCCGTCGGCGATGTCCATGCCGCGCATCGCGTCGTAGTCGAGAACGAGACAGCGGATGCCGCGGTCCTCGGCGAGCGTGCGAGCCTGCGGCTTGATCTCCTGCGCCGCGAAGACTCCGGTCACCGGGGCGAGAAGAGGGTCGCGGTTCATGAGCTCGAGATACCGGGTGAGCTGCTCCACGCCATCGATGTCGCCGCGGCGCTTGAGCTCGACGGCGACAGAGGCTCCGCCGGCATCCCTCGCCAGAATATCGACGGGGCCGATCGCGGTCATGTACTCGCGGCGAACGAGCGTGTGACCATCGCCCAGGAGGTCGATCTGCTCGGCCAGCAGCTTCTGCAGGTGCGCTTCGACGCCGTCCTTCTGAAGGCCGGGATCGATGCCGAGCTCGTGCTCGCTGTCATGCAGCACCTCGAAGATGGAGACGACGATCTGGTCACTCGTCTTCTTGTGCGTGACCTTCCACACCTGCGTGATGCCGGCCTCGCGCTGCTCGTCGCTCGGCTCTTCCGTCTCGAAGACGCACGGCGGGCTCATCCAGTTGAGTGGCTTGTAGCTCCCGCCGTCCGAGTGCACGAGCAGGCTGCCGTCGCTCTTCAGCATGAGCAGACGCGTCGCCTCGGGGAGATGGGATGTGAGACGCCCCGCATAGTCGACCTGGCACTTCGCAATCACCAAACGCACCCTGCGAGTGTACACATCGCAGCGGAACAACTCGTCGGTCAGTGTGGGTGAGTTCTGACCGGAGCCCTGATGGCCGTGTCGGGACGAGTCAGTGCGCCGTGTGGCGTGAGGGTGATCAGCTCTGGATGCGCACCGAGCGCTCGCGCGCCGCCGGCGACGCGATGCCGGCCAGGGCGATGAGGCCGAGCACGACGAACAGCGCGTTCAGCAGCCCGATGTGGTCGGCGAGCATGCCGATGAACGGAGGCCCGACGAGGAAGGCGCAGTAGCCGATGATCGCCACGGCGCTCACGCGTGCCGCGGCGTTGCCCGGAGCATCCGCCGCGGCCGACATGCCGACGGGGAAGCCGAGGGATGCGCCGAGGCCCCAGAGAACGGCGCCAACAACGAGGAGCGGCACGTTCGGCGCGAGGATGAAGATGGATAGACCCGAGACGGCAGAGACGGCGCAGCCGAGCAGCACCTTGACGCGACCGAAGCGATCGAGGATCGGGCCCCCGATCACGCGTCCGACCGTCATGGCGGTGAGGAACACCGCGAGGATCGCCGCGCCGGCGGATTCGACCTGCCCGTGGCCCTCGACGACCGCGAGTGCGACCCAGTCGTTCGCGCTTCCCTCGGCGAACGACATGCCGAGGATGATCACGCCGACCGCGAGCAGACGGAGGTCGGTCCACACTGCGAGGCTCGCGCGCAGACGATCGCGCCAGGGGGCCTTCTCTCCCACCTCGTCGGGCTGCGAAGCGCGCGGCACGTAACGGACAGAGACGATGCCCGTGATGACGATGATCACTGCCATCGCCCCGGCGTGCACGGCCATCGGAATGTGCGCGATCTCGGTGACTGACGCGAGGCCCGCGCCGACGACCGTTCCGCCGCTGAAGCAGGCGTGCATGAGCGGCATGATCGTGCGGCCGAGCCGCTTCTCGACGTCGGCGGCCTCGACGTTCATCACGACGTCGACGCTGCCGTTTCCGAAGCCGAAGAACCCAAGTCCGATGCCCACGATTGCGGGGCTGCCCGCGACGGTCGAACCGACACCGATCACGACGAGTCCGATCGACAGGCACGTGAGCGACGCGAGCATGCTGCGCCGCGCGCCGAAGCGAGAGAACATGATGGGCGCCGCGGTGAGGCCGACCACGGAGCACACCGACATGCACAGCACCAGCAGGCCGATGGCGCCGGTGGAGATCTGCAGATCGCCCTTGATGGTCGGAACACGCGCTGCCCACGTCGCCATGCTGAGCCCCGACATCGTGAAGATGACGAAGATCGCGTTGCGCCACGCGACGAGTTGGGGACGAGTGAAAGTCACGGTCACGATTGTCTCTCGATCAGAGGGGAAGGCTGTCCCAGAGGGAAAGAATGCCGCTCGAATCGATTCGACCTGAGCGTCCGCTTAAGCTAGCCGAGGCGTGACACCATGGTCAAGCCGGTCGAGTACGGTCACGATGAGCCAGCACGGTCACGATGAGCGAGCGGGGTCACGCCGGTCGACGACGATCCACACGGCGACACCCACACGAGAGGAGGGGTGCATGTCGCGAGAGAACAGCTCACCGCCGAGCTCGCCTGCACGAGCGACGCTCGCGGATGTCGCCGCTCGCGCGGGGGTCTCGCCCTCGACGGCATCCATCGCCTTCAGCGGCCAAGGGCCGGTCTCTGCCGCCACCAAGGAGAAAGTGCTGCGCGCGGCGGATGACCTCGGCTACGTCGGACCGGACCCGCGCGCCGCCGGTCTGCGCCGCGGCCGCAGCGGAATCGTCGGCGCCGTGCTCGCCTCCCGCATCGGCGTCTCGTTCCGCGACCCCGTACTGATCCAGACGCTCGACGGGCTCGCTGACGAGCTCAGCTCCATCGGCGCGGGCCTGCTGCTCATGAGCGCATCCAACGAGTCGGCAAGCCAGGTCACGGTTGCAGACGCCCCGGTCGACGCCGCGGTGCTGCTCGGCTGCAGCCCAGCACCCGGAGCGTCGCTCGACACGATGCGCCGACGAGGCATCCCCATGGTCGCGATCGAAGCGGACCCCGTCGAGGGGAGCCCTCTGATCACGGTCGACAACCGCGGCGGAACGCGCCTGCTCGCTCAACACCTGAAGGATCTCGGACACGAGCGGGTCAGCGTCATCACCCTCGCCCTCGATCGCCCGACCCAGCCCTGCCGGCTGGCGCCGGACATCGAGGCGCTCGGCGTCGTTCCCGCACGCGAGCGGCTGGCCGGTGCGCGAGACGTCTACCCGGAGATCAGCGGGTGGGTCGCCGGGGGAAGTCGAGTGGATGCCGGCAAGCGAGCCGCCCTGCAGCTGCTCGACGTTGCCGAGAGTGAACGACCGACGGCGATCATCGCGCAGAGCGACCTTATCGCGGCCGGCGCCGTTGCGGCGGCGAGGGAACTCGGCCTCGACGTGCCCCGCGACCTGAGTGTCGTCGGCTTCGACGGCATCCGTGTCGACGCCCTCGGCATGCGCCTCACAACCGTCGTGCAGCCCGCCCAGGCGAAGGGCGCCGCGGCCGGCCGAGCCGTGATCGCGCTGCTCGAGGGCGACGAGGCCGAGTCGGTCTCGTTCGACGTGCGCTTCGTCGCCGGAGAGACCACGGGGCCGGCACCCTCGCGCTGATGTGCTGACAAGCCGCGCGGGATACGCTTGAGGGACGACGACCGGGAGGCCACGTGACCACACAGACTGCAGATCTGCTGACCTCTGCGGCGCGCATCGCTGAGCGCCTGCTTCCGGTCTACCAGGATCTGCATCGCAACCCCGAGCTGTCGTTTCAGGAGCACCGCACGGCAGGGCTCGTCGCGGGTGCGCTGCGAGAGCTCGGCTGCGAGGTTCACGAGGGTGTCGGGCGCACCGGGGTCGTCGGTGTTCTGCGCTCGGGCGACGGACCGACGGTTCTGCTGCGCGCCGACATGGACGCCCTTCCGGTTCGCGAGCAGACGGGTCTGCCGTACGCCTCGGAGGCGCGCGGCATTGACCCTGACGGCAACGATGTCCCCGTCATGCACGCGTGCGGTCACGACATGCATGTGACCGCGCTTCTCGGCGCCGCCGAGCTGCTGGGCGAGCTCCGTGACACGTGGCGCGGCACCGTCGTGCTCGTCTTCCAGCCCGCCGAAGAGAACGGCGGAGGCGCCCAGGTGATGGTCGACGACGGCCTCTTCGACCTCGTGCCCCGGCCCGACATCGTGCTCGGGCAGCACGTCATGCCTCTTCCCACGGGCTTCGTGGGAGCGGCATCCGGCCCCGCATTCGCGGCCACCGACGAACTCGACATCACCATGTTCGGCCGCGGCGGCCACGGGTCCCAGCCGGAGTCCACGATCGACCCGGTCGTCATGGCCGCGGCGACGGTCATGCGACTGCAGACTGTCGTCTCGCGCGAAGTCGCCGGCCGTGAGACCGCCGTCGTCACCGTAGGCCAGCTGCAGGCCGGCACGAAGAACAATGTCATCCCCGATGAGGCGCGGCTGGGCCTCAACATCCGCAGCTACGACCGCTACGTGCGCGACCGGGTCGTCTCGGCGGTTCGCCGTGTGGTGAACGCGGAGGCCGAGGCATCCGGCGCCGAGCGTGTACCCGAGATCAGCGAGCGCGACTCGTTCCCCGTGCTCATCAACGACCCCGACTGCACAGCCCGCACGCTCTCAGGTTTGCGTGAGGTCTTCGGTCAGGATGCCGTCAGAGACATCCCGCCGGTGATGGGCAGCGAGGACGTCGGCAACCTCGGCACCGCCGTCGGCGCCCCGGTCGTGTACTGGCTACTCGGGGGCGCCGACCCCGCGCTGTTCGAGGGCGTCACCGTGACGGGCGCTCTGCCCGCGCACGTGCCGTCGAACCACTCGCCGTACTTCGCACCCGTGCCCGATCCGACACTTCGCGTGGGAATCACCGCGCTCACCACCGCCGCCCGAGAATGGCTCGACGTGGCCGACGCAACCGAGGGGGAGAAATGATCAAGGTTCTGTATTCCGACGACGGCGTCGTGATGATCCGACCGGTCACACAGGCTGACGCCGAGGCGCACATCGCCGGGCAAGACGAGGAGTACGTCACGTGGCTCGAGCCGTCTGACGGCACTGAGGAGACCGAACGACGCCGTTTCGCTGAGGCTGAGAAGGCGTGGGAGGCCGGCGGCCCGATCTTCGAATTCGCGATCATCGCGGAGGGTGAGCTCGCCGGGACGATCACCGCCGAGGTGGGTCGCGAGGGGCTGCAACCGCACCAGGCCGACATCACCTACGGGCTCTACCCGAACACGCGCGGTCGCGGCATTGCGACCCGCGCGGTGATGCTCGTCGTGTCGTTCCTCGACCAGATCCCCGGCATCTCGGAGGCCGTGACCCGCGTCAGCCCTGAGAATCCGAAGTCGCGGTCGGTGGCTGAACGTGCCGGGTTCGAGCCGATGACGACGGATGCCGCGCTCGCCGACGAGCACGACTGGCTCAGCACTAAGGTGTCGCTGGTCCCGGCCGAGCAGCTCTGACCGGTCATCTCAGGAGACCAGCCTGGCTCGCGCCAGGCGCCACGCGCCCCGCGCGCCGCGTTGTCGCTCAGCAGAGTGACATCTGCGGTCAATAGTGAGTGCCGCGGCAGGCTCTAATGACCGCAGAGGGCTCTCTCACGGTTAGCCGCGCGTGATGAGCCCGAGATCGAGCGCCCGCAGCGTCGCCTGTGTGCGATCCGAGACGCCGAGCTTCTCGTAGGCGTGAAGCAGGTGCGTTTTGACGGTCGCCTCGCCGATGAAGAGCTCGCGCGCGATCTGCGGATTGCTGCGACCCGCCGCCACCAGCCGCAGCACGTCGAGCTCGCGAGGGCTCAGCGAGACCGACGTCGTGTTCTCCGTGCGGCGCATCCGCTTCACGAGCGTCGCCGCAATCGAGGGCGCGAGCACCGTCTCACCGCCGATCACCGCGCGCACACCCGCGACGATCTCCTCTGAGGGCGCCGCCTTCAGCAGGTACCCCGCCGCCCCGGCCTCGATCGCGCCGAGGATGTGATCGTCGCTTTCGTAGGTCGTCAGAATGAGGATGCGCGTGCTGGGCAGCTCCTCGACGATCGCGGCAGTGGCCTCGGTGCCGTCGAGCTCGGGCATCCTCAGGTCCATGACGACGAGGTCCGGGCGCAGCGCACGAGCGCGATCGACCGCCTCGCGACCGGTCGCGGCCTCACCCACGACCTCGATGTCGTCGGCGGCGTCGAGCAGACCGACGATTCCTGAGCGGACGATGGGGTGGTCATCAGCGACGAGAACGCGGATCACGGAGTCTCTCCTCGAGGCTCGAGCGGGGCTGGGACGGTGATGCTCAAGAGGGTGCCGTGGCCGGCGGTGCTCGTGCAGGCCGCGGAGGCGTCGGCGTCGCGCCCGGGACGGACTGGCGAAGCGCTGACGGCTGTCGGAGAGGCGCTGCCGGCCGTCGAGGTCACGCCTGTCTCGGCATCCTCGATCGATAAGACACCGCCGACCAGCGCGACGCGCTCGCGCATGCCGATCAGCCCGAAGCCGCGCTCGTCGTCGATCGTCACGCCGCCGAGCCCGCGGCCGTCGTCACAGACCGTGAGGGAGACGGCTCCATTTGCGCACGTCAGCCGGACCGCCACGGTCGATGCGTCTGCGTGCTTCCGCACGTTTGCGAGGCCCTCCTGGACGCAGCGCAGCAGCATCACCTCGAGCTCGCGGGGCAGGGCCGCTGCAAGATCGACGTCCGTCATCACCCGGACTCCGGTCTCGCGGGCGAAGCGCTCGCCGAGTCGGGTGAGGCTTGCTTCGAGGGGTGCGGATGCCGACGACGCAACGGATGCGTTCGCCGCGACGAGCCCGCGTGCCTCGCTCAGAGCGTCGCGCGCGGTGTCTTCGATGAGGGCGATCGATTGGGCGGGGGCATCCTCTCTCCCTGCCCGCTCGGCCAGCATGACGATGCTCGTGAGGCTCTGCGCGATGGTGTCATGGATGTCGCGGGCGAGACGCTCGCGCTCGGCTGCCGCTCCGGACTCGCGGTGCGCCGCTTCGAGTTCGCCCTGCGCAGCGGTGAGCTCGGTCAGCAGACGCGACCGCTCTGAGCCCCAGGACGCGATGCTCGTGATCCACAGCCCCAGAGCGATGCTGAGCGTCAGCGACACAAGCGAGATCGACACGGCCCCGATGACGCCGTCGTTCGTCCAGCCCTGGCTCGCAGCATATCCGCAACCGATCGCGGCCACGGCCACCGTGTTCGCGATGATCGCGTGGCGCGTGTTCACCGACGACAGCCACGAAATGGGCATCACGAGCACGAGCAGACTCATCATGTTCGGGTCAAAGCTGATGGCCGTCGCCGACAGCGCGACGAGCACGAGCTGCCCCGTCACGCCGGCGAGAAATGGCGGTTCGTCGTCGTCGCATCCCAGCCGTTCGGGCACATAGCGGCGCATCAGCGCGGCATACAGAATCCCGATCGCGAGGAGGATCGCGCAGATGACGATCCGCTCGAGGTCCGTGTTGCTCTGGTTCGTCACCGCGATGGTGCCGAGCACGACGAGCACGAGCGCGACGGCGACATCCCACCAGCGACGAGTATTCACAGCCCTACAATCTCACGATAGCGGCGCACGGGTCAGCGGTCCTTGTGGATCCACCGGAACGTGAGCCGCGACAGCACGAGCCCGATGATGATCCACAGCGCCAGGTTCAGCGCGACGAGCCACAGGTCCCAGCTGCCGCTCGGCTCGGCGGCCGCCCAGGTGTCGGGGAGGAAGGCCGCGCGAAGACCCTGCGCCATCCAGCGGACGGGAAACAGCCCGGATGCCGTCTGAAGCCAGCTCGGCAGCATCGAGAACTGCAGGTAGACGCCCGAGATGAACTGCAGCACCAGCACGATCGGAATGACGACGGCGGAAGCGCTCTTCCCCGAGCGCGGAACTGCCGAGAGTGCGATGCCGGCGAAGGCGCACGCCGCGATGCCAAGCACGTAGACCCAGGCGACGATGCCCCAGTCGCGCGCGGTGGTCGGCAGCTCGGCGTCGAACACGAGAACCGCGACAGCGACGAGCATCCCGATCTGCAGCAGACTCGTGACCACGACCTGACCGAGCTTGCCGATGAAGTACGACAGCGGCGAGAGCGGGGCGCCTCCGAGCCGCTTGAGCGTTCCGTCGCTCTTCTCGACCGCGATGTCGCCCGCGAGGTTCTGCACGCCGGAGAGCAGAATCGCCGCGGCGATCATTCCCGGCAGATAGTAGGTCGCCATCGTCACGCCGTCGGGCAGAGTCTGTTCGCTGAAGATCGCGGCGAACAGCGAGTAGATGAGCGTCGGGAAGAGAAAGGTGAAGAACACCTGGTCTGCCGCTCGGAAGTACATGCGCAGCTCGATGGCGATGCGACGGATGCCGAGGCGCAGCGTGCGCCCGAGCGAGAAGCGGGGAAGCGCAGGGATCTGCGAAGCTGTGGCGGTCATGCGGCCACCTCCTTGTCGAGTGACGGTGCTCCTTCGGCGGCGGACTCCGCGCCGATGAGCTGCAGGTAGACGTCTTCGAGCGTCGGCCGCACGATCTCGAGGTCGCGCGGTTCGCCGTCGTTCGCCGCGCTGTGTTCGGCCACGAGTTCGGCAACGCGATGTCCCGGCATCGTTGTGCGCTCTTCGACGCGGTGGCCCGAGGCATCCCGCCACCTCACGATCGGAACACGTGCGTCGCGCCCGCCGATCTCATCGATGGGGCCGATGTCGACGAGGCGACCCGAGGCGATGACGGCGGCGCGGTCACTCAGCTGTGCGGCCTCATCGAGGTAGTGAGTAGTCAGAAGGATGCTTGTTCCCTCCGCCTTGAGCGAGCGGATCAGCTCCCAGAAGTGACGCCTGGCCTCCGGGTCGAAACCGGTCGTCGGCTCGTCGAGGAAGAGCAGCTCGGGGCGCCCGATGATGCCGAGGGCGACATCGACGCGGCGCCGCTGCCCGCCCGAGAGCCGGCCGATGCGGGTCCTGTGCTGTTCGGCAAGACCGACGGCCTCGAGGACCTCGTCGACGTCGCGTGGGTGCGGGTAGTAGCCGGCGAACTCGGTGAGCTGTTCGCGCACCGTGACGTTGCCGGATTCGCCCGTCGTCTGCAGCACGATGCCGATGCGGCTGCGCCAGGGCAGGCCGCCCTTCTCTGGGTCGGCGCCAAGAACGCTGACCTCTCCGCCCGTACGTGATCGATAGCCCTCGAGGATCTCGATCGTCGTGGATTTGCCTGCGCCATTGGGGCCGAGGAGGGCGAACGTCTCGCCGCGTTCGATCGTGAAGCTCACGTCGGAGACGGCGGTCGCGCTGCCGTAGGTCTTGCGCAGCCCGCGAACCTCGACGACGGAGTCTTTTGTGCGTGTCATACGTCAAGACTCGTCGGTCGGCGCGCGTCGCGGCAACATCCGCCTGGCTGATCTGCCCTCCACCGATCGGTGGATGCTGGTGCTGGAGAGCTGCTGCTGGAGTGCTGCTGCTACTGCGGTGGCTGCTTCGGCCAAGGACGGGGCGCGAATGCGTGATCCAGGAAGGCGTCCGCGGGCGACGGCGCCGCGGCTCCCGCGGTCGTCCAATCGCACTGATCTCTGAGAAGTGCGACGGCGTCTGTCGCGGCGAGCGGCGGTCCGGCAACGTGTTTCATCTGATGGATCTCTCGTGCCTCGAGCACATCGACCGGCGACACATCGATGAGTCCGATCAGCGCCTCAATCTGAACCCGGTCGAGCACACCGCGTCCGTTGGTCGTGAGCGAAATCGTGATGAGTGGACGCATGTTGTTGATCCAGATGGCGAGCACGGCGCTCCGACGAACGCGATGCAGAGAGCAGCGGATGATGCCGTGCGCGTCGACAGGCGGCATCCATCGCCATGGAGCGATGGCGGTAGCGCCCTCCACATCGACGCCGAACGGGAGCGGCTGTCCATGCGGGATCAAGAGGATGAGCAGCAGGTTGACGAAGAGGAGAGCGAAGCCGACGAATCCGAAGATCACGTTCTCTGCCATGGCGACGAAACTCACGACCATGAGTCCCGCGAGTACGACGATCACGATGAACGGAGTCAGGAGCTGCGGAACGCCGTAGCCGCGCACGGCATCGGCTCGTCGCAGCCACCAGCCGTATCTGACGTTGCTCGGCATCCACACAGCGCGCGCGGCGCATTCACTGCGCGGCGGTACGTTGGTGAAGTCGCGAACCAAGGTTCACCGTTCCCCTCTGCGTCAGGTCTCTGTGCACGTCGAGCGGTGTCGACCCGTCTTCCGACCATATCGAAATGAGGCGAGCAGTCCGGCCAGCACCCAGCATGCCCCGTTCTGTAGCCTGGTCAGACCAGCTGAGAAGCCGAGTGCGAGATGAGGGGCAGAGATGAAGGCCGGGAACGACGTGCGGAGCTGGGCGAGAACCGTTGAGGTATCTGATCCGATCTGCTGGGGAGAACTCGAGGGGAAAGTCCTGGAATTTCCAGTGACCGACGAGGAGATCCGCGAGGCGGAGAACACGCCGGCCGGACCGTCGAGACTGGCCGTCGTCTTTGCTCTTCTTTTCGGCTCGCCGTTCTATCTTGGGGCCCTCGCCGGTCTCGTGCTCGTCATCATCGCTGTCAGTGTCGAGGATGCCGCGACGCGCGACGAGCTCATCGCATGGGCGCACCTGCCTGGCGTCATCGCCCTGATCCTGATCATCGCGCAGGGAATCATCTGGTTCGAGGGCCGAGACCGGTCGACGCTCAGCGTGGTGATCATTGGCTCGCTCACTGCGGTGTACCTTGTTGCGTATCTCCTTGTGCGCCCGCTCCCCGGAGCATCTTGGACCGCTCTCATTTCGCTCGGCGCGGTCGTTCTCGGCGCCGTCGTGCTGTTTCTCGTTCTCTTCCGCTCGAAGCTGAGCGCGCCCGGACCGAGGGTGAAGCTCGCGACGTGCTCTCCCGAGCAGAAGGTGCAGATGGGGCGCCGCGCAGTTCTGCTCGAAGAGCTCAAGAAGCGTGAGCTGATCACCGACAGGAACACGGATATCGCGGGTCTCGTCGAAATGCCTCTCGGCTCGTGGCATCGGATGGACGAGCGTCTGCGCCGTTGACCTCGGTGCCTGCGGCGACGTCTCTGAAGCACTGCTTCCGTCACACCGAGTTGGGGGCAGTAGTCCCCATGGGCAGGGCTTCTCGACGTTGATAGCGTGACAGCGTGCGAGGGGTCCAGACCGCGCACGATCGCACACGAGAGTGCCGTTCACGAGGGGGAATCGTCATGGCCGCAGAGCTGAAATCCGCACCGTCCGCACCTGATGAGATGAGAGCAGAGCGTCGCAGGTCTCCGCAGTCGAGGCGTCTGTCGATCGCTGGCGCGCTCCTGTCGGCGGCCGCGCTGCCGCTCGTCGTGACCGGATGCACCATCACGCCGACGGTCAGTCCTGACAATGTGGCCTCGGCGGCGGAGGATGCCCTTGAGCAGGAGGTCGGCGTGCGCCCCAGCATCGACTGCGGTGACGAGGCGATTCCGCTCACGGAGGGCACCGAGGTCGAGTGCGAGCTGACCGACGAGCAGACGGGCGATGTGTACGACGCCAATGTGACGCTCTCAGACATCAAGGACGGCAAGTACCACGTCTATGTCAAGGTCGGAGAGCAGAGCAAAACCGACAGCTGATGCATCGAGTGACGGCCACCGGGTGCACCGTGAGCTCACGCGCCGGTGCGCATCCACGCGGTCGTGCGTGAACGCAGTCCGAGCGTCAGCGCCCGTGCGGCGATGTAGCCGAAGCTGAAGGCCGCGGTCAGCCACGCCAGTCCTACGGCTGCTGACGGCGACGCCGCGTAGACCCACAGCGCGAGGGGCAGATAGCAGATGAGATTCAGGATGCCGGTGAGCGCGAGGTACCGCGCATCGCCCGCGCCGATCAGCACGCCGTCGAGCACGAAGACGAAGCCTCCGAGCGGAACGCTGCATCCCAGGATGATCATCGCGGGAGTCATCATGACCGCGAGATCGCCGTCCCCGGTGAACGCGAAGCCAAGCACGCCGCTGAGGACCGCGACGATGCCGCCGATGATCACACCCGCGCCCAAGCCCCAAACGAGACAGCGCACGAGCACAGCCCGGACCTCGTCGACGTCGCCAGCGCCGAGGCCCTTGCCGATGAGCGCCTGCGCCGCGATCGCGAGAGCGTCGAGCGCGAAGGCTGTCGTGCCGTAGATCGTCATCATGATCTGGAAACCCGCGAGTTCACTCGTGCCGAGTGACGTGGCCACGAAGATCGACAGGAGCATCGCCGCGCGCAGGCTCGCCGTGCGGATGAACAGCCACCCACCGGAGAGAGCTGAGCCGCGCAGGCCTTCCCGCGATGGCCGAATCGTCGCGGAGGTCCGCCGTGCATGCCGCAGCACCACGACGAGGTACGCGGCGACCATGCCCCACTGGGCGACCACTGTGCCGAGGGCTGATCCGGCGATTCCGAAGTCGAGCACATACATGAAGATGTAGTTCAGAATGATGTTCGCACCGAAGCCCGCGACCGCCACGACGAGCGGCGTCTTCGTGTCCTGCAGGCCGCGAAGCAGACCCGTCGCCGCGTACACGATGAGCATTGCCGGGATTCCGGCCATCGAGATGCCGAGATAGATCGCCGCCTGCTCGGCCACCGCTGTGCTTGCGCCGAAGGGCGCGATCATGACGGGCGTCGCGAGCCAGCCGACCGCGGCGAGGACGACGCCGAGCCCGAGAGCGAGCCAGATTCCGTCGATGCCGACCGAGACCCCGCCGCGCTCATCTCCGGCGCCGAGCCGCCGCGCGACGGCGGGCGTGGTGGCGTACGCCAGAAAGACCATGAGCCCGATGATCGTCTGCAGCACAGCGCTCGCGATGCCGAGCCCCGCGAGAGGCTCGACGCCGAGGTGGCCCACCATCGCCGAATCGGCGAGCAGAAACAGAGGCTCGGCGATCAGGGCGCCGAGAGCGGGTACCGCGAGTCGCAGAATCTCGCGGTCGACAGATCTCACGACTCCGACTCTATCTTTCGCGTACGTCAACTGCGGAACGCAGCCTGCACGCGCTGCGCCTCCTTGAGTCGCAGAATCTCCACCTTCACGCGCCCCAGCTCGGCGGCGACGTCGCGCAGCGAGAGCAGCTCATGCCACTGCATCCATGCCACGAGCTTGTCGACGACGCCGACCTGCACCCGAGCCTGAACGCGGTCGTCTGGCAGCCATGCCGGTTCGAGGAAGCCGCGCAGAGCGAAGAGAAGATCATCGGCGCGCATGCTCCGGATGAATGCGTCTTCTGGGGCGAACTCGCGTTCCATGTTCAGGATGCCCAGCCCGACGGTGCTGAGCCCACGATGCCCCGCGACCTCCAGGTACTCCCTGAGGTGCCGCTCGACCTCCTGTACGCGACGCAGTCGGCGCCCGGTCTTCTCGGCCGTCTGCTCCGTGAAGAAGGGGACAAGGAGCTCTTCGATCGTGGGAGTGCGCTCATCATTCATGGCGCAGAGCGTGACACGCACCTCTGACACAGGAGCTTCGGTCTGCGCTGTTCGGTCTGCGCTGTCACCCGTCTCGTTTAGGCTGGACGACATGACTGATGGTGCTCTTAACTCCGGAATCGAGATCGACGCTCTGAACCCCGAGGTTCGCCCCCAAGACGACCTGTTCCGGCACGTGAACGGCACCTGGATCGACGCCACGGAGATCCCGGCCGACAAGTCGCGCTGGGGAACGTTCCACGCGCTCGCCGAAGAGGCCGAGAAGAATGTGCAGCAGATCATCCTCGATGCCCAGAAGGGTGTGTTCGAGGGCACGGATGCCGCGGCCGAAGCGCGCAAGGTCGGCGACCTGTACGCCAGCTTCATGGACACCGAGACGATCGAGCGCAAGGGCGTCGAGCCGATCGCGGCGCAGCTGAAAGCGGCATCCGACATCTCATCCGTCGACGAGCTGCTCGAAACCATCGCCGGGCTTGAGAATGACGGAATCGGCGGCTTCGTCGGCATGGGCGTCGACAACGATCCGGGCAACCCTGAGCGCTACGTCGTGTTCATGGTTCAGGGCGGCATCTCGCTCCCCGACGAGAGCTACTACCGCGAAGAGAAGTTCGCCGACACACGCACGGCGTACCGCGCTCACATTCAGCGCATGTTCGAGCTCGCCGGTGTCGACGACGCCGAGGCGCGTGCGCAGCGGGTCTTCGATCTCGAGACGGCGATCGCTTCGCACCACTGGGACAACGTGGCGACCCGCGACGCCCAGAAGACCTACAACCTCTACTCGCGCGACGACGCGCTCGGGCTCGTTGCCGGTGTCGACCTGACGCCGTGGACGCGCGCGCTCGACATGCCGGAGAACGCGCTCGACGAGGTCGTCGTCATGCAGCCCTCGTATCTCGAGGGGCTCTCTGAGCTGCTCGTCGCCGACCGGCTCGATGCCTGGAAGGACTGGGTGGCCTGGAAGGTCGTGCACGGCAGCGCTCCGTATCTTCCTGACGCCTTCAGCGCCGAGAACTTCGCGTTCTTCGGAACCGAGCTGAGCGGCACGCCTGAACAGCGCGAGCGCTGGAAGCGGGGTGTCTCCCTCGTCGAGGGCGCGATGGGCGAGGCCGTCGGCCGCGTGTACGTCGAGCGTCACTTCCCTCCGCAGGCGAAGGACGCCATGGATGACCTCGTCGCGAATCTTGTCGAGGCATACCGCCAGTCGATCTCGACGCTCGACTGGATGAGCCCCGCGACTCGCGAGCGAGCTCTGGAGAAGCTCGGCACGTTCACGCCCAAGATCGGGTACCCCGTGAAGTGGCGTGACTACGCGACCCTAGAGATCGACGCGGCAGACCTTATCGGAAACGTGCACCGGGCGAACCGCTTCGAGCTGCACCGCGAAACGGCCAAGATCGGCAAGCCGCTGGACCGCGACGAGTGGTTCATGACGCCGCAGACCGTCAACGCGTACTACAACCCGGGTTTCAACGAGATCGTGTTCCCGGCCGCCATCCTGCAGTTCCCGTTCTTCGACGAGACCCGCGACGCCGCCGCGAACTACGGTGCGATCGGTGCGGTCATCGGCCACGAGATCGGTCACGGCTTCGACGACCAGGGTTCGCGCTTCGACGGCGACGGACGCCTGACGGACTGGTGGACCGATGCCGACCGCGAGGCCTTCGAGAAGCGGACGGCCTCTCTCATCGAGCAGTACGACGCGCTCGCTCCCGAACAGGTGCCCGACCACCACGTGAACGGCGCGCTCACGATCGGTGAGAACATCGGCGATCTCGGCGGACTCGGCATCGCCTGGAAGGCCTACCTGATCTCACTCGACGGTCAGGAGCCGCCCGTGATCGACGGAATGACGGGCGCTGAGCGCTTCTTCCTGTCGTGGGCGCAGGCGTGGCGGCAGAAGGGTCGCGACGCTGAAGTCATCCGGCTGCTCTCGATCGATCCCCACTCACCGAACGAATTCCGGTGCAATCAGATTGTGAGGAATCTGAGCGCGTTCTACGATACCTTTGGGGTGACCGAAGGAGATGCGCTGTGGCTTGCACCCGAGAAGCGCGTCACCATCTGGTAACAACGAGCTGCATCGGCGGTGCGATTGCGCGGGGGAGCGCACCGTCCGACGTTCGCATATGAGGAGGACGTAGTCCGTGGCATCCCCCACGCGTGAGCCAAGTCGCCGGATTCGTCAGCGCGCCCGGCGGGCACGTCACCGGTCTGAGGAGACTGCAGACAGTTTCGCCGCAGGCTTCAAGGCGCTTGGCGTGCTCGCCCGCAACGGCGTTCAGGTCTCGGCACGCGCCATCGACCTGGCGAGCGGCCGTGAGCTGTTCTCGGTGGACGACTACGTCGTCATGCCGACCGCCGGAATCGGCACGACGCTGCTCCTCGCCGAGGTCGCCGCGCGCCTGGACGACCCGACGTTCGAGTCGCTCATGATCCTCGACCGTGAGGCGCAGGACCAGGTCGCCCACGCGGGTCTCTGGCAGCACCTTCAGGCCCCATCGTTCCCCATCGCGGATCTCGCGGCGCTTGTCGCCTCGAGCGGAGACAACTTGGCAACGAATGTCCTGCTGCGGCAGGTGGGGTTGGATGCCGTGCATCAGCGTACGGAGGCGCTGGGGCTCCGTCGATCGGCGCTCCTCGATTTCGCGCGCGACCAGCGCGGGCCCGACGACGCTCCGCATCTGTCCGTCGGTTCGATGAAGGAGCTGACGTGGCTGTTTGCCGAGTTCGCGCGCGGCGAGGCTATGAGCTCCGCCGCCAGCCAACGCGTCGTCGACTGGCTGTCGCTCAACATGGATCTCTCCCTCGTCGCGTCAGCGTTCGGCCTCGACCCGCTGTCGCATCGCTCGGGAACCCACGGACTCACGCTCTTCAACAAGACCGGCGCAGACCGTGGTGTGCGGGCAGAGGTCGGCGTGCTGCGGGGCCCGCGTGCCGGAGTCGCATATTCTGTCGCGACGTCGTTCACCGACAGCGACCTGATCACTCGGCTCGCCGTGATCGACGCCATGCGCGCGGTCGGCGGTGACCTGCTGGAGTACGTGCACTAGCCGGGTGACCTGCTCGAGATCCCCCTCCTCCGGCGTCTCGGAGCGATGCTGTGCGTTCACCCGGTAGATGTTTCCGCGGGTGACGAGGACAATGGCGACATGAGGATCTTGGTAGCGGGAGGAACGGGAGTCATCGGCTCGCGGGTGGTTCCGCTGCTCGCCGCCGCCGGGCACGATGTCACGGCGACGAGCCGCAGCGCCGCGCGTCTGCTGCCGGCCGAGGCTGCCGGGGCACGCGGAGTGGTGATGGACGCGCGTGACGCGGTATCCGTAGACGCTGCCTTCGACCAAGCCCAGCCGGATGCCGTCGTGCACCTGCTCACCGATCTCGCAACGGAGGACTTCGCCGGCAACGCACACCTGCGCATCGTCGGATCGAGAAACCTGGTGGATGCCGCAAAGCGCGTGAACGTCTCGCGAATGGTGGCCGAGAGCATCGCGTGGGTGGGCGAGCCGGATGCCGTCCCCGGCGACGAAACCGTGGCGATCGCGCGGGATCCGGACTCGGGCGACAGTCTCTTTCCGGCGGTCGAGACTCTCGAGCGCGAGGTGCTGAGCCTCGACGACGGCGTCGTGCTACGCATGGGTCTGCTCTACGGGCCCGGAACCTGGTACGGTCGGCACGGCACGCTGCTCCGTCGTGCGGAATCGGGAACCGTCGAGGCCAGCGTGCGCCGCACCTCGTTCGTGCATGCGGATGACGCCGCTCGGGCGGTGGTCATGGCGCTCGACTGGCCACATGGCATCGTGAACATCGTGGACGATGACCCGGCCGACGTCGCCGAATGGGGGCCAGCGCTCGTCTGGGCCGCTGGAGGTGCGCCGATCCGCATCACGGCACGCGCTCAGGGGCGATCGAGCAGCAACGCGAAGGCTTCGTCGCTGGGCTGGGTGCCGCAGCATCCGACCTGGCGCGATGGGCCGTTCGACCTGCTCTAGCCTTCCGGCAGCGGGTGACGCGAGCTGTCGCGGCGCAGTCGCTTCACCACGAGCTCAGCGCTGATCAGACACATCGGCAGTCCCACTCCGGGAATCGTGCTGCCGCCGGCATACAGCAACCCGTCAACCGTGCGCGACGCGTTTCGACCGCGAAGGAAAGCGCTCTGCCGCAGCGTGTGCCCCGGGCCGAGTGCACCGCCGCGCCAGGCGTGCAGATCGCGTTCGAAATCGGCCGGGCCGACGGTGCGTCGCAGCACAATGCGGTCACGCAGATCCGGAATGCCGGCGCGCTCCGCCACGTAGTCGATCGCCGCGTCCGCGATCGCCTCGACACCTGCGTCGCCTCGTCCGTCATCGCCCCCGTGCCCGATCGCGGGGTCAGCGGGCACCGGCACGAAGAGGAACAGGTTCTCGCCATCCGGCGGGGCGACGCTGACGTCCGTCGCGCTCGGACGACACACGTAGGTGGAGGTCGGAGTGGGGAGGGATGCCTCTCCGCCGAACACCGCGTCGAGATTGCGCTCCCAGTCATCGACGAAGAACAGGTTGTGGTGCAGCAGGGTCGGAGTCTTGCCGCGCAGCCCCAGGTAGGCGAGAACGCCGCCGGGGCCGGGCTCGCGCTTCCGCCACCAGGACTCGGGATAGGTCTGCAGCTCTGGTGGAAGCAGCGTCGTCTCGATGTGGTGAAGGTCGCCGGCCGCGACGACGACGTCTGCGGGCACGCGGATCTCCGCTCCCGCGGCATCCCTCACCACCACCCCCGTCACGCGTGCGCGCCGGCCCGATCCCGTCGTCTCGATCGCGGTGACCTCGGCCTCGCAGCGGATCTTCGCCCCGGCGTCGCGCGCGAGGGCTTCGATCGTCTCGATGACGCGCGCGATGCCGCCCGTCGGGTACCAGACGCCATCGTCCATGTCGAGGTGGCTCATGAGGTGGTACAGGCTCGGCGTGCGCGAGGGAGCTGAGCCGAGGAACACCGCGGGAAAGCTCAGAGTGCGCTGCAGAACCGGCGTGCGGAACGACTCGGCGACGAAGCGGTCGAGCGGCACGCGCAGCATTCGCTGAAGTTGGGATGCCTGCCGAAGCGTGGCCCCGGTTAAGAACGGGCGCAGTGAGCTGAACGTCGTGTAGAGGAAGTCGCGCATGGCCGTCTGGTACGTGTCGGCCGCCGAGTCGAGGTGCGCGGCCAGCCGTTCGCCCGCGCCCGGCTCGATCGCGTCGAAGGTTCGGATGTTCGTCGCGCGGTCCGCGATGTCGAGCGGTCGGACCGCCCCCTCCGCGAAGACGCGATAGCCCGGATCGAGTCTTTGGAGATCGAGCTGCTCGTCGGATGAGGTGCCCATGAGCCGGTAGAAGTGATCGAACACCTCGGGCATGAGAAACCACGACGGTCCGCGGTCGAAGCGGAACCCGCCGCTGTCCCAGTGCCGAGCGCGTCCGCCGACCTCGCTCTGCGCCTCGAGGACCGTGACCGAGCAGCCCTCGCGCTGAAGAAGCGCGGCCGTGGCGAGCCCCGCGATTCCCGCTCCGATGACGACGACGCGGCGCGCCATCAGGCCCGCGCCCCGATGCCCAGGCGGACGCGCAGGAGGATCGCCGCCTTCTGCATCGTCGGGACGCGAACGCGCGTCGTCATGATGTCGCTCGCGGGAGTCGAGCGCACGTGTGCGCTGAGCGCGCTGAAGAAGGCGTGCGCAGCCGAGACCGCGACGCGGCAGTGCCTCGGCAGCTCCCCGATCGCGGTGCGTGCGACATCGAGGTCCTGGTCGATGTCGTCGAGCAGCGCGCACTTCTCGTCTTCGGTGAGCGCGGTGGGGTCGATTCCCGGAAAGTAGTTGCGTCCGAGAGCGTTCCAGTCCTCCGCGAGGTCGCGCAGGAAGTTGATCTTCTGAAACGCCGCACCCAGGTGGCGTGCGCCCACCTCCAGGCGATCGCGGCACTCGTCGGAGATCGCGTCGCGCATGAGGAACACCCGCAGGCACATGAGCCCGACGACCTCCGCGGAACCGTAGATGTAGGTGTCGACGTCGTCCCGGCTGAGCGGCGCCGGATCGAGGTCGCGGCGCATCGACGCGAAGAACGGCGCGGTGAGAGAGCGGTCGATGCCGGCATCCCTCGCGGTCTGCGTAAACGCGTGAACGACGAGATTCGCGCTGTAGCCTCCGCCGATCGCGCTCTCGACCTCCCGTTCGAGAGCGTCGAGCACGGCCTGTTGCTCGCCGCGGCTCAGCCCGGCTTCGGCGGCGGCGCCGTCGACGATCTCATCGGCCACGCGCACGAGTCCGTACACCGCGCGGATGTGCTCGCGAGTGGATCGGTCGAACATGCGCGTCGCGAGCCCGAACGACGTGGAGTACTGGTCGATGACCCGAGCTGAACTGGAGCGGGCGCAGCGCGTGTACCGACGCAGCGCGTCGGCGTCGCTCACGGCCCGCCGAGTCATGACGATCGCTCGCGCGCAGATCGAAGGGTGTCGGCGAGCAGACGCTGCAGCTCGACGGGAAGCAGATCGCGTTCGAGTACGGCGCGCGCCGCGGCCGCGTGGTCGGCGATGAGCTGCTCCATCGTCTCTCGAGCACCGGATGCCGCGAGCAGCGCACGCGCCCGCTCGGCATCGAACGTTCGCGGGTCCACGAGGCCGAGCGCGTGGCGCAGCTCCTCGCCGACCGGAGTGGAGAGGGCGTGCGCCAGCAGCGGTGTCATCGTCGCCCGCCGCAGATCGGACGACGTGCTCTTGCCCGTCGCCTCGGCGCGCCCCCACACGCCGAGCAGATCATCGCGCAGCTGGAAGGCGATGCCGGCGTGATGGCCGAATTCGTCGAGCTGCGTCGCGACGACGGCATCCGCTCCCGCAAGAATGGCGCCCGCACGCAGCGGCATGCGGAACGAATAGTGGGCGGTCTTGCGTCCGGCCATCGCGAGCACGTCGACAGCGGATGCCTCGAGCACACCCTCGGTGAGCCCGACGTCCTGCAGCTCTCCCGCCGCCGTAACCATGACGGACTCGTCGAACAGATCGATGAGGGGCACTCGGATGCTCGAGGGAAGATCGAGCCGCCCGACCATGGACTGCGCCGCGTGGATCAGCAGATCGCCGGCGAGAATGCCTGCGGCCTCCCCCCAGGCGCGGCTCGCCGCCTCCGAGGCCCCGCGCTGCTGCGCGTCGACGTGGAACTGCCCGATGACGTTGCGGCGCCCACGACGGCGCGTATCGCCGTCGATGACGTCGTCGTGCACGAGGAACGCCGTGTGAAGCAACTCCACCGCGACGGCGACGTCGCACGCGGCATCCTCTCGAACCCCACTGAGCAGACGGTGCGCGTTCAGCACGAGCCGCGGTCGGATCTTCTTGCCGCCTGTCGCGGAATCGCGCAGGGCGTCCCACAGCGCGAGAGAGGACGGACCCTGTTCTCGCGCTGTGACACGGCGCTCGTCGAAGAAACGGTCCAGCCGACGTGCGACGCCGCCAAGGGCGGAGTCGACGTCGGCGGGGGCCGCCATGAGCTCGCCGTCGTCGGTGTAGGTCACAGACACGCGAGCTCAGTCGCTATTTTCGACCGACGACGGCGCGGAGCAGCCAGCCGATGATCGCGAGGATGATCAGAACCAGACCCACCCACAGCAACCACTTGACGGCCTCGACGACTCCGCCGACGATCAGCAGAACGATCGCGACGACGGCGATGATGATGAAAAGGATGTTCATGATGCACTCCCTCACGAAGTCAGTGTGAACTTGGCGTCACGCTAGCAGGACGGCGAGCGGTTCGATACCCCCTTGAGACCGCGACCGCGGAAATGGCATGTTTCGCACTTTCTCGCCCGGTCTGGCGCGGATCGTGGGCCTCTCAGCGTCGTGGTGCGAGAAGGCCCCGCATCGGCACGGTCCACAGGTCGTGGCCACGGATGCCCCACTCGGAGAGCAGATGATTGGCGGCGAGGAACCCGGTCGTGGCGGCACGCTCCATGAGAGCGACCGGGTAGTTGCAGCGGATGCCGTCGCCGGCCAGCAGCAGCCGCGGCCACGGCGTGCGGACGCCGGGGCGCGTGCTCCATCCGGTGGGCGAGGGGAGAGCGCAATCGTCGCGGATGAGCACCTCACGATGAAGCACCGTGGCCGCCGCGGTCTCCGGGTAGACGGCGTGGAGCTGCGCCTCGAGTTCGGAGATGAGTCGGGCCGCGGTATCCTCGTCGTCGACAACTGCCGCATCGCAGGCGTACCCGTGGAGTTCGACGACGGACCCGCCGTTCGCGCTCGCCCACCGCATCGCGCCCGCCTCGAAGCGTTCGAGCACCGAGACGTTGTCGAGGGGGCCGTAGCCGCTCGTGCCGAGGAATGCTGCGCGGCTCTCGTCGACGGGAGCATCGAGCCACAGACGCACGACCGTGAACGGCGGGGCGTTCTCCGTTGCGCCCACGGCGTCGCGCCAGGTCTCTCCGCCCGGGGCGGTCATCTCGGCGACCAGGTGCCGCGTCGCCCGCGGGTCGGTGGCGAGCACCAGAGCGTCAGCGTCGACGTCGCGATGAGCGGTGCGAGCGGTGACCCGGTGGTCCGCGACGGTGATGTGCTCGACGGGGGTCTGGGTGGCGAGCTCGACACCCTGGCTCGCCAGGCGCGCGGCGAGCGGACGCCAGAGCGCGGCATCGTAGTCGTCGTCGGGAACGTCGAACAGCAGCCCCTCGCCCGAGCCGAGGAAGTATGCGTGGAACATTGCGATCAGCTCCCCGGCCGCGAACTCTCTCGGGTCGGCGAAGAACGAGCGCGCGAAGACCTCGAGCGCAAGGTCTCGCGCATCTGCGGGAAAGCGCAGTCGGTCGAGGAAGTCAGCCGCAGACTCGCCGTCGTACGCGGAGAAGGATGCCGGAAAGTGAACGCGCAGCAGCTCGAGGCTCGCGTCGAGGTTGACGGAGGCGAGCGAGCGAAGCGTGAATGTCGGGCTGCGCATCACGAACCGAGCGATGCTCCAGGGAGGTGTGCGCGGAAGGCCCGCGAACGAGTCCGCCATTCCGTTCGAGCGCTGCAGTGGGTAGTCGCCGATGGGGATCAGACTCGCGTCGGCATCCGCTCGTCTGAGCAGCGCGCGCAGGTTGTAGTACTGCCGGAAGAACGCGTGGAAGCCGCGACTCATCGTGCGTTCGCCCTCGAGCGGCCAGGCCGCGACCCGCCCGCCGAGGCGATCCGTCGACTCGAGAAGGGTCACACGGATGCCGCGGTCAGCGAGACCGGCCGCGGCCGCGAGCCCCGCGATGCCGCCGCCCACGACGATCCCGTGACGCGGCGTGCTCGACCGTGAAGCTCCATCGCGAGCGTGATGCCGCACGGCACGGCGATCACGCCCGGGAAAGCCCTCCCCACGCACGGTCACGACTGCGCCTTCCGGCGGCGCGCACTCCGGCGCTCGGCGAGCTTCCACAGAACGATCGTGAGCGTGACCATCGCGAACCCGAACCCGAAGTCCTCGATCGGGATGTCCCACGGAAATCTCACACCGGAGAACTCCGCGCGGTCGTACAGCACGATGGGTGCGCTGAGCTTCGTGAGCCATCCATCGACGAGCACCTGGAACCCGAAGACGATCAGCATCGCGAGCCAGTACTGCAGCGAGCGGAAGATGCCCGTCCGCGCCCAGAGCAGCTCGGCGAGCACGACCGCGACCATGCCGATGAGCGTCAGCACCGTGTACTCAGGCACGACGATCACCTCTGTCGAGCATCCTCTTGCGCCCAGAGCTGCCCTCGTGCTCTTCAGCACCCTCGCCGCGCACGAGCCCTTCCGGCCAGCGGAAGCGCAGCGGACCTCGACCCTGCGCCAGCCGCAGCACCTTGCCGACCGCCTCATAGGTGAGCAGTCCGCACAGCGGAATCACCGCGAAGAACACGAGCTCCTCGAGGGGAATCACGCCCAGGTGGATGCCCGAGATGAACGCCCCGTTGTAGTCCCAGTGCTCGCGCGCGATGCCCAGAAGATCCCACAACGCGAAGATCACGAACGTGGGTGCGAGCGTGAGAAACAGCTTGCGCGGGCTGCGATAGACCCGCACGCCGATGAGCAGCTCGAGGGGGAGGGTGATCAGAACACAGCCCGCCATCAGTATCAGATACTGCGCGTGTTGCATAGCGTCTGCCCTCTCGTTCCGTTACGGGGAGCGTCCGAATAACATTAGGCACAAGGCGAGAGGGTTCGCATCCATGCCAGAGAGATTCAGCCATCGCCGGGTGGTCCCGCCGGGCGAGTCCACGGGACTCTCTGCCCATGACGACCGGCGCGAGCGCCAGTGCACGCGTGCCGACGCCGAGGGTGAACAGGTGGATGCCGTGCGGCGCGAGCTCCTCGGCGACAGCGTGGTCTGGCGCATCCGCTCCTATGACGCCGCGAAGCAGGTTCTTCGGGCATCCCGCGAGACGACACAGGCCGGTTTCACCGCAGAGGCGATTCCGCAGGGGCCGTTCCGGCACCGCCCAATCCTCATCTCCGACGGCCCGACCCACGACGAGCAGCGTCGCAAGGTCGGGCGGTTCTTCGCCCCGAAAGTCGTCGAGCGTCGCTACACCGACCACATGCACGAGTGCGCCGAGCGACTGCTCGATGCCGCTCGTCGTGACGGACTCGTGCATCTCGACCACCTGGCGCTGCGCTACTCCGTCGAAGTGACCAGGCGCGCAGTCGGGCTCGAGCACTCATCGGTCGAGGGTATGTCCCGGCGGCTTGAGGGGTTCTTCCGGCAGCCGCCGCACGACATCACCCGCGCGGGTCTCGGCCGGACGCGCCGTCAGTGGATGTCCGCCGCCTGGAACGCCCTCGTGCCGATCGCGCGCTTCTGGCTCGCCGACGTGCGCCCTGCGGTCAGGGCCAACCGTCGCAACCCCGGCGAGAACGTCATCAGCCACCTGATCGCCGAGGGCTACGGCATGACCGACATCGTGATCGAGTGCATGACCTACGGCACCGCCGGCATGGTCACCACGCGGGAGTTCATCGCGATGGCGTGCTGGCATCTGCTTGAGGACGACGGGCTTCGCGAGCGCTACGAGCAGAGCGATCGCGCGGGCAGAATGTCGATTCTCACAGAGCTGATCCGTCTGGAGCCGGTCGTCGGGCATCTTCTCCGGCGCGTGCGCGAGCCGGTCACGATCATCGACCATGACCGTGAGTGGATGCTCGAGCCCGGCGATCTCGTCGACATCCTCGTGCGCGACACGAACGCTGACCCGGATGCGTTCGGTGCCGGCGCGCTCGCCGCCTGCCCGCACCGCGAGAGAGCTGATGGTGTGGATGCCGCGGGCATGAGCTTCAGCGACGGCGGCCATGCCTGCCCCGGCCGCGCTCTCGCGCTGACGGAGACCGAAGTGCTCGTGAGCGAGCTGCTGCGCCGCGATGCCCGGCTCGTGCGCGCGCCCGACCTCGGCTGGGAGAACCTCGTCACCGGCTACACGCTCCGCGGGATGCAGCTGCGGCTCCCTTCATGATTCCCGCAGTGAATGCGCGCTCAGAGGAAGAACGCGCATTCAGAGGAAGAGGATGCATTCTGAGATCGAGAGCGCATTCAAAGGAATACATCGCTCCCGCGTCATGTTGCGATCAATGACGCCGCGTCTCGCGGCGCAGTTCTCCGCGACCGATAATCGAAGGCGTCATGACCACACACACCGAACGCGCTGTCGAACGCGCTGTCGCCAGCAGCCCCGCCACGTCGCATGCTGCGTGGCATGACGAGCGACTGCGCGCGGTGACCGCGCCGACGGGCAACCTCGCTCTCATCGAGACGCGTTGGCTCCCCGCGGGTGAGCGACCGGATCTTCCTGGGGAGCGCGCCGCCGCCCCGGCATCCGTCACCGTCACCTCGCTCAAGCGCAGGAACATCGAGACCGGCGACGACGAATACGGCCTACGGCTGTGGGATGCCGAATCGCCGGCGATCCGCGCGTTCGACGGCATCGATACGTTCGACTACGACCCGGCGTGGGTCATCGAGGCCACGTTCACGCCCGTCGCCGCCGACCGCACGGTGCCGTTCGAGCACATCCGCGACAACGGCGGAACCCGCGACCTGGTGGTTCCGGGAGACATCACGTTCACTCTCGACGGAGAGACGCACACGTTCGCGGCGTTCGACGACGGCGGTGTGCTGCTGCTCGTGTTCGGCGACGCGACGAACGGTCGCGACGACGAGAGCGGAACCTACGGCGCCGGTCGCTTCCTGTTCGTGCAGCGCGCAGAGCACAGCGCAGACACCGACGCCGGCACGGTGATCCTCGATTTCAACCGCGCCTTCGTGCCGCCGTGTGGCTTCTCGGCGCAGTACAACTGTCCGATGCCGCCACCGCAGAACCGCTTCAGCGTGCCCGTGACGGCGGGCGAGAAGCGGGTGCGGTTCGGCGGCGGATTCGACATCTACGGCTGATGAGCGTCGCACCCGCGGCATCCTCGCGGGTTCGCCGCGTGCAGCAGCATCCTCAGTATCTCTCTCACCCCAACACCGTGACCATGTCCAGGAGACCTCAGTGAAACGCATCCTCACTCTCACCGCAGCAGCGGCCGTCGGCGCCCTCGTGCTCGCCGGCTGCTCGACCGGTGGCGACGCAGACTCGGGCGGCGCCGACGCCACGATCAACATCGGCTCGCTCTACGAACCGCAGAACCTCAGCAACACCGGCGGCGGAGGGCAGGGCGTCACCGAGGCGCTGAGCGGCAACGTCTACGAGGGGCTGTACAAGCTCACCGACGAGGGCGAGGTCGAGCCGCTTCTCGCCGCCGACGACGAGGTGAGCGACGACGGTCTCACCTACACGATCACGCTGCGCGACGACGTCGAGTTCCATTCGGGTGACCTCCTGACCTCTGCCGACGTGAAGTCGAGCATCGAGGCTGTCACCGCTGAAGACTCTCAGTCGGCTCGCAAGTCGAGCTTCGACGTGATCTCATCGATCGAGACGCCCGACGACAGCACGGTCGTGTTCACGCTGAGCCAGCGCTCCATCTCGTTCATTTACAACCTCAGCTACGTCTGGATCGTGAACGACGAAGCGACCGACCTCACGAAGAGCGAAGACGGCACCGGCCCGTACACCCTCGACGAGTGGAAGCGCGGCAGCACCCTGAGCCTCACCCGGTGGGACGACTACTGGGGCGATGCCGCTACGAACGCCGAGGTCGTCTTCCACTACTACACCGACGCGACCGCGCAGAACAATGCACTCATCAGCGGGCAGATCGACCTCATCACGAGCGTTCAGAGCCCCGACGCGCTGAGCCAGTTCGACGGCAACGACGACTACGTGGTCACCGACGGCTCGTCGACCACCAAGGAGCTCCTCGCGTTCAACGACCGCGTCGAGCCCTTCGACGATCCGCTCGTTCGCAAGGCGGTCTACTCCGCGATCGACCGCGAGAAGCTGCTGAACTCCATCTGGGGCGACTACGGGCAGCTCATCGGCTCGATGGTGCCGCCCACCGACCCCTGGTACGAGGACCTCACCGACGTGAACCCGTACGACGTGGACCTCGCGAAGGACCAGCTCGCCGAGGCAGGCTACCCCGACGGATTCAGCTTCACGCTCGACACCCCGAGCTACGACCCGCACCCCGCCGTGGCGGAATTCGTGCAGTCCGAGCTGAAGAAGGTCGGCATCACCGTGAAGATCAACACCATCACGGCGGACGAGTGGTACACCAAGGTCTTCCAGGACCGCGACTTCGAAGCGACCCTGCAGGAGCACGTGAACGACCGCGACGTGGTCTGGTACGGAAACCCCGACTTCTACTGGGGCTACGACAACGCGGACGTCCAGAAGTGGGTGGCCGAGGCCGAACAGGCGAAGACGATCGACGAGCAGACCGCACTGCTCACCAAGGTGAACGAGAAGATCGCCGAGGATGCCGCGAGCGCGTGGCTGTACCTCTACCCGCAGATCGTGGTCGCCGCGAGCGGCGTCTCGGGTTACCCGGTGAACGGCCTGAACTCGCAGTTCTACGCGTACGACATCGTCAAGAAGTAGACGAGTGGATGCCGCGGGGCGTCGCCCCGCGGCATCCACCACCTGACCGTCCTGCGACTAACCTGAAATACTCATGCTCGTCTACCTGATCCGCCGGTTCGCGTTCCTGGTGCTGTCGCTCGTCGTCGCCCTGGTCGTGATCTTCGTGCTGCTGCGGCTGCTGCCGGGGGACCCCGCGAACGCGCTGCTCTCCGTGAATGCGACGCCGGAGCAGATCGCCGCGGCACGGGCACAGGTGGGCAGCGACAAGCCCCTCGCGCAGCAGTTCGCACTGTGGGCGGGTGACATGCTGCGGTTCGACCTCGGGGAGTCGTACATCAGCTCGCTTCCGGTGCTGCCGGAGGTGACCGCGCGACTGCAGGTGACGCTTCCCCTGACGATCCTCGCGTTCGTGCTGGCGCTCGCCGTGTCCCTCGTGGCCGGTGTCGCCGCGGCCGTCGGGGCGGACCGCTGGTACGGCACGCTGCTCTCCGGCTTCGCGCAGCTGGGCATCGCGATTCCGGTCTTCTGGGTCGGCATCATCCTGGTGTGGATCTTCGCCCTCTCCGCCGGTGTGCTGCCCGCGGGCGGCTTTCCGCGCAACGATTGGGAAGACCCCGCCGACGCGCTCACCTCGCTCACGCTTCCCGTCATCACGATCGCGATTGTGATGAGCGCGTCGCTCACACGCTACGTCCGCTCGGCCACGCTCGACGTGCTGGGCAGCGGGTATCTCCGCACCGCGCGCGCCGGGGGAGCGAGCCTCGCGGGGGCGCTGTGGCGGCACGGGCTGCGCAACGGCTCGGTTCCGGTCATCGCCATTCTCGGCATCGAACTCTCGACGACCCTGCTGGGAGCCGTCGTGGTCGAGAGCGTCTTCAGCCTTCCCGGTCTCGGCAGCATGCTGCTGGAGGCCATTGCCCAGCACGACTACCCGAACATCCAGGGCGTCCTCGTGGTCAGCACACTGTTCGTGCTGCTCGTGGGCTTCGCCGCAGACATCGTGCAGCGCCTGGTCGACCCGCGCCTGCGCCAGACCCTCTCGGGGAACCGATGAGCAACAGGGAACCGATGAGCGATAGCGTGCCGACGACGGGCACAGCTGTTCCAGGCACAACGGCCCAGGATGCCGCCGGGACCCACGATGCTTCCGGGGCCGCCGCCCGCTCCGGGCGACGCACGCAGCGCCGACGGGTCACGCTCGTCGTGGGCGTGGTGCTGACGGCATCCGTGGTTCTTCTCGCCCTCGTCTCGCTGTTCTGGCTGCCGTACACGCAGCAGGACACCAGCGGAACCCGCCTCGAGGGCCCGACCGGCGCGCACTGGCTCGGCACCGACAAGCTGGGCCGCGACCTCATGACGCAGCTCATGATCGGCGCGCGCATCGCTCTGGCGGTGGGTGCGGGCTCTGTCGCGATCGCCGCGGTGCTCGGCATCGTCATCGGGCTCGTCGCCGCGTTCGCCTGGCCCTGGCTCGACGATACGCTCTCGGCGGCGCTCGACGTGATCATCGCGTTCCCGGTGCTGCTGCTCGCGATGCTCGTGGTCGCGGTGCAGGGCGCGTCGCTGTGGTCGGCGATCCTGGCGATCGGGCTCGCGCAGTCCGCGGTCGTGGCTCGTCTTGTGCGGGTGCTCGCACGGCGCGTTTTGGGTGAGCAGTTCGTGACGGCCTCGCGCACGAGCGGCACGCGGTGGCCCGGCATTGTCACAGGTCACGTGCTGCCGAACATCGCGCCCATGCTGGGAGTGAACCTCGCTCTGCAGTTCGGAATCGCGGTGCTCGCCGAGGCGAGCCTGTCGTATTTGGGGCTCGGAGCGCCGCCGCCCAACGCCTCATGGGGCAGGATGCTTCAAGAAGCTCAGGGCACCGTGCTCACCGCCCCCGTCGGCGCGATCGCGCCGGGCGTCGCACTCGTCGTGCTGGTGCTCGGCGTCAACTTCATCGCCGACGGATTACGCGATGTCGCCGATCCGACGAGGAGGCGCGCATGAGCATTCTCGATGTCTCCGGCCTGACCGTTCGCACTCGCGAGGGGGGACGCCCTTGTTCGCGACCTCTCGTTCACGATCGACCCCGGCGAGCGTGTGGGTCTCATCGGCGAGTCCGGCTCGGGCAAGTCCGTCACCTCACTCGCGGTGACGGGGCTTCTCGATGCGGGGCTGACCTCGAGCGGATCGGTGCTGCTCGACGGCCACCAGGTCATCGGAGCCCCGGATCGTGCCTTGCGGCCGCTCCGTGGCCCGGCGGCATCCATCGTCTTCCAAGAGCCGCTCAGCTCGCTCGACCCGCTGATGCGTGTCGGCCGGCAGATCGCTGAGCCACTCAAGCGATACCGCGGTCTCCGTGGGTCCGCACTGCGTCAGGCGGTTGCCACCTCGCTCGAGGCCGTGTCTCTGCCGGATGCCGCTCTCGCACGAGCCTTTCCGCATGAGCTCTCCGGCGGTCAGCGTCAGCGCGTGGCGATCGCTCTCGCCCTCGCCGCGGATCCGAAGCTGCTGATCGCGGACGAGCCGACGACGGCGCTCGACGTCACCGTGCAGAATGAGGTGCTCGAGCTGCTCGACCGTCTGGTGGAGGAGCGGAACATGGCGCTGCTCTTCATCAGCCACGACCTCGCGGTGGTGTCTCGAATGACGTCGCGGGTCTCGGTGCTGCAACGTGGCGTCGCCGTGGAGCAGGGCGACGTCGATGACGTCATCTCGCGCCCGCGACACGAGTACACCACGCGGCTGGTCGCCAGCGCGCGCATCCTCGATGACGCCCTGAACGTCACCCACCCCAACTCTGCAGGGCCGACATTTACGCACCCCACCGCTGATTCAAACTCCAGCGAGGCCGACGAAACGCCCCGATCTGACACGGGAGGTCTCTCATGAGCCTTCTCGAACTTCACGACGCCAGCTTCGCGTATCGGCGCGGCGGCGAGGTCGTGCACAACGTGTCGTTCAGCGTCGACGCGGGTGAGGCCGTGGGGCTCGTGGGGGAGTCCGGCGCGGGCAAGTCCACGATTCTGCGGCTGCTGCTCGGTTTGGACGCCCCGACCCGCGGCCAGGTCATGTTCGAGGATGCCCCGCTCGCGCTCCGCGATCGGGCGCTCATGCGGCGCTTCCGCGGGTCCGTGCAGACGGTCTTCCAAGACCCGTACTCGTCGCTCGACCCGCGCCAGCGCATCGACCGCATCGTCGCCGAGCCACTCCGCTCGCTCGGTCTTGCCTCGGGGAGCGACGCTCGGGAGCGGGTCGCCGACGCTCTGGCATCCGTCGGTCTCGAACGTGATGTGCTGCACCGTTTTCCCCATGCGTTCTCGGGTGGGCAGCGTCAGCGGATCGCAATCGCTCGAGCCATCGTGTGCCGGCCGCGGGTCTTGCTCGCGGACGAACCGGTCAGCGCTCTCGATGTGACGACGCGGATTCAGGTGATCGACGTGCTCCGGAAGCTTCGCGCGGAGACCGGCCTCGCACTGGTCATGGTGTCGCACGACCTCACAGCGATCGCGGCGCTCTGCGAGCGGACGGTCGTGCTGCGGTCCGGCAGCGTCGTCGAGGAAGGCTCGACGGGCGGCATCCTCTCGACCCCTCAGACGGACTACGCACGTGCCCTGGTCGGCGCCATCCCGCGGCTGTAGAAGCCACCGGCGACGTCACCGCACGACCCGGGCATGCAGACTCGCGTACGATAGGCGCCTAGAGGCGCCGCAGCGGGTGTCGACACCACCGACATTGAGACGTCCACCACCGAGAACGAAGGGCACCGTCCGTGCGATACATCTCCACTCGCGGAGGAACGATCGGTCAGTACAGCGACATCCTCGTCGAGGGTCTCGCGCCGAACGGTGGGCTTGCCGTGCCCGAGAGAATGCCTCAGGTCGACGCCGCCCAGCTCGAGCAGTGGCGCGACCTGAGCTATCCCGAGCTCGCCACCGAGGTGATCGGTCTGTTCGCGACCGAGATTCCGCGGAATGACCTCGCGAAGCTCTGTCGTGCCGCATACGAGCCGGCGAAGTACGCGTCGGATCGCGCTGTTCCCCTCACAGACATCGGCGAGGGAATGACGCTCGTCGGGCTCTCGGAGGGGCCGACGCTCGCGTTCAAAGACATGGCGATGCAGTTCCTCGGCGAGGCCCTGGAGTACGTGCTCGCGACGAGCGGCGATGTGCTGAACGTCCTCGGGGCCACATCGGGCGACACCGGATCGGCCGCGGAGCACGCGCTGCGCGGACGTGACCGCATCTCGGTGTTCATGCTCTCCCCGCAGGGTCGCATGAGCGCGTTCCAGCGCGCACAGATGTACTCGCTGCAGGACGAAAATGTGCACAACATCGCGGTCGAGGGTGTCTTCGACGACTGCCAGCACCTCGTGAAGAGCCTCGCCGAAGACCTCGCGTTCAAGCGCGAGCACCACATCGGCGCGGTCAACTCCATCAACTTCGGCCGTATCTCTGCGCAGATCGTGTATTACATCTGGGCCTGGCTGCGCGTGACCGACGAGCTTCCGACGGAGAAGCGAACGGGCTTCGAGGTCTCGTTCGCGGTTCCGTCGGGCAACTTCGGCAACATCCTCTCGGGGCTCTACGCGCGACTGATGGGTCTGCCTGTTCGCAAGCTCGTTCTCGCGACCAACGAGAACAACGTGCTCGACGAGTTCTTCCGCACGGGGCGCTACCGTCCGCGTTCTTCCGCGGATACGCTCGCCACGTCGAGCCCCTCGATGGATGTATCGCGTGCGTCAAACCTCGAGCGCTTCATCTTCCACCTGCTCGGTCGCGATCCGGAGCGCACGGCCGCTACCTGGAAGACCCTGGCGTCCGAGGGAGAGTTCGACCTGTCGAGCGAGCTGAGTCGCTTCAGCGAGGAGTTCGGCATCGTCAGCGGTACGAGCACGCATCAGGACCGCCTGGACACGATCCGTTCGTTCAACTCCAGCACGGGCGTCACGATCGATCCGCACACTGCTGACGGCGCAAAGGTCGCGCGTGATTTCGTGGAGCCGGGTGTTCCGATGCTCGTGCTCGAGACCGCGAAGCCGCAGAAGTTCGCAGACACCATCAGTGAGGCGCTCGGCAGTCCGGCGGAGGTGGATGCCGAGACTCAGGCATTACTCGATGCTCCACAGCGCGTCACCAAGCTGCCGAATGATGAGGCTCAGCTCCGCGCGTTCATCGAAGAGAACGCCCTTAGGTGATGGTCGCGTGATCCCCCGTCGCATCCTGCCCGCACGAGAGCAGCAACGATGATGCAGACGGGAGCGAGTGACGTCGCGCACCAGTGCGCTCAGGCGTCACGCTTGAGGGGCTGGCTGCTCTCCAGATGGGAGATGCCGTCGAGTACGGCATCCATCGCCTCTTCTGACGCGAGTGTCAGAAAGTGCCCAGCGACATCGAGGTGGACGTTCTGAGCGCCGTCGAGATCACTTCCTTCGGGAACATGCGGGTCGAACGACGATGAGATCGAGACGATCCGGTCGTTGACAGTCGTCGTTCCCGTGAGCTCGGTGATCGTCGCGTGTGACGGTCCAAACTCACGGAGGCTCGGATCGACTGTGTATTTTGCGAGTGATGATCCCGAGAACGGGGTGCACAGCGTCACCATGCCGCGAACGCCAAGGTCGGTTTCCGCCATCAGATGCTTTCCGATCAGTCCGCCCTTGCTGTGAGCGACGATCACGCGTCCGGCACTCGGCACGTGCACGCGGCCGATGGCTCGCTGCAGCATCCGCGACGTCTCGACGATGGGGCGGCGGTTGTGCTTCATCCCGTAGACGATGTTGACGCGGTAGCCCGCTGTGGAGAGACGTTCGGCGAGAGGCTCCATGAACACCCAGGTCTCGTAGACGCCGGGCAGCAGCACGATCACAGGTTTGGCGTAGTCGCCCTTCAGATAACGTGCCGGAGGTTTGCGCTTCACAAGTGAGACAAGGTGACGGGATGCCGCATAGAGATAGTCGCGTGCCCAGACGAGTATCTTGCTGCCAGCGCTCAGTGGCGGCCGCTCCGATCGCGGGGGAAGCTCTGTGCCAACGTGGGCGGCGACCATCTCAGCGATCTGCACTCCGCCCGTGATCATGGCTTCGTGGCCGTGCCCGTCGACCTCTTCGTAACGCGAGTCAGGTACGAGTCGTGCGACTTCTCGTGCCCAGTAACTGGGCACGACGGTGTCGGTTCGTCCACGGATGATCAATGTCGGCGCCGAAACCTTCGGCAGGGTCAACTCGACGTGATGGTCGAGCATGGTCTCGAGCTTCTTGTAATACCAGCGGGGTCCGGCCTTGATGTAGTACATGATGCCAAGCGCCATGACCTTGGGTTTCGACATCGAGACGTCTTGCAGCAGCCGGAGAGCCTGTTTCGCCGCTGTCCGTTCACGAGGGTTGACCGTGGGCGCGATCAGCACGACACGGTGGGCGCACTCAGGGTGACGCGCGGCTGCCTCGGCAACGATCTCGGTACCCATCGAGTGGCCGATGAGTACGGGGTTTCGCAGGTTCTCCCGAGTGACAAAGTCGGCGATGAGATCTCCGGATGCCGCCATGTCGAGCGGTTCCTCCGGCTCTGGTGCATCGCCGAAGCCAGGCAGATCAAGCGCGAAGACGCGACCGGTGAGAGCAAGCGCGTCGGCGAACTCGGACCAGTAGCGATGCCCCATTCCGATTCCGTGAACGAGGACGTAGTCGATGCCGGTGTTGACGCCCGATTCGGTGATGATCGTGGTGCGTCCGGCGCTCACGAACTCGCGAGTGTCGCTCATGCGATGAGTCTACTGAGCGAAGCTTGGGATGCTTCTGGGCGCACGGACACGCTCCTCTAACGGCGCGGTGGTGCCGTCGAGTCCCGCAGCATCAGCGTTGGCGTGAGCAGCACCCGGTGGGCGGCGCGGTCGGGGTCCGCGAGTCGCCCGAGCAGCAGGTCGAACGCCGCACGCCCCAGCTCGGTGCGCGGTGGATGCACCGCTGTCAGTGCTGGGCTGCCGAGCCGCGCGATCTCGTCATCGTAGGCGATCACTGACAGGTCGCCCGGAACCGTGAGCCCCTGCGCGAGGGCGAGATCGACGATCGCGAGCGCTTCGGCATCCGGATGCACGAGCACCGCCGTGACGTCATCGGTGCGGAGTCGGTCGAGAATCTGCGATGCGGATGCTCCGAACTCCGCGCTTCGTCGATCAGCCACGACGTGCTCGGTTGCGGTCAGTCCTACATCGGCGCAGCCGGGACGCCAGCCGGCGATGATCTTGCGAGAGGTTGGGGAGTCCTGCGTCGTGATCAGAGCCACGCGCCGGTGACCGAGGTCGGCGAGGTGGTGGGCGGCCATGGCGGCGCCCAGCGCGTGATCGGTCGTCACCGACTCTGCTGGCACGCGGTCCGCGGGCATCAGTGCGTCGCGCTCGGCGAGGACGAACGGCAGCCCTGAGTCGTGGAGCCACCCCACGACGTCGCCTGCGTGCGACGTGTCGGTGTTCGGCGCCACGATGAAGGCATCCGCACCGTCATGCTCGACCATGCGCTCGAGAACCGGTCGCTCGTCCTGCAACTCATACGAGGTGCCGCGAAGCAGCACCTCGGCGCCGTGTGCCTTTGCGCGCTCCTCGACTCCCTGCAACACGCTCGGCCAGTAGTAGCTCAGGGAGGGGACGAGCACACCGACCGCGTGGATCGACGTGCGCGGCTCATCACTGAATGCGGGCGCGCCACCCTCGGGGAGCACGGCGCCGCCGTGGACGCGCACGACCAGACCATCGGCCTCCATCTGCTTCAGATCACGACGCAGCGTCACCGTCGTGACGCCGAGCTCCTCGGTGAGGGCGGCGATCCTGACGGAGCCGCGCGCAGCGAGCGCGCGCATGATGGCTCGGCGGCGTGAGGCGGCCAGCGGTGCGGCGGGCTCGTTCATCGTGCTCCTTCTGAGTCCGGACTGTGTGCGTCCATGCTGGGTGCGTCGGTACCGTTTGCGCCAGTACCACCTGCGTCAGTGCTGTCTGCGTTCGCGCTGCCTGCGCCCATGTCGTGAACGCTCGTGCTGTGTGCGCCGCGATCGCCGACGGTGGTCTGACGTATCGTCACCGCGAGCTCCGACACCGCTGATACGTCGATGTCCAGCCGAGTGAGTCTGGTTCCCCACACATCCACGAGTGTAGGGTCGTCGAGCTCCTTCGCGAGGAGCGAGCCAGTCGCGGGCCCGGCCCACGTGATCTCCACCGGTGAGGCACCGTCGAGCGGCACGACGGTCGCTCGCCGCTCGCCGAGCGTGACCTCGCCCGCGAGAAGGAAGCGGACCTCGTCCGTTCCACCGGGATGCTCGTCGTGCCAGCTCCAGGCATCCCTCACGATGACCTCGCGCTCACCGCGGCCCAGACGCACGGTGCGCCGCCAGCTCATCCGATCGCCGAGACCGTACGCACCGGCAAGCTCGAGCGAGAGCGCGTCGTCGCGCGTCGCGTCGGGAGTGCGCGGCGAAACATCCGATGCGGCGAACTCCCGACCGACACCCTGCGAGTGGCCCGCGATGACGGGGACGCTGTGCCAGTCGCTCTGCATCATCCACATGCGGTAGCGGTTCTCGCCGAATGTCTCGGCCGTGTAGGTGGGGCGCCCGGCATCGACGATGACAGGGATGCCGTCGCTCGCGACGATCACCGAGCCGACGTCATTGTGGTTGTGGCTCTCAGCGTTGTGGCCGCCCTTGGCGACGACGGTCAGTCCGCGGGGCGAGCCGCCGTGCTCCCGTGCGAGAAGCATCTGCGTCGACGGCAGCCAGACGCGAGAGGGAAGAGGAGGATGCTGCCGTGTGCTCGTGCGCGTCTCGACGGCGCCCGTGAGCTCCTGGATGATGCGCGCCAGGTTCATCGTCTCGTCGGCGTCGACGACCGGGGTGTGGGCGCGTGCGAATGCTGCGGCATCCCTGTCCTCGATGGTCTCGGCCGCGCGTTCAAGGAGTCGCCACGGGCGTGAGCTGGAGCTGCGCGCGCGGGAGTCCGAGACGGAAACGAACCAGCCCTCGCTCAGCTGCATGCGGTGCGGAAACGCGACGGTGTTCCGCACGGCCGGAATCTCGGCGATTGCGTCCACGCGCCCGCCCGTCGCGTGGTGCAGCAGGTTGAGCGCCTCGAGCAGGCGTGCGGAGCCCTCCCACCAGTAGTGGTAGCCCTCGTCGATGGCGCCGTCCTCCGGAAGGTCGGCGACGTAGTTGTCGAGACCGGCGATGACACGGCCCACGATCTGAGCGCGATACTCGGCGTCCTCCGGCGCGTCGAGGAGGCGCAGGGCGGCCGCGAGCACGTTGCCGAGGATCCACGGGTTCCAGTTGATGGCGAGGCGTGACTCGCCGAGCCACCACCAGTCGTCCCGGGCCATGAACGGGTCGAGAACGCGAGTGCGCACCTCGTGGCGAATGCGTGAGCGGATGCCGGGGTACGCCGCTTCGAGTTCGCGGCCGATCGTGTGGTCGAGCCACGTCAGGTGGGCCGCCATCTCGCCCGCGCCGAGATCGACGACCGGTGCAGCCATGTCGGGCAGCGCCCAGCCGCGTTTCGTGTGGGACTCGTCGTGTGCGGGCCAGCACCAGCTGCTCTGCTCGCACAGCAGAACGGCGCCGTCGAGCACCTCGGGAAGCCACGCGGGGTCTCCCGTGATCGCCGCGGCGACGACCGAACGGCTGCTGCGCTGCACGCGCGCGAAGGCCGCGGTCTCCCACGAGCGCCGGTCGCCGTCGCGGTGATAGTGCGCGGCATCGTGGGGGCGCGGCTGAGGCCATGGAGTCTCGCGGTCCGCTTCTGCGCGGGCGACGAGTTCCGGTGCGGTGACCGACTGCCAGGCGGCCCGATCGGATGCCGGAGGGGAGGGGAGAGACTGCTCGGGGTCGACGAGATTCGAGAGGAGCGCCGAGGCGGTCAGGGACGAGGCCCTCGAGGTGGGGTCACCGATGCTCTCGAGTTGCGAAGAGACCACGCGCAGCAGCGGGCCCCGGGCCGTTCTCATGAACGTCATGCTCTGTGTCCTCCTTGACGGTGCAGCTGGCATCCGGGTGGCTAGGGATTCCTGGCTGACTCGTTCCGTATCCGAGTATAAACGATCAGAAACGAACATGATGTTCGAAAAAGTGTTGAATGCTTTCAGTTTGATTGCTACTCTCGCTGGTGTCCGATTCCGGAAGACCATTCAAGGGAGAATTCGTGGCCGTCGACTCGCCGCTCGCCGCAGAGGCCTGGACCCGCGCTGACTGGGCGGCATTCGCCGACCGTCTGCTGGACGCCGCGATGCGCTTCGGATCTCCCGGAAACGGCCGCATCACCTTCCCCGGAACCGAGGGCGGCTACGGTCGCGCCGTCGACGGACTCGAGGGCTTCGCCCGCACCTTCCTCATCGCCGGCTTCCGCATCGCCGGAGAGTGCGGCGAGGGCGTCGACGAGATCGTCGACTTCTACACGCGCGGAATCACGACCGGTGTCGACCCGGATGCCGATGACCGCTGGGTTCGTCTCGACGAGCATCCTCAGGCCAAAGTCGAGGCCGCATCGCTCGCGCTCGTGCTCGACATGACGCGCCCGTGGATCTGGGACCGCCTCGACCGTCTCACGCAGGAGCGCGTCATCGAGTACCTCTCTCCCGTGGTCGGCGATGAGTCCTACCCCCGCAACAACTGGCTGTGGTTCCGCATCGTCGTGCAGACCTTCCTCCGCTCGGTCGGCGGCCCCTGGTCGCAGAGTGACATCGACGATGACCTCGCCCGTCACGAGTCCTACCGCCGCGAGGCCGGATGGTTCTCCGACGGTGAGGGCCGCGCATTCGACCACTACACGGGGTGGGCGATGCACCTCTACCCCGTGCTCTGGGCGCGAATGACGGGCGCATCGGAGATCGGGGCGGATGCCGTCGCGAGCGACGTGCACAGCCTCGACCGCTACCTCCAGGACGCAATACACCTCGTCGGAGGCGACGGTTCGCCGCTCATCCAGGGCCGCAGCCTCATCTACCGCTTCGCGGCGGCCGCGCCGTTCTGGGCGGGCGTCATCGCAGAGGTCCCCTCGGTGTCAGCCGGGACGCTGCGTCACGCCGCAGAACGCATTGTGCGTCACTTCGACACGGACGAGGTGCTGGGCGATGACGACGTTCTTCCGATGGGCTGGTTCGGTGAGTGGCGCCAGCTCGCGCAGTCGTACTCCGGGACCGGGTCGCCCTACTGGGCCGCGAAGGGGCTCCTCGGACTCATGCTTCCCGCCGACCACCCCGTGTGGGCGCAGCCGAGCGAACCGCTGCCCGTTGGGCGCGGCGACTTCGTGCGGTGGATCCAGGCTCCCGGGTGGGCCGTGTCCGGAACGGCATCCGATGGCATCGTGCGTCTCGCGAACCACGGCACGACTCGGGATGCCGCTGGCGCTCTCGTCGCGGACACGCCGCTGTACGCCCGCCTCGGCTACTCGACGGCAACCAGTCCTCTTCTCGACGCGCGTGGCTGGGCGGAGCCGCTCGAGCAGTCGGTGACGCTTGTCGGGGATGCCGGCGAAGCCACGCACCGCTCCGCGCTCGAGCCGCTCAGCGTCAGCACCGACGACGCGTCGATCGCGGTCGCTGGCGCCTCGCGGTGGTGCGCGCACCTCATCGAGGTCGCCCCCGATCAGCAGGACCACGGCTCCGGGTACGCGGGTGACGCGACCCCGGTGGCGACGATCACCGCGGTGTCCGCACTTCACGGCCCGTGGGAGGTGCGCTTCGCGCGCGTGGACGGCGTCGAGGAGCCCGAACGCTGGTCGCTGCGCTGGGGCGGCTGGCCTGTTCCCGTCGACGGGGCGCTCGTCAGCACCGTGACTTCGCTCGGGTTCGCCGCCGACGCGGCATCCATCACTCGTGACGACGCCAGCCCGCTCGCAGCCCACATGACCGTTCCGACTCTCACCGGCCCCGTTGCGGCGGGGGAGTGGCGCGCTGTCGAGCTGATGCTCACGGGCGCCGATGCCCCCAGCGGCAGCACCGTCGAGCTCACCGGCTCGACCGCCCGCATCGCGTGGCCCGATGGCGCGCAGAGCGTCGTCGCCCTTCCCGAAACCACCGACCCTGCTTCGCCGGAGGACGACGAAGCAACCCTGTGATCCACCCCGGATCACCTTTCCTGCAGCAAAGGAGCAGCACATGAAGCGCACCAGCACAGCCGTCGTCGGCGTCGCTGTCGCGGCCCTCGCCCTGACCGGGTGCTCGGGCGACGGCGGTACAGCCTCCGGCGGCGACGAGAACACGCTCACCGTCTCGGGGTGGAGCCTCGACTCCACGCCGGAGTTCCAGCTTCTCGCCGACGGGTTCGAGGCTCAGCACGACGGCGTGACGGTCAAGTTCGTCGAGTACGACCCGACCGACTACAACACGCTCGTCACGGCGGATCTCGCCGCGGGCAAGGGCCCCGACATCATCACGCAGAAGGAGGTCAAGTACCTTCCCACGTTCCAGGGCGGCGGCCAGCTGCTCGACGTGTCTGACGTGAAGCTCCCCGAGGGCATCGGCGGGGCCGACTCGTACAAGGTCGACGGCACCGCCTACGCGACGCCGTACCGCCAGGACTCCTGGGTGCTCTACTACAACAAGGCACTGTTCGATGAGGCCGGCGTCGACTACCCCGACGGCTCGTGGACGTGGGACGACTACGTTGACGCGGCTGACGCTCTGAGGACCGGGTTCGAGGATGCCGGCGTGAAGGCGACGCCCATCTACCAGCACAGCTGGCAGTCGACCGTTCAGGGCTTTGTGGCCGCGCAGACCGGCAGCGACCTCCTCAAGGGCGACTACGACTACCTGAAGCCGTTCTACCAGCGCGTCCTCGACCTCCAGGAGAACGGCGACCAGGTGCCGTACAACACGGTCATGGCGAACAAGCTCACGTACCAGGGTGAGTTCGGCAAGCAGAACGCCGCCATCATGCCGATGGGCACGTGGTTCACTGCGACGCTCGTCGCGCAGCAGGAATCCGGCGAGGCCGACGACTTCGAGTGGGGCATCGCACCCGTTCCGCAGCTCGACGACTCCACCACCGGAACCGACTCGACGCCCGTCACCTTCGGTGACCCGACCGGTTTCGGCATCAACGCGAACGTGAGCGATGAGAAGGCTGAGCTCGCGAAGCAGTTCCTCGAGTATGCAGCGAGTGAGGATGCCGCCAAGGCTCTCGCCGGCATCGGCATCACGCCCGCTCTGCTGAACGACGCCGTCACCGAGGCGTACTTCGGTGTCGAGGGAACCCCGCAGGACGACCTCTCGAAGTTCGCCGTCTCGACGCACGAGACGCTGCCCGAGAACCCGGCGGACAAGAACACCGCGGCCATCCAGAACATCCTGAATGACCTGCACACCGCTGTTCTCTCGGGATCCCAGGACATCGACAGCGCGATCGCCGACGCGGAGGACCGCGTCGCGAACGAGGTCGGCTGACCGATCCTGCTGACGCGAGGGTCCGCGCTCTCCGCACACGCTGAGCGCGGGCCCTCGCCCCGCACACACCGATCAACGGAGCAATCATGACCATCACCGCTCGGCAGAAGGGCGACGCGAGCCCTCAGGCGCCGAAGCGTCGCGTGCCACGTCTGCGCCTGCGCAACACGCTCATCGGGTGGAGCTTCATCCTTCCGAACTTCCTCGGGTTCGCGCTTCTGACGCTCATCCCGGTGCTGACGGTGTTCTACATGTCGCTGACGAACTGGAACATCTTCGGATCGTCGCAGTTCATCGGGTTCGACAACTTCGTCCGACTCGTGAACGACAAGAGCTTCCACAAGGCGTTCGGCAACACGGTCTACTTCGCGGTGCTGCACATTCCGCTGACGATCGTCGTGTCGCTCGGCCTCGCGATGCTCCTCAACTCGAAGCTGCGCGGCGTCGCCTTCTTCCGCACCGCCGCGTTCTTCCCCTATATCACGTCCATCGTCGCGATCGCGCTCGTGTGGAACCTGCTGCTCAGCCCGCAGTACGGCCCCGTGAACCAGGTTCTCGGCTTCCTCGGCCTCCAGAACCCGCCCGGCTGGCTGACCAGCTCGGAGTGGGCGATGCCCGCGGTCGTGATCGTCGAGACCTGGCGCCGCATGGGCTACTACATGGTGCTCTTCCTCGCCGGTCTTCAGACTGTGCCGCGCGAACTGCACGAGGCCGCCCGCACCGACGGTGCGAACGTCATCCAGCGCTTCCGCCACGTGACACTTCCGGCGCTGCGGCCCACCATGTTCTTCGTCACGGTCATGCTGACCATCGAGTCGCTGAAGATCCTCGACCTCATCATCGTCCTGACCGACGGCGGTCCGGGGCAGTCCACGACCGTGATCGCACAGTTCATCTGGACGAAGGGCTTCGAGGAGAACCAGTTCGGCTACTCCTCCGCGGCATCCGTCGTTCTGTTCCTCCTGTGCCTCGTCGTGACCATCATCCAGTTCCTCTGGAACAAGCGAAAGGCGGTGTGACCCATGAGCGAGACGATGACACTGGTCTCTCCGCCCTCGTCGCGGAAGAAGGCCTCGCGTGACAAGCGCCCCGCGAGCCCGCGCTCGACAGCGCAGAAGATTGGGCGGATCCTTCTCTACATCGCGCTGATCGTCGCGGCAGCTCTTCTGCTGCTGCCGTTCTTCTGGATGATCATGAGCTCGCTGAAGGACGCGAACTCGGTGTTCTCCGTGCCGATCCGCTGGTTTCCCGAGGTGTTCGTGTGGGACAACTACGTGGACATCTGGCAGAAGTCCGACATCGGCGTGTGGATCCGCAACACCGTGATCGTGTCGGTCGGTGTGACGCTGCTTCAGGTCACGACCGGCTCGTTCGCGGCGTACGGCTTCTCGCGCATCCGGTTCCCCGGCCGTGACGCGCTGTTCCTGCTCTACATCGCGACCATCGCCGTGCCGTGGCAGTCGTACATGATCCCGCAGTTCATCATGCTGTCGAACGCGGGGCTCGCGAACACGCTCTGGTCGATTCTGCTGCTGCAGGCCTTCGGTGCCTTCGGGGTGTTCCTCATGAAGCAGTACTACGAGACCGTCCCCGAGGAGCTCAGCGAGGCCGCGCGCCTCGACGGGCTCAGTGAGTACGGCATCTGGGCGCGCATCATGCTGCCGCTCTCCGTACCCGCGATCGCGAGCCTGTCGCTCCTCACCTTCGTGAACACGTGGAACGACTTCCTCGGGCCGCTCATCTACCTGCGTGATCCGAGCCTCTGGACCATGCAGCTCGGTCTCAACAACTTCGTCTCGAGTCTGTACGACGTCGACTACGGAGTGCTGTTCGCCGGTCTCGTGATCTCGGTCATCCCCATCGCGATCATCTTCCTCCTCGGCCAGCGCTACTTCGTCGAGGGCATCGCCACAAGCGGCATGAAAGGCTGAATCGTGCTGAAACGCATTCCGAACAGCATCTACTCGACGCTGTTCTCCACCGTCTATCTCGCACTGGGCGTCAACGCGCTTCTCGTTCTCACGTGCGCGCCGTTCCTCATCGTGCTCATCACGACGGACCCGTCGCTGTCCTGGCCGCTGCTGGCCGTGACCGCGGCACTGTGTGCGCCGGGCTTCGCCGCCGCCTTCGCGGTGTTCCGTGAGCACAAGGACCGCGAGCCGGGCGTCGTGCGCCCGTTCGGCCGTGCGCTGCGCGCGACGTGGAAGAAGGCGCTCGCTGTCGGCATCCTCACGTCCGCGGTGCTTGTCGTGGCCGTCGCCGACGTGCTCGTGCTGGCGCCCATGCGGTTCGGCATGGTCATCGTTCCGCTGCTCGCCGTACTCGGCGTGGTCGCCCTGGTGACCGGGGTGACCGTGCTCGTCGCGATCAGCGAGGCGCCGAACGCGCGCCTTCGGGATGCGCTGCGTGCGTCGCTCGTTCTCGGGGTGCGCAGCTGGCCGCTCAGCATCCTCGCCCTCGTCGTGATCGGAACTCAGGCGGGCATCGCCGTTGCCTCTCCCGCGATCGGCATCGGCGTCACGGCATCCGCGTGCCTGTATGTCGTGTGGGCCGGCGCGCGTCGCACGCTGCAGCCCGCGCTCGTTCCGGCATCCGAGGCTGAGACTCCCGTGACCCGCGACGCTCGCCGCGCTTCCTCCGCTCACCGTGCAGACGTGCAGGCGGTCGCCGCATGACCGCGCGCCTCAGAGTGATCAACGCCGTTCCGCGGGGCGCTCTCGCCCCCACCTCGATGGAGCACCTCAACCGCTCACTCGCCGAGATTGCCGACGTCGTCGGCACAGTCGACGGATTCTCCACGCCCGAGGCACACGAGGCGCTCCGCACCGCGGAGGTCATCGTGACCGGCTGGGGAACCCCGCGCATCGACGCCGCTGTGCTCGACCGCGCACCCGAGCTGCGCGGCGTGCTGCACATCGGAGGCACCGTGAAAGAGCTTCTCGCACCCGAGGTGTGGGAACGCGGCATCCAGGTCTCCTCCGCCGTCGACGCCAACGCGCAGCCGGTCGCGGAGTACACCCTCGCGATGATCCTCGTCGCGAACAAGGGCATCCTCCCGCTCGCGCGGCGCTACCGGGCGGAGCGCGCCTTCGTCGACCAGGCGCAGCTCGGCGTCATCGGAAACTACGGCCGCCGCGTCGGCATCGTCGGGGCCTCGCGCATCGGCCGCCGCGTGGTCGATCTGCTGCGCCCCTTCGACCTCGAGGTCGTGCTCTACGACCCGACGCTCGACTCAGAGGAGATTCGTGCGCTCGGCGCGACGCCGGTCGACCTGCCCGAGCTCTGCGCCACGTCCGACGTCGTGTCGGTGCACGCTCCCGCACTCCCGTCGACCGAGAAGCTGATCTCTCGCGAGCTCATCGAGTCGATCGCGCCAGGAGCGACGCTCATCAACACCTCGCGAGGATCGGTCGTCGATCAGGATGCCTTGGTCGACCGCGTTCTCCGCGGGGATCTGTGGGCTGTGCTCGACGTCACCACCCCGTGGGTGCTTGACGCGGAGCATCCCTTCTACGAGCATCCCAATGTTGTTCTGACCCCGCACATTGCTGGCTCCGTGGGCAGCGAGGTCGACCGGATGATCGACGTGCAGATCGCCGAGCTCCAGCGACTGACGGCGGGGGAGGAGCTCGCGCACCCCGTGCTGCTGGCGAGCCTCGGAACCGCGGCCTGAGAGCGGGAGAGCGCGGCATCCTCCGGTCGGGTAGTTTTGTAGTGGCGCTCGCGCAGATCCGCGGACAGCGCTGTCATGACACCAGGTGCTGTCACCACAGAAAGTGAGGAAGCGTACACCCATGGCGACCATCATCTATACGCACACCGACGAAGCTCCCATGCTCGCGACCCACTCCTTCCTGCCGGTCGTGCAGGCATTCGCCAGCAAGGCAGGGGTCGAGGTGGACACTCGCGACATCTCGCTCTCCGGTCGCATCATCGCCGCCTTCTCCGACCGCCTGCCCGAGGAGCAGCGCGAGGCCGACGCTCTCGCTGAGCTCGGCGCGCTCGCGAAGACTCCCGAAGCGAACATCATCAAGCTTCCGAACATCTCCGCCTCGGTCCCGCAGCTGAAGGCCGCGGTCGCCGAGCTGCAGGCCAAGGGCTTCGACCTGCCCGACTACCCGGACGAGCCGTCCACCGACGACGAGCGCGACATCCGCGCCCGCTACGACTCCGTCAAGGGCAGTGCCGTCAACCCGGTGCTCCGCGAGGGCAACTCCGACCGCCGCGCTCCGCGCTCGGTCAAGGAGTACGCCCGCAAGCACCCGCACTCGATGGGCGAGTGGAGCTCCGACAGCAAGACCGACGTCGTCACGATGGACTCCGGCGACTTCCGCCACAACGAGAAGTCCGTCACGCTGCCGGCAGACGATGTGCTGCAGATCCGTCTCGTGGCCTCCGACGGCACGACCGTGCTGAAGGACGGCCTGAAGGTCCTCGCCGGCGAGATCGTCGACGGAACGTTCATGAGTGCGAAGGCGCTCGACGCGTTCCTCGCCGACCAGGTCGAGCGCGCCAAGCGTGAGGACGTCCTGTTCTCTGCGCACCTCAAGGCCACCATGATGAAGGTCTCCGACCCGATCATCTTCGGTCACGTCGTGCGCGCTGTGCTCCCGGTCGTCTTCGAGAAGTATGGCGAGCAGCTCGCGGCCGCGGGTCTCACGCCGGACAACGGCCTCGGCGGCATCCTCTCCGGCCTCGACACGCTGCCGGCCGATGTGGCCGAGGGTGTGCGCGCGGCCGTCGATGAGGGCTTCGCGAACGCGCCGAAGATCGCGATGGTCAACTCCGACAAGGGCATTACGAACCTGCACGTGCCCTCCGACGTCATCATCGACGCCTCGATGCCGGCGATGATCCGCGGCGGCGGAATCATGTGGGATGCCGAGGGAAACCCGGCCGAGACCCTCGCGGTGATCCCCGACAGCTCGTACGCCGGTGTGTACAAGGCCGTCGTGGACGACTGCAAGGCGAACGGCGCGTACGACCCGACGACGATGGGCTCCGTCCCGAACGTCGGTCTCATGGCGCAGAAGGCCGAGGAGTACGGCAGCCACGACAAGACGTTCCTGATTCCCGCAGACGGCACTGTCGAGGTCGTGAATCAGGCCGGCGACGTGCTGATCTCGCACGAGGTCGAGGCGGGCGACATCTGGCGCGCCTGCCAGACGAAGGACGTTCCGGTGCGCGACTGGGTGCGCCTCGCCGTGGAGCGGGCCCGCCTGTCGGACACCCCGGCGGTGTTCTGGCTCGACGAGACGCGCGGGCACGACGCCGAGATCATCGCCAAGGTGAAGGACGAACTGCCGAAGCACGACACGGAGGGTCTCGACATCCGTATCCTCTCGCCCATTGAGGCGACGAAGGTGTCGATCGAGCGCATCCGCGAGGGCCTCGACACGATCTCGGTGACCGGCAACGTGCTGCGTGACTACAACACCGACCTCTTCCCGATCCTCGAGCTCGGCACGAGCGCCAAGATGCTCTCGGTCGTGCCGCTCCTCGCGGGCGGGGGCCTCTTCGAGACCGGCGCCGGCGGCTCCGCTCCGAAGCACGTGCAGCAGCTCGTCGAGGAGAACCACCTGCGCTGGGACTCCCTCGGCGAGTTCATGGCGCTCGCCGAGTCGTTCCGTCACCTCGCGCGCGCCGCCGACAACGCACGCGCCGCTGTGTTGGGTGAGACGCTGGATGCCGCGACTGCGACGTTCCTCAACGAGAACAAGTCGCCGTCCCGCAAGTCCGGCGAGCGGGACAACCGCGGCAGCCACTACTGGCTCGCCCGGTACTGGGCTGAGGAGCTCGCGAAGCAGACCGACGACGCCCCTCTCGCCGAGGCGCTGAAGCTGATCGCTGAGCAGTTCGAGCAGAAGTCCGACCAGATCGAGCAGGAGCTCATCGAGGTGCAGGGCTCGCCCGTCGACCTCGGCGGCTACTACCGTCCGGACGCCACGAAGGCGGGTGCCATCATGCGCCCGTCGGCGACGCTCAACGCGATTCTCGACTCGCTGCGCGACTAACCCCCGCGCGCCGCGCCGCGCCCCGCCTGTCAAAAACGGCGACTGATCGTGACGATCAGTCGCCGTTTTTGACAGGTGCGCTACGCGTCCCCGTCGTGTGAATCTCGGTCGGGGCGCGCAGCCTCATCGGTCTGCGCGCGGTCGTGATCTGACGGTGCGCCACGCTGCTCGAGCACCGTGGCGAGGCCTGAGAGTCCCGCGGACAGCAGGTCGCTTCGCTCGCTGCGGCGGTGCTCAGCGGCACGCCGTGCGACCGGGGCCGCGCGTCGAGCAGCGGTGTCGAGCGCCCCCCGCCGCCGGAGCCAGAGCGCACCTGCGACGATCAGGATCGCAATCACAACGACAACGGCAGCGATGAGGCCGAATCGAAGCAGGATGAGGTTCATAAGCGTCTCGAGCCCGTCATCGGACATGTGCACGGACGTTGTTAGCAGTATCATGCTAAATAAAATAACACGACCGTGCTAAAAAGGAATGCATGCCGAAGATCGTTGATGCGCAGGCCCGCCGTGAGGCGATCGCGAACGCCGTTCTGCAGGTGATTGCCGAGGGGGGACTGCGGGCTGCGACCTTTGCGCAGATCGCGGCGCGCGCCGGCCTGGCGGTGGGGTCAGTGAGGCACTATTTCGTGGATCACGGCGATGTGCTGCAGTTCGCGGCCTCGGAGGTCGTCAATCGTACGGCCACGAGGCTCGAAGCTCACGTGTCGAAGCTCGAAGCCGCTTCCTCGGGGGATGCCCGGCTTCGAATCGCGGTCGACATGCTGTGTGAGGTGCTCCCGCTCGATAGTGAGCGAACGGTCGAGGCAGTCGTGTGGCTTGAGTTCGCAATCGCATCGCGCGGGGATCGGGCGTTGGCGCCCTCCATCGACGCCCTGCATACCGGCCTGCGAACCTTGATCCATCGAATAGTCTCTTCTGGAGTGAGCGCAGGGCGATTCGATCCCGCCATCGATGTCGACGTCGAAGTCGCCCGACTTCACGCGCTTGTCGATGGACTGCTGCTGCACGGCGTTCTTGTCGCGGACAGCGCAGCGGCTCCGGAGCATCGCCGTGTGATCGAGGGGCATCTCCGAAGTCTCTACCGTGATCCCATCGCGTAGCGCTTGCCGAGCACACGTCAAAAATGGCGACCAATCGCGGTGATCGGTCGCCATTTTTGACGTGTGCAGCGGGGCGTCAGTCGATGAGGCCTGATGCCGCGAGGCGACGCACCACCTCCGCGCCCGCGGGCGGACAGCGGTGCAGGTCTGCGGTGCCGATCCAGTGCAGTTCGCTGACCTCCGCCGCGGGCTGCGGCTCGGCATCCGGCTCGCCCGTGAACATCGTCATGCGGACCATGCGCCCCTCGGGCTCGCCGTGCGCTTGAGTCACCACGGTGAACAGCTCGCGGATGGTCTCGGGCGCGAGCCGCGTCGAGATCTCCTCCTGCGCCTCGCGCTGGGCCGCCTGCGCGAGGGTCTCGCCGGGGTCGACCTTGCCGCCCGGCATGAACACGACGTCGCGTCCGCGGGCGGTGACCATGAGCACACGGCGGTCGCGGATGACCGCGACGGCGGAGACGATGATGTCGGGCAGAGTCTCGGATGCTGTCGAAGTCGTCACCTCTCAAGTCTGCACCCGCTGGCTGAGCGCGGTGGCCGAGCCCTCGGCTGAACTGGTCATGTGAAGAGCGCCGCGGCAATCAGTAGACTGGAGGGGCCGGTCTCTTCGGCAATTCGCACAACGCCTTCCCCTTTCAGGAGCCACTGTGGCAGCACCCAGCAGACTTGACGCCGTCATCGCCCTCGCCCGACACCGCGGGTTCGTGTTCCAAGCCGGTGAGATCTACGGCGGTTCTCGGTCGGCCTGGGACTACGGCCCCCTCGGCGTCGAGCTGAAGGAGAACATCAAGAAGCAGTGGTGGCAGACCTTCGTCCGCGGCCGCGACGACATGGTGGGTCTCGACTCGTCGGTCATTCTCCCGAAGGCGGTCTGGGAGGCCTCGGGCCACGTTCAGACCTTCACCGACCCGCTCGTCGAGTGCCAGCAGTGCCACAAGCGGCACCGCCAGGACCACCTCATCGAGGCATTCGAGCAGAAGAAGGGCCGTGCCCCGAAGGACGGCATGAGCGAGATCGCATGCCCCGACTGCGGCACGAAGGGTCGCTGGACGGAGCCTCAGATGTTCTCCGGCCTCGTCAAGACATCCCTCGGCCCCGTCGAGACCGCCGCGGGACTGCACTACCTTCGCCCCGAGACCGCGCAGGGCATCTTCGTCAACTTCAACAACGTGCTCACGGCCTCGCGCAAGAAGCCGCCGTTCGGCATCGGTCAGATCGGCAAGGCATTCCGCAACGAGATCACGCCGGGCAACTTCATCTTCCGCACCCGCGAGTTCGAGCAGATGGAGATCGAGTACTTCACGGCGCCTGAAGACGCCGACACCTGGTTCACGCACTGGATCGACGAGTGCTGGAACTGGTTCGTCGATCTCGGCATCGACCCGGAGAACATGCGCCAGTTCGACGTTCCCGAAGACGAGCGCGCGCACTACTCGGCGGGCACCATCGACTTCGAGTACCGCTTCGGCTTCGCCGGCAACGAGTGGGGCGAGCTCATGGGCGTGGCCAATCGCACCGACTTCGATCTCAAATCTCACTCGGAGGCGTCGGGCACCGAGCTCAGCTTCTTCAACCAGGCGACCGGTGAACGCTACATCCCCTACGTGATCGAGCCCTCGTTCGGCCTCACGCGCTCGATGATGGCGTTCCTCGTCGACGCCTACACCGAAGACGAGGCCCCGAACACGAAGGGCGGCGTGGACAAGCGCACCGTGCTGCGTCTCGACCCGCGTCTCGCCCCTGTCAAGGCTGCTGTGCTGCCGCTCAGCCGCAACGAGAAGCTCTCGCCGCTCGCGCGCGAGGTCGGCGACTCGCTTCGCCGCCAGTGGAACGTCGACTTCGACGACGCTGGCGCGATCGGGCGCCGCTACCGTCGTCACGACGAGATTGGCACGCCCTTCTGCATCACGGTCGACTTCGACTCCCTCGACGACAGGGCCGTGACAGTCCGCGACCGTGACTCGATGCAGCAGGAGCGCGTCTCGCTCGACCGCCTCTCCGGCTACCTCACGGAGCACCTCAAGGGAGCCTGACATGAGCGAAAGCCAGAGCTCGACGCCGTCGCCTGACGAGAAGCCGCCCAGCGTGCAGGGGCCGGAGGTCGACGCGCCGTACAGCAGGCTGGCGATCATCGCCTTTGTGATGGCGTTCGTCATGAGCTTCGTCGGGGGCATCCTCGGGCTCGTCGCGCTGTCGCAGATCGCGCGCACTCACGAGCGCGGGCGCGGCCTCGCGATCGCGGCCATCGTCGTCGGGTTCGCGAGCCTCGTCCTCTACGTCGTGATGATTCTGCTCGGCCTCGCCTTCGCCGGTGCCCTTCGAAGCGACTTCGGCGACTTCTGACCCACGATCGACGCGCGTCGACTTCCCTCGGCTCGAGTCCGTTAGTGACAGGTCGGTGAGGTGACGCCGCGCCGGGCCGCGCTCGTCTGAGCGGGCACCTCTCCCCATCGGGGAGCACTCCCCATCGAGTGCCGCGCATTCGGTGCCTAGGCTTCTGAATGTGACGGTGAGCTGATCCGCTGACCGCGGAACACAATCGCCAACAGAGGGGGAAACACATGACCGAGCAGCAGCCTCAGATGCCAATGACCGGCGGTGCGCCAGAGCCGCAGTGGGTCAATCCGAGCGCGCAGGCTGGTGCTCAGACGTCGGGTGGGGGTTACCCGACGTCGAACGGGGGACACCCAGCGCCTGGTGGGGGCCAAGCGGCGCAGGGTGACACCTCCTCGGCGACCGATGGGGGTTATTCGGCGCCGAGTGGGGCACAGCCCGTGTCGGGTGGGGGTTACCCGGCACAGCACGCGAACGGGCCGGCGGCACCTGCCGCTGGTCCCGTCGCGGCCCCCGAGCCACAGACTGCGCCGGCAATGCAGCCCGCACCCGTGTACGGGGACGCGCCTCAGCCGTACGCCGGCTACGCGACTCCTCAGCCAGCAGCCACCTACGGCGCACCGCAGCAGAATCCCGCATACAGCGGGGCTGCTCCGCAGCCGGCGCCTGCTGCCGCACCGTCGGCAGCGCCGTACCCCGCGCAGCCGTATGTGGGAGCGCAGGCATACGCTCCGTCGCCGCAGTACACGCCATCTCAGCCGTACTCACCGGCGCAGCCATACGGCGGTCCCGCGATCGCGACGGTGAAGACCAACACGCTCGCCATCGTCGGTATCTGCCTCGCGGGCGCAGGGTTCCTCCTCGGTCTCGGGTTTGCGATCTTCGCCCTTGTGGCGCTCACCGGGGCGATCTTAGGCTTCGTCGCCCTCACTCAGATCAAGACCTCTCACGAGAAGGGGCACGGCCTGGCGATCACCGCGATCGTCGTCGGACTGAGTGGATTCGTGCTCGTCGGCATCCTGTATCTGCTGATGTTCAGCCTCGCGATCGCGTTCTACTGATCGACCTCAGCGCACGGCTTCACGGGGGTGACATGGGTACTTCTCCCAGTTGACACACATATCGCGACTGCGCAACGCTTAGAGACGAAAGCACATGTACGGCAGCGAGATCACAAAGTTGCCGCGACATGCCCGTGAGAAAGGAACCCACGCATGTCCCAGACACCTCCTCCTCCCGCGCCGAACCCATACCAGGGAGCGCCCGCACCGCAGGACAAGTACAATGTCATGGCGATCGTCGGGTTCATCCTGTCGTTCTTCGTGAGCCTCGTCGGCGCGATCCTCTGCTTCGTCGCGCTCTCGCAGATCAAGAAGACCGGTGAGAAGGGTCGCGGACTGGCGATCGCAGGTGTGATCATCGGTCTCGCATCGGTCGTCATCGGCATCATCGCGATCATCTTCAGCATCGCAGTCGCAGGGTCGGTCGCAACCTACACCTACTCGTACTGAACGGTGACTGACTGATCAGCTGAGCCTGACGCAGTGACACCACGAGCCCCCGCTAACGCGGGGGCTCGTCGTGTTAAGCGCTCAGCAGCGTGAGTCACCTGGATCGTTCGAATTGCGCTCGCGTTGGCTGGGTTGCTCGAACCGATAGCGCGAACAGCAGTTCGTCGGAGTGCGCGGCGAGGTCGTGTGGCGCGTCGACTCAGGATGCCTCTTCGCCCGTGGCTCGTGGGGTGGAAGCATCCTCGTCGAGATCGACCTCGATGCCGAAGAGAACGCTCAACGCGTCGACATAGCGATCGTGCTCGCCAGCTCGAGCGAAATCACGGGCACGTGCCGTGGGCTTGTGCAGAAGACGCCCCATCATGTGGCGCAGAGCGGCCGCGGCGGTTCCGTCTGGGTCATTGCGTTCGACGCGTGCGATCTCCTCGTCGAGCAGCTGCATTGCGCGAGTACGCAGCGCGACGACGGCCGGCGCGAGAGACTGCTCAGCAGCTCGACGAGTGAACTCCTGCGCGGCCGATGACACCATGGTGCGCGCGGTGTCTGTCGCCTGAAGCTCTTCGATCGGCGCGTGGATGCGGATCGTCTCGAGGTCGAGGAGCTCAACGCCGTGCACGTCGGCGACGTCCGGATCGACGTTGCGGGGCAGGCCGAGGTCGATGACCAGCTGATAGGCATCGTGGTTGATGGGGCAGCCCGGGGTGCCGTCGCGACCGAGCGGATCGTTCGCGTGCGCGGCCGAGTGCTCGAGGGCGTACTCGACGCGGGCGCGCTGCAGGAGGTCGGCGTCGAGCGCGAAGCCGTCGGTCACGGTGCACGTGACGATGATGTCGCTGGCGGCGACCGCTGAAGCAAGCCCGTCATGAGGAACATGGTGGATGCCGTGGTTTGCGGCGAACCGCGCCCCACGGCCGGAGGGCGAGTACACGGAGACGTCGGTGACGCCGCGGTCGCGCAGCGCAGCGAGGCTGGCTCCCGCATAGGTGCCGGTGCCGACGAGAAGAACACGGGATGCCGCCCAGTCGGCGACCCGGCTGGACGCGAGCTCGAGTGCGAGGCGCACGATGGAGCGGCCAGCAGAGCCGAGGGACGTGCGGTTCTTCACTCCGCGAGACGTGGAGGATGCGTGCTGGAAAAGGCGCTCGAGCGTCGCGGTCGTCGAGCCTGCCTCGCGGGCGTTCTCGAGCGAGCGACGAACCTGTCCGGCGATCTCGCCCTCTCCGACGACGACGGACTCGAGCCCCGCGGCGACGGCGAACAGGTGCTCTGCCGTGCCCTGCGCCTGCGTGACGTGCCACGTCGAGGCGAGCTCATCCGCGCACAGTCCGGTCTCGTCGGCGACAGCCTGCGTGGTGTGAGCGAGCGCGTGAGCCGCGGCATCCGGCTTTGAATCATCGATGTCGATGTAGACCTCGAAGCGGTTGCAGGTCGAGACGACGATGCCGCCCTTCACGTGCTCGGACGCCTGCGTGAGGCGTCGCGTGACGGCCCCGGCCTCGGCGCGCGAAGACAGGTGTTCCAGCAGATCGAAAGAGGCGTTCTTGTGGCTCGCCGTCACACTCATGAGCACGCGCTCTAGGATAACCCGCGAGACCTGTGCAAATCTTCTATGCCGTGTAGAACAACGTCATGTGTGCGCTGTGCTCTCTGGGCGTGCGTCGCGGCAGGTGAGCGCTCCTCGAGGCCTGGGCTAAGGTGTTCGGCAACCCTGGCGTACGGGCGGAGCGGAGGGCGATCACGGTGAACGGGGACATTCTCGGGGACATCGCCACGTGGGTCGGTTCGATCGGCACGATTGCGGCCTTCGTGGTGGCGTTCATTCAGATCAGGCGCGAGCGCACCGAGCGGCACAAGCGTGAGCGGCGCGAATGGATCGCGCACAAGCGCGTGCACGTCGATCGGGTCTCGGCGTGGGTGCGCGACGGTGTGCTGCGGGTCGCGAACGCCTCGCGGCATCCTCTTCACAACCTCGAAGCGGTGCTGCCCTCGGGGGAGACGCTCCGCATCGCGCACGTTCTGCCCGGCGATCACACGCAGGAGGTCGCCTCAGAGGGTGAGGGCCCGGTTGCGGCTCTGACTTTCACGGATGTGCGCGGCGATCGCTGGCGGCGCACCGCGGGGGAGGCCCCTGAGTTGGTGAACGACGCGCATGCGGGCGACGACAGGCCGCACATCGCCGGGGGAGTTTGAGACAATGAGCGAGTGCACCTCGACTCTCGTCACCCGCTCGCAGCGGGTCTCACTCATGATTCTCGGCTGATCCGCGCCTATCGCGGAGACCGGCCCGACGTCACACCGGTCTGGTTCATGCGTCAGGCGGGCCGCTCGCTGCCGGAGTACCGCGAGCTGCGCGTCGGCACGGCCATGCTCGACGCGTGCCTCAACCCTGAGATGGCGAGCGAGATCACCCTTCAGCCGGTGCGTCGTCACGGTGTGGATGCCGCAGTCTTCTTCTCCGACATCGTCGTGCCGTTGAAGCTCGTCGGCGTCGGCGTCGAGATCGTTCCGGGTCGAGGCCCGGTGATGGATGCCGCCGTGCGCACGAGCGACGAGATCGACGCGCTCGTCGCCCTCGATCCGGCACAGCTGGACACCGCGCTCGAGCCCGTCATCGAGGCCGTGCGGCTCACGGTGGAGGGGCTCCAGGGCATTCCGGGGGCGCCGGGAGCCACCCCGCTCGTCGGCTTCGCCGGCGCACCGTTCACGCTCGCGGCGTATCTCGTCGAGGGCGGCCCCTCGAAGGACCACATCCGCGCTCGCGCGCTCATGCACAGCGATCCGGTCGCCTGGTCGCGCCTGATGGCGTGGTGCGCTGAGGTCACCGGACGCTTCCTGCGAGCACAGGTGCTCGCGGGCGCATCCGCCGCGCAGCTCTTCGACTCGTGGGCGGGGAGCCTCTCGCTCGAGGACTACACCGAACACGTCGCACCGGCCTCGGCCCGCGTGCTCGAGCACGTGCACGACCTGGAGTACGAACTCGACGGGGTGACGCACAGCGTTCCGGTCGTGCACTTCGGAGTCGGAACCGGTGAGCTTCTCACGACCATGCACGAGGTGGGCGCTGATACGGTCGGCGTGGACTATCGCACGCCGCTCGACGTCGCCTCGGAACGACTCGGCGGTGACGTGCCGCTGCAGGGCAACATCGACCCTGCGCAGCTGTTCGCCCCGTGGGACGTCCTCGAGGAACACGTGAACGATGTGATGCGCCGCGGCGACTCCGCACCCGCCCACGTCGTGAACCTGGGCCACGGTGTGCCGCCCGAGACGGACCCCGATGTCCTCTCGCGCATCGTGCAGCTGGTGCACAGCCGATGACCGCACAGATTCCCGCAGACCGGCACGTCGTCGTCATCGGCGGCGGCATCGCGGGACTCGTGGCGGCCTTCGAGTGCGCACGCATCGGCGTTCGCGTGACGCTGCTCGAGAAGAGCGACCGGCTCGGCGGCTGCATCCGCACGCAGCAGATCGCCGGAATCGGCGTCGACACCGGGGCGGAGAGCTTCGCCACCCGCGGCGGTGCGGTGCGCGAGCTGATCGATGAGCTGAGGCTCGCCGACCGCGTCATCGAACCGAACCCCGCGGGTGCGTGGCTCGCGTTCGGCGGCTCCGCGGCACCGCTTCCGAAGGCGGGCATCCTGGGCATCCCCTCGAATCCCCTCGCCGACGACGTGCGCCGCATCATCGGCTGGAAGGGCGCCTGGCGCGCCTACATGGACCGCGTCAAGCCCGTGCTCACGATCGGCACCGAACGCAATCTCGGCACGCTCGTGCGCTCCCGCATGGGGCGGGCGGTGCTCGACCTGCTCGTCGCACCCGTCACGAACGGCGTGTACTCCGCCGATCCATCGCAGCTCGACGTTGCCCGCGCCGCACCCGGACTCAACAACGCGCTGACGGTCTCGGGGTCGCTCTCCGGGGCGGTCGGAGTGCTCCGTGAGAACGTGCCCGCCGGTTCCGCGGTCGGCGGGTTCGCGGGCGGGATGGGCGTGCTCGTCGACGCGCTCGCGCAGACGCTCGCGAACTACGAGGTAACCGTGCGCACGGGGGTGGCGGCGACAGCGATCGAGAACGTCGGCGACGACCAGTGGCGCGTGACCGTGCGCGACGAGACGCAGGACGCGTCGGCATCGGGGTCGTCACCGCGTGAGCCCATCGCGGAGAGCTCCTCGGGCACGGGCGACGAGCCGCACGGACGGGACGACGAACCCGGCAGCACGGCGGTCGGCGGCGCCACGTCGGTACTCAACGCGGATGCCGTCATCGTCGCAGCGCCGGAGGCCGCGGCATCCGCACTTCTCACCTCGATCGCGCCGGCCGTCTCGGCACCGGCTCCCGCACAGGCGCCGCGCGTCGACATCGTGACGCTCGCGATCGACAGCGCAGAGCTCGACGCGCATCCGCGGGGCACGGGCGTACTGACCGCGACGTCGGCCGGCCGGGCGGCGAAGGCCCTGACGCACAGCTCCGCGAAGTGGTCGTGGATCTCCCGGGCCCTCGACACGCCGCACCGACACATCGTCCGCGTCTCGTTCGGACGCCAGGGCGAGGCGAGTCCGCTTGACGGACTCGACGATCAGCAGGTGATCGACCTCGCGCGCACCGAGATGTCCGCTCTTCTCGGCGTCGACATCGCTCCCGAGCAGGTCGTCGACGCGCTGCGCACCTCGTGGGAGTCGACGCTGCCGCGCGCGTTCGCCGGGCAGACCGACCGCGCCGCAGCGGTGCGCGAGGCGATCGAGCAGCTCCCCGGCCTCGACGTCACCGGAGCATGGCTCAGCGGTACCGGACTCGCGTCGGTGATTCCGGATGCCGTGGCGGCCGCCGGACGCATTCGACACCGCATCGTCGCGGACGTGCTGGACGTCGACTGACGGCATCCGTACATGCCCAAATCGGCATAGCAAATCAAGCGACCTGTGAACACCCGTCGTGCTATCGCGCCGAGGGCGTTACGCTGGAGACATTCGCGACGCGACGACAGGAGGCGACATGAAGGGGAAAGTGCTGTTCATCGCCGGACTCGCAACCGGCTATGTGCTGGGAGCCCGGGCCGGACGCAAGCGTTACGAGCAGATCCGATCGGGGTGGGAGAAGATCTGGAACACTGAGCCTGTGCAGAAGCAGGTGGCTAAGGTCGAGGGGTTCGCCAAGGCGCGCATCTCCGAGGTTCCGCAGGTCATCGCGAGCGGCGTGAAGAAGGTCGCCAGTACGGTGCTCTCCGACGCGACGCCGGGTGAGAAGCTTGACTCGACCATCTCGACGGCGAAGAAGACCGCCGAAGAGCTCGACGACGTCGCTGAGCGCGGCGCCAAGGAGGCGCGCGCATCGTCTTCGAAGAAGTCCGGTCCGTCTTCGTCGTCACGCAACTAAGCGGGGGTATCCATGGCTGACCGCAGCAACGAATCGCTCATCTCCCTCATCCGGTCTCTGCCGGAGCTCATCACCGATCTCATCAAGGCGGAGATCGAGCAGGCCAAGACCAAGGCCATCCACATGGGGAAGTACGCCGGCATCGGCGCAGGATTCTTCGTCGGGGCGCTCATCTTCGTGTACTTCGCGATCGGTGTGCTTGTCGCCGTCGGCATCCTGGCACTCGCCCTCGTCGTGCCGCCGTGGCTTGCGGCCCTCATCGTCTTCGTCGTCTTCGTGCTCATCGCGGTGGCTCTCGCGCTGGTCGGTCTCTCGTACTTCAAGAAGATCAGCAAAGACCCGAACCCCGTCGAGAGCGTGAAGCAAGATATGGATGCCGTGAAGGGAGTCGGCAACTATGACCGTTGACAAGCCGCTGCCCACGCCCGCGCAGGCTCGTGAAGAGCTTTCGGCCGCGCTCGACGCGATCGAAGACAAGCTCAACGTGCCGAAGCAGGCGAAGGCGACCTATGAGCGTCTGCGCGAGCAGAACCCGGGCGCGCTCGTCGCGGGTGCCGTCGGCGTCGCCGCGGCGGTCGGACTCGGCGTGTTCGCCGTGGTTCGAGCGCTTGTCAAGTAGGGGCGCATCGGTTTTGCTCTCTCGCATGGACTGAGAGAGTATGGATCCATGACACCTCCTGCTTCGGCTGAGGGCACGTCGCACCCCCACGACGCCACCCCCTCGGCGCAGGAAGACTCCTCCCTCAGCGGGTACACGCTCTGGGCTGTCTTCCGCCGCAATCCTGATTCGCCTGTCACCGCGGGTGACGGAGCCGTCTCCGAGCTTGACGACGCACTTCGCGCTGTCGGTGAGCGCGGTGTCACGGTTCGTGGAATCTACGACGTGTCGGGCTTCAAGGCCGACGCCGACCTCATGGTGTGGCTGCACGGTGACCGCGCCGAGGACATCCAGGCAGCGCTGCGCATTGTGCGCCGCACGAGCCTGTTCTCGCCCCTCCTTCCGACGTGGAACGCCATGGCCTGCCACCGCGACGCAGAGTTCAACAAGCGTCACGTGCCCGGGTTCCTGAAGGGCCTCGAGCCGAAGAAGTGGATCGTCGTCTACCCGTTCGTCCGCAGCTACGACTGGTACCTGCTGCCGGACGAGGAGCGTTCGCGGATGCTGGCCGATCACGGCCGCAAGGGCGCGCAGTTCCGGGGCGCCATCGCGAACACGGTTGCGGCGTTCGCGCTCGGCGACTATGAATGGGTGCTGCCGATCGAATCGGACGAGCTGTACGAGCTCGTCGACATGATGCGCGATCTGCGCTACACCGACGCGCGGCTCCACGTGCGCGAGGAGGTCCCGTTCTACACGGGCCGCCGCATCGAGACATCAGAGGTTCCGGAGGTGCTGTCGTGAGCTACGACGCCGTTCTACTCGCCAGCTTCGGCGGCCCCGAGGGGCAGGACGATGTGATCCCGTTCCTCAAGAACGTGACGCGCGGCAAGGGCATCCCCGAGGAGCGCCTCGAAGAGGTCGCCGTGCACTACCGCCACCATGGTGGGGTCTCTCCCATCAACCAGCAGAACCGCGACCTCAAGGCGGCTCTCGAGGCCGAGCTCGAGAAGCGCGGCATCGATCTGCCGGTGTACTGGGGCAACCGCAATTGGGACCCATACTTCACGGACGCGCTCCGTGAGCTGCACGCCGACGGCAAGCGCGACGTGCTCGCGATCGTGACGAGCGCCTACACGTCCTACTCGGGCGTGAAGCAGTACCACGAGGACTTCGAGCGCGCGCTCGACGAGACCGGGTTGCGCGACGAGGTGCGCATCAGCCGCATCCGCGAGTTCTTCGACCACCCCGGCTTCGTCGCCCCGTTCGTCGAGGGCGTCCGCGCTGCGCTCGATGAGCTGAAGGATGCCGAGAACACGCACGTCATGTTCGTGACGCACTCGATTCCGACCGCGGCCGCGACCGAGTCAGGCCCCGAGTACGGCGAAGGGGGCGCATACGAGGCGCAGCACCTCGCCGTGGCCGAGGCCATCATGGCCGGGGCGGAAAGCGACGCGCCGCACAGCCTCGTCTACCAGTCGCGATCGGGCAACCCGGCGACGCCGTGGCTCGAGCCCGACATCAACGATGCGATCGCCGACCTCTCGGACGTCGACGGGCTCGTCATCGTGCCGATCGGCTTCGTGAGCGACCACATGGAAGTTCTGTGGGACCTCGACAACGAGGCGATGGAGTCTGCCCGTGAGAACGGGATGCGCGCCGTGCGTGTGCCGACGCCCGGCATCCACCCCGCTTACGTCACGGGGCTGGTCGATCTGCTGCTCGAGCGGATCAACAGCGTTCCGGACTCCGAGCGTCCGCACATGACGCCACTCGGGCCGTGGCCCGACCACGAGCCGCAGGGCGCCGCGCTCGACTCGGCGGTGACTCAGACGCCATGACCAGACTGCTGGTCGGCACACGAGGCAGCGCACTGGCGACGGCACAGGCCGGTGGCGTTGCGCGAAGCCTTGCCGAGGCGATCGGCGGGTCGTCCGAACTCGTTCCCGTCACGACGCACGGCGATGTGACGCGCGCTTCGCTCTCGACGCTGGGTGGCACAGGCGTGTTCGCCGCGGCGCTGCGCGAAGCACTGCTCGACGGGCAGTGCGAGGTCGTCGTGCACTCCATGAAGGACCTCCCGACGGCGCCCATCCCGGGTCTGTCGATCGGCGCAGTGCCCGAGCGTGAAGATGCGCGCGACGCGCTCTGCGCTCGGGACGGCCTCACGCTCGCAGAGCTCCCGACCGGAGCGCGCGTCGGAACCGGGTCCCCGCGCCGCGTTGCGCAGCTCAAGAACCATCGCCCCGACCTCGAGGTCGTCGACATTCGAGGCAACGTCGGCACACGACTCGACTTCGTAACGAAGGGTGAGCTGGATGCCGTCGTACTCGCCGCCGCAGGGCTGACGCGCCTCGGGCTCACCGACGTCGTCACCGAGTACTTCGATCTCGACGAGTGGCCCACGGCTCCGGCCCAGGGCGCTCTCGCCGTCGAGGTCCGCAGGGAAGACCTCGAGAACCTCGCGGACGATGCTCCGCTGCGTCGGGCGCTCTCAGCCGTCCACGACCCGGTGGCGGCGGCCGTCGCCGGTGCGGAGCGCGCCGTGCTCGCGCGGCTCGAAGCAGGATGCGCCGCGCCAGTCGCCGCGCACGCGGTCGTCGACGAGGGCAGCATCCGCATCACCGCGAGCGTCTTCGCGCTCGACGGCACCGATGTGCGCACGCACACCGAGACGCGCGACGTCAGCACCGTGCTCCCCGGGCTCGCTGAGCCGGGGTCGGACGACGCACGTCGCAACGCATCCGCACTGCTGATCCGGGGTGAAAGCGCCGGAACCGCCGTGGCTGACGCACTCCTGGCCGCGGGCGCGGCCGACATCGCACCATTGAGGGATTCATGACGACTCCATCGAACAAACCGCTGAAGGGCTGGCGGGTCCTGGTGCCGCGGGGTGGCCCCTGGGGCGACGGCGTCGCGGCCGAACTCCGTGAGCGGGGCGCGACTCCGGTCATCGCCCCGATGATCAACTTCGCCGCGACCGCCGAGCCGGAGATCCTCTCCGCAGCACTTGAGGACCTCGTCGCGGGGGAGTTCGACTGGCTCACGGTGACGAGTGCGACGACCGTCGATGTGCTGTACAGCCAGAACATCAAGATCCCCCAGTCGACCAAGATCGCGGCGGTCGGCGAGACCACGGCGGCGGCGCTGCAGGCGGTCGGCTACCACGTCGACCTACTGCCCGAGAAAGACAACTCGGCGAAGGGCATGGTCGCGCAGCTCACGGCGCTCGAGTCGGAGCCAAAGAAGTTCCTGACACTGCGTTCCGAGATCGCGAAGCCGGTGCTGACGCAGGGACTCATCGATGCCGGACACGACGTCCGCTCGGTGGTCGCCTACCGCACCGTGGGTGAACCCGTCACGCCGAAGGTGCTCGAAGACGTCGCGAGCGGTCGCACGAACGCGATTCTCGTGACGTCGGGTTCGGTCGCGGAGCAGGTGGTCGAGCAGTTCAGTCCGCTGCCGAGCGCGACGCTGATCGCGGCGATCGGGCCGAGAACAGCGAAGGATGCCGAGAAGGCCGGGCTCACCGTCCACATCGTGTCGCCGCGGCAGACGGTCGAGGCGCTGCTCGACACCGTCGTGCGGGTTGTGGAGTCCGGTGGCCTCGACGAGGCCGTCCGCTCGTCGAAGCAGAGCGAGGCGATCACGTCCGCGATTCGCATCGTGGACGAGCGCAATGAGTCGCGCGCCAAAGACGTTCACTGACCGAACGCGGCTTCTGTCGTCCACAGGCATCCGATTTTTCCAGTTATCCACAACTGCTGTTTGATCGGGTCTTTCTCGCATTGCAATGTCGGTGGCTGGTGCTTGACTTGGTGCCATGACAGACGCGGCGAGTTTCAGCGATTCCCTCGACGGGGCCGACGCTGATGCGTGCGCGACCGTGGAGACCGCGCTCGACGCGCTCGCCGCTCTGGCCGATGTCAGCCCCGGTGCGCTGTCGGCGGATGGTCTAATGCACTACGTCTCGCTTCTCGGCGCAGTGACGCGCTTCGTCGAGGGGCGTCAGGTCGACAACGTCGGTGAGATGGAGCGCCGATCAGACCGTGATACGGGCTTCGAGGGGCTTGCCGCTCGTCACGGATGCGCGTCTGTCACCTCCCTCTTCGAGAAGGCCACGGGCGTCAAGAACTCCACGGCGTATCGGTACACGCGTGTCGCGCGCCACACCACCACGCGGCTCTCCGACACGGGCCTCCCGCTGCCGCCGCGCCTGCCGCACACGGCGACGGCGCTCGCCGACGGTTCGATCGGGTTGGACGCAGCTGAGGCGCTCAGCATGGCGTTGGTGCCGACGCTGCCGCGGGCCCTGCCCGATGAGGTCGATGCAGCCGAGAAGACTCTCGTCGGCAATGCGACGGGAGTCGGGGGCGGTGCGCCGGTGCAGCCCGATTGCCTGCGACTTCAGGCTCAGGCATTCAGCGCCGTACTGGATCCCGACGGGATCGAACCGAGCGTTGAGCGGCTGCATGAGCGGCGCTCCCTGACCTTCCGGCCGCAAGATGATGGATCGATGCGGGTCTCCGGCAGTCTGTCGCCCGAGCAGAGTGCGATCATCACGCCGGTGTTCGACGCCTACATGTCGAAGCGCACATCGCCGACGTTCATGCAGCCCGAAGAGATGCGTGACGCGGGGCAGGAGCTCGAGAAGCGCACGAAGGCACAGGAGCGTTCGGACGTCTTCACGGCGATCATCGGCGGAGTGGGAAAGCAGGACTCTGCCCCGAAGCTGCACGGTCGCGGACCGACGGTTCTCGTGACCGTGAGACGTGACGATGTGGACGCCGGCAGAGGCACTGCGACCTCACCGGGAACGCCCGCACTGCTGCCGCTCTCGTTCGTTGCGCAGGCGCAGTGCGATGGCGACACGCAGGAGGTGACGGTCGACGCGAACGGGGACGTCGTCGCGCTGAGCTCACCGGGGCGCTTCTTCACGCCGGCGCAGCGTCTCGCCCTCATCGCGCGGGACGGTCCCACGTGTGCGGCAGACGACTGCGCCATCCCCGTCTGGCTAACCGAAGCGCACCACATCAGTGGGTGGTCCGCGGGCGGCCGGACGGAGGTCTCGAACGGTGTGATGCTGTGCTGGTTCCACCACCGACTCGTCGAGCGCGGCGAGTGGACGATGCGGCGAGACGAGCGCGGACGTCCTCGCCTGTCGCCTCCCGCCTGGTACGTCTCGCGCGGGTACATGACCCGTCGCAACGGGCGAAGGGATGCCGACGAGCCGGACGACCCCGGACGAGATAGCGGGCCGCGCTCGTGAGCGCGGCGGCCAGCGAACCGGGACGATGACGAGTGTGGGGGAGCGTGGCTCTGGGGCGTTGCCTGGAGCGCATCCGGTGGGCCCAAGCTGTGCTGAGCCCCCGGGGGTTTCAGTCGGCGTTGGGCCCGGCGACGTAGGATGGCCTGCGGATCCACACGTCGGACGCAACGTCTGGCACCCCCGCGAATTGGAGAACAATTGACCCCTCCGAGCATCCGCCCCCGTCGCCTTCGCACCACTCCCGCGATGCGCCGACTCATCGCCGAAACACGGCTTCACCCCGCAGATCTCGTGCTCCCGATGTTCGTCCGCGAAGACGCGTCGGAACCCGTTCCTATCTCCTCGATGCCCGGCGTCTCGCAGCACTCGATGGACTCACTCGTCCGCGCTGCCGAAGAAGCCGCTGAAGCCGGCCTCGGCGGCGTCATGCTGTTCGGCATCCCCACAGTCCGCGACGCAACCGGCAGTCAGGCGACCGACCCTGACGGCATCCTCAACCGCGCCACCGAACGACTGCAGCGCGAGGTCGGCGACGCGCTCGTCGTCCAGACCGACCTGTGCCTCGACGAATTCACCGATCACGGACACTGCGGAGTCCTCGACGATTCCGGCCGGGTGAACAACGACGCGACACTCGAGCGCTACGCCGCCATGGCCGTCGCCCAGGCGAACGCAGGCTCGCAGCTCCTCGGGCTGAGCGGCATGATGGACGGCCAGGTGGCCGTTGTCCGCGACGCACTCGACGATGCCGGTCACGAAGACACCGCGATTCTCGCCTACGCCGCGAAGTACGCGTCGGCGTTCTACGGGCCGTTCCGTGAGGCCGTCGATTCCCAGCTGCAGGGCGATCGCCGCACGTACCAGCAGGACCCGGCGAACCGCCGCGAAGGTCTGCGCGAGGCGACGCTCGACCTCACCGAGGGCGCCGACATCGTGATGGTGAAGCCCGCTATGAGCTACCTCGACGTGCTGAGCGACGTCGCGGAGCTGAGCGACGTGCCGGTCTGGGCGTACCAGATCTCCGGAGAGTACGCGATGATCGAGGCCGCCTCCGCCCAGGGGTGGATCGATCGTCGTGCGAGCATCCTCGAATCTGTTCTCGGCATTCGTCGAGCAGGAGCCGACACCGTTCTGACTTACTGGGCAACCGAGATCGCGAGGTGGATCAAGTGAGCGCCGCAGAGAACACGAGCCGGACGCAGTTCACGTCCGGGGCGACGCACCGCAATCAGGAGCTCTTCGATCGCGCCAAGCAGGCGATTCCGGGCGGAGTGAACTCGCCGGTGCGCGCCTTCGGATCGGTCGGCGGAACCCCGCGCTTTCTTGTGCGGGCTGACGGTCCCTATGTCTACGATGCGGACGGCGCCGAGTTCGTCGACCTGGTCGCCTCGTGGGGACCAGCGATTCTCGGGCACGCGCACCCGGAGGTCGTGAAGGCGGTTCAGGATGCCGCGGCCCTCGGCCTTTCCTTCGGGGCCTCGACCCCGAGCGAGACCGCTCTCGCGGAACTTGTCGAGCAGCGCGTCGTCGGAGCCGGAGCCGGAGCCGACGGGGACGCGGTGCGCCCGATCGAGCGGCTGCGCCTCGTCTCGACTGGAACCGAGGCGACGATGAGCGCCATCCGTCTCGCGCGCGGCTTCACGGGCCGCGACCTGCTCATCAAGTTCGCCGGTCACTATCACGGTCACTCCGACGGTCTCCTCGCCGCCGCCGGATCGGGAGTGGCGACCATGGCGCTTCCCGGTTCCGCGGGTGTTCCCGCGCCCATCGCGGCTCAGACGCTCGTGCTGCCCTACAACGACCTGGATGCCGTGCGCGCGGCATTCGCCGAGCACGGGGACCGCATCGCGGCGATCATCGTCGAGGCGGCATCCGCCAACATGGGTGTTCTTGCGCCGAACCCCGGCTTCAACGCAGCGCTCGCGGACATCGCCCACGAGAACGGCTCGCTCCTCATTCTCGACGAGGTGCTGACCGGGTTCCGCGTCACCTCGGCCGGGTACTGGGGCCTCTCGACCGGCGAAGGCCCGGCCTACCGGCCCGATCTCTTCACGTTCGGCAAGGTCATCGGCGGTGGGATGCCCGTCGCAGCGCTCGGCGGTCGCGCCGACGTCATGGAGCACCTCGCGCCGACCGGCCCCGTCTACCAGGCCGGCACTCTCTCGGGGAACCCGGTGGCGATGGCCGCGGGAATCGCGACGCTCACGAACGCGACCCCCGAGGTGTACGCGCACCTCGACCGGACTGCGGACACTCTTGCAGCCGCGGTCTCCGAGGCGCTCAGCCGTGAAGGAGTCGCGCATCAGGTGCAGCGCGCAGGCAACCTGTTCAGCTTCGCGTTCACCGAGACCCCGCCCGTCGACTACGCCAATATGCAGGCGCAGCAGACGTGGCGATACCCGCCGTTTTTCCATGCGATGCTTGACGCCGGTGTGGCCCTGCCGCCGAGCGTCTTCGAAGCGTGGTTCGTCACGGCGGCGCACGACGAACGTGCGGTCAGCCGGATCATCGACGCACTCCCCGCGGCGGCGCGCGCCGCGGCATCCGCTCGGGCCAGCTGATGCAGAACCTCGAGCGTCCCCGCGGAACGATCGTCGCTCTGGGCGGCGGGGGCTACTCCGAAGCCCCGTACGTGCCGTCGCTCATCGACGAGCACATCCTCGAGCTGGCGGATGCCGCGCGACCACGCGTCTGCTTCATCCCGACCGCGAGCGGCGATGCCGCGATCTACGGGGAGCGCTTCGAGAACGCGTTCGCGGGGCGAGCGGAGACGAGCGTACTGTCGCTGTTCTGCCAGGACCCGTGGGGATACTCCGATCCGCATATGCTGCTCGAGCAGGACGTCATCTACGTGGGTGGCGGTTCCACAGCGAACCTGCTCGCCGTGTGGCGGTTGCACGGTCTGCCGACGATCCTCGCGGAAGCGTCGGCGAACGGCACAGTTCTCGCAGGGATAAGCGCGGGCATGAACTGCTGGTTCGAGGCATCCTCCACGGACTCATTCGGTCCGCTCGCCCCTCTGCGCGACGGGTTGGGATTCATCGGAGGGAGCGGGTGTCCGCACTACCTCGGTGAAGTGGATCGACGCGAGAAGTACATCGGATGGGTCGCCTCGGGCGAGCTTCCTGACGGATATGCCGTCGACGAGCACGCAGCGATCGTCATGCGCGACGGCGAACTCGTCGAGGCGATCGCGGAGCAGCCGAATCGGCCCGTCTTCCATGTGCGACGTGAGGGAGATCGGGCGATCGAGGAGCCGATTTCGGTGCGGATGCTGCCCGGCGCAGCATCCTGATTTGCTGAGTTCAAACTGGGCGTTACCTCTTTGTGAGGTTTCACCATCCCGCTCGGGGAATATGCGCGGCAGACTAGGAGTATGGCGTCAATTCTGCTGCATTCCGATCGACTTGAAATCAAGCTGACCGCGGCAGAGAGAGTTCTTGCTCGGCGCAAGGAGTCCGTTGTGATTCCGCGCGACAGCATCCGCTCGGTCTCTCTGACGGATGACCCGTGGATCTGGGTGCGCGGCGTTCGAGCCCCCGGCACTGCTGTGCCGCTGACGCTTGCGGTCGGGCAGTGGAAGTTCCACGGAGGCAAAGACTTCCTCGTGCTGAAGGGGCCGCGCCCGGCGGTCGTGATCGACCTCGTCGGGGAGGAGTTCCGCCGCGTGCTCGTGTCGACGAGCAAGGGCGTCGAGCTCATCGCCGCACTGCGTCTCGAAGAGCGCAAGCCGCACAAGGTGCGTGTTCACCGCGCGCAGCCGCGCACGAAGACGGTTGCGTCCGTGGCCGGGCAGGATGCCGGTCAGAAGACGAGCGGCCGCAAGTCGCAGCAGAAGAAGCGCGAGGTGCAGAAGGCGGCGAAGGACGCAGCGAAGGGCGCAGCGAAGGCTGCTCCGAAGAGTGCGTCGAAGGACGGGCCGGAGACCGCTCGGAAGGCCACGACAGACGCGGCGAAGGAGGCCTCGGGTGCCACTGCCGGCGCCTCGAAGGGAGCCGCAGTAAAGAAGACTGCGAAGGCGGGTGGCTCAAAGCCCGGCGGGCCAAAGGCGGCCGCATCAAAGGCTGCCGGGTCGAAGGCTGCTGAGTCGAAAGCCACCGGGTCGAAGGCTGCGAAGTCTGATGCGCCGAAGGGTACGACAACCGGTGCCTCGAAGGCAGGTTCAGCCAAGGCAGGTTCAGCCAAGGCAGATTCAGCCAAGGCGGGTTCGGCGAAGGCAGATTCGGCGAAGGCTGAGGCGACCTCGAAGCCGGCGACGTCGCGTGCGTCGAAGGACGGTACCGCTCAGAGCAGCTCACGGACGTCGACGCGTGCCAGCTCCAAGAAGTCAGGTTCGAAGAGTTCATCGACGAAGAACCCCTCTGCGTCTGAGGCAGACGGCAATGACGGTCAGTCGAGTAGCGAAGGCTGACACAGCGAGCCAGCGTCACTAGGTCACTAGGTCATCACTAGGACACTAGCGGTGCTAGGTCACTGCGTCACATCGATGACACTGCGGCCCCGGACAGACCCCGCGAGCACCTGCTCCGCGACCGACCGGGCGTCCGCGAGAGCGTAGATCTCGGTCATTCCGTCGAGGAGGTCCGGATCGAGGTTCTGCGCAAGACGCGTCCACGCCTCCTCGCGCAGCTCGTGCGGAGCATCCACTGAATTGATTCCCGCGAGCGTGATGCCTCTCAGGATGAAGGGTACGACAGTCGCAGGCAGGTCCGAACCCTGCGCCAGACCGCACGACGTGACGATGCCGCCATAGCGCGTCTGAGCGAGAGCGTTCGCGAGGGTCGTGCTTCCGACAGCATCCGCCACCGCCGCCCACCGCGACTTCTGCAGCGGTTTGCCGACTTCGTCACTCAACTCGTGGCGATCGATGACATCCGTGGCGCCGAGGCGGCGCAGGTAGTCGCCCTCCGTGTCAGCCCGCCCCGTGGAGGCGACGACCTCATAGCCGAGGTGCGCGAGAAGCGCGATCGTGATCGATCCGACACCACCAGCCGCACCGGTCACGAGGATAGGGCCGTCGCCCGCCCGCACACCGTGCTTCTCGATCGCGAGCACGCCGAGCATCGCGGTGAAACCCGCGGTTCCGATCGCGGCTGTCTGGCTGGGGGTGAAGCGGTGCGGAACACGAACCAGCTGCGCGCCATCGACCCGGGCCAGCTCGGCGAGGCCGCCGTGACGGCTCTCACCCAGACCTGCGCCGTTGAGGAGCACGCGGTCTCCCGGCATCCACACCCCCGAATCGGAGGAATGGACGGTGCCCACCACATCGATTCCGGGAATCATCGGCCATTCGCGCACGATTCCGGGTCTGCCCGTCAGCGCCATGGCGTCTTTGAAGTTGATGCTGGATGCCGCCACGTCGACCCACGTGTCGCCCTCCGCCAGCACGTCCGGCTCGAGGTCGTTCAGCGCGGCAGACTGCTGCGGCTTCCCCTCGGCATCCGTCGTCTTCTCGATCCACCATCCGCGAAACGTCATACAGCCAACCTAGGCACGGTGCCGTGGGGACACAAGGAATTGCGCGAGAGAGCGAAACGTGATCGGGCCCCCTTGCCGAACGCTATACACGCGTATAGTCTCGCTCATCCGCCACCACTTCGGCTCGAAGGACGAGCTGCGGCGCAGCTGCGATGACGAGGTGCTTCGTCGGTACCGAGAGCTCAAGGTGACGAGCATGCGACGGTCGCCCGGCCCGATGTTCGGTGACGTCGCGGCGGATCCCGCAGGCGTCCTTCTCGCCTATGTCGTGCGCGCGGTGAGCGTGGGCGGCGCCCCCGCCCGGCGCTTCTTCGACCACTTCGTCGAGGAGTCCCGTGCGGTCATGGCCGAGGCCGTGGACTCGGGACTCGTGGTTCCGAGCGACGATGACGATGCCCGAACTCGGCAGCTGGTCGCCATGCTGCTCGGTTCGTACATCGTGCAGTTCGCGTTGGATCCCGCGCTCGACAGCGACGACCCGGGCGGCACTCTGCAACGGGCCATGAGGACGAACATGCTGCCGCTGCTCGAGATCTTCACTCACGGCGTCTTCGCCGACGACCGCTATCTGGCGGCGTATCGCGAATACGTCGAGAACGAGGCTCCGCAGAGCGCGGAGAGTCGGGAAGGAGAGGACGATGACTGATCACGCCATCGAGGTCGCAGGTCTCGTCAAGACGTTCGGCCGGTCGAGGGCGCTCGACGGGCTCGATCTCACCGTCGAGACCGGCAGCATCGCGGGGTTTCTCGGGCCGAACGGCTCCGGCAAATCCACGACGATCCGCATTCTGCTCGGACTGCTGCGCGCAGATTCGGGCCGCGCGAGGCTTCTCGGCGGTGATCCATGGCAGGATGCCGTGACGCTGCACCGCCGCATCGCCTACGTTCCGGGAGACGTCACAAGCGAGCGCGCACGTACTCGAAGGGAAACCGACAGAAGGTCGCGCTCGTCGCGGCGCTGTCATCGCGCGCAGAGCTGCTGATTCTCGACGAACCGACCTCGGGACTCGATCCGCTCATGGAGCGCATCTTCACGGAGTGCGTCCGCGAGGCTGCGCACGAGGGCCGCAGTGTGCTGCTGTCGAGCCACATCTTCGCGGAGGTGGAGGCGCTGTGCGACACGATCACCATCATCCGGGAGGGGCGCACGGTCGAATCCGGGACCCTGGCCGAGCTGAGACACCTGCACCGCAGCACGATGTCGGTGACGACGGATGCCAGTGAGGCAGCGTTCCGCGAGCTCCCCGGCATCGCCGACCTCACCTCCGAGGGCGACCGGGTGACGTTCACAGTGAGCGATGCCGATCTTCCCGCGGTGCTGGGGCGTCTCGCCGAGCTGAGGCCGCGGTCGGTCGTGTCGGCGCCGCCGTCGCTCGAAGATCTCTTTCTGCGGCACTACGGTGCCCCCGCACCTGACCGGACGGAGGCATCATGAGCCACGTGGCCGCCAGCCGACCGACCAGGCGCCATGCCGGCCGCGCCGACCGTCGAGAGCGCGAGCGGTCAGAGCTCCGTGGGCGGCGCGGCAGTCACGCGTTCACCGGGTTCTGGACGATGTGCCGGTTCTTCCTCCGACGCAACTGGGTCAGGATGCTCGTCTGGATCATCGTTCTCACCGCGCTCGTACCCGCGACCAACGCCTCGCAGCGTGAGGCCTTTCCGACCGAGCAGTCACGGGAGGAGTACGCGCAGATCGCGAACACGCCGGCCATCGCATCGATGACCGGTCTGCCGTACGCGGCCGACACGTACGGCGGCATCCTCGTCATCAAACTCTGGATGACCATTGCGATCGCAGCCGTGTTCGCCGTGATCTTCCTCGTCACACGCAACGGCCGCGCCGACGAGGAAGCCGGTCGCACCGAGCTGCTGCGCGCGGGAGTCCTCGGCCGACACGCGGCGACCCTGGCGAACGTCACCGTGGTCTCTGCGTTCGGTGTCGTGCTTGGCGGCGCAATCGGGACGGCTGCGGCCGCGTGTGACCTCGACATCGGCGGCTCCGTCGTGCTCGGGGGCGGCATCGCGGGTCTGGCACTGGCATTCGTCGGCATCACGGCGCTCTGCGGCCAGCTGACGTTGACCCCGCGCGGCGCCAACACCATCGCCGCCCTCGTGCTGGCGGCGGCATACCTTGTGCGTGCGATCGCTGACGTGGAGGCCGACGGGTCGGAGCCGCATCCGCTCAGCTGGGCGTCGCCGATCGGGTGGGCGCAGAACATGCGTCCGTACGGCGACGAGTCGTGGTGGCCGTTCGCGCTGCTCGTCGGTCTCGGGGTCGGAGGATGCTGCGTCGCACTCGCCGTCGAAGCACGCCGTGACCTCGGAGCCGGCGTTCTTCCCCAGCGCCCCGGTGCACCCTGGGCGAGTGCGCTGCTCGTCACACCCATCGGCCTCGTGCTGCGTCTCGAACGCTCGGCACTGATCGGGTGGTCCTCGGGCTCGCCGTGAGCGGTGCGTTCCTCGGCGGCATCGTGACAGACATGGCCGACATGGTCGACAGCAGCAATCCCTACGTCGAAGCGTTCACGGGCGGCGGAGACGATGTGCTCGGCTCGCTCGTCGAGCTGTTTCTGCTGTTCAACGCGCTGCTGGTCGGTGGCTTCGCGGTGCAGTGAGCGTCTCGGTTGCGCCTCGATGAGGCATCCGGGCGTCTCGAAGCTCAGCTCGCCGGTTCGCTGTCACGCTGGCGCGTGCTGGCGGCGACCCTCAGCGTCACCGTCGTATGGTCTGTGATCCTGCTCGTCGTGAGCGGCGCGGCAATGGGTGCGGCGTTCGGGAAGGGCGGCGCCGCAGGGCGCTTCGCTCTTGCTGCACTCGGTTACCTGCCGTCGGTCGCGGTCGTGATCGGCCTCGTCGCGGCGCTGACGGCCGTGCTGCCGAGGGCGGCGCTCGCCGTCTCCTGGTCGATCTACGGGGCAAGCGCGGTGGTTGCCATGTTCGGCGGGGTGCTCGGGCTCGCCGACGAGGTGATCGATGCGACGGTCTTCGCCGCGACGCCGAAGTTGCTGGTCCCCGACGTCGACGCCGCTCCGCTCGTGGTGCTCTCGATCATCGCCGCGGTGCTCGTCGTGATCGGGTTGGTGAGGTTTCGACAGCGGGACCTCACGACCGCCTAGAGGCCGGGTCAGTCGAAGATGTCGCCCATGTCCTCGAGCAGACCGCCGATGACCATGCCGCCGAGGATGCCCGTGAGCATGTCGCCCCCGCCCATTCCGCCGCGCCGGCCGCCGAAGCCGCCGCGCATGCCCGGCCCCATTCCGCTGCCGTAGCCTCCGGGCATGCCGCCGAAGCCCTGTGTGTGCCGCTGGATGTCTTCGTGCGCGAGCCGCGCGGCCTCAGATGCGAGGGATGCCGAGCGGCGCGCAGACCCGAGGGAGGTCTGTGTGTCTGTCTCGCCGCGGGCCTGCTCGAGCGTGCGCTGCGCTTCCGCGAGGCGCGTTCTGGCGTCGGGGCCGATCGGCGCGCGGTAGTCGTCCACCAGGTGGTGTGCCGCGGTGATCTGTCGTTCGGCGTCAGCGATCGCGTTGTCGCGCTGAGCGCGCAGCCGTTCGGCATCCGCCTTGCGCTCCGAGATCCGGGCGATCACCGCGTCGAGCGCTGTGTTGGCGTCGCGGAGCGCGGAGAGCGTCTGGAACGGATCGTATGCGCCGGTTCGCCGGCTCGCGGCATCCGTCTCGCGCTGCAGCCTGCCGATCGCCTTGTCGAGCTCGGCTGATCGCTCGGGCATCGCGCGGGCGACCTCGAGGTCACCGCGCGAGTCGTCGATCACCGCCGCGAGCGTGGACTCGGCCTTCAGCGCCTCCATCTCGAAGTCGTTCACCGCGCGAACGAGACCGTCGGCGCGCGTCACGCTCTCGCGAGCGACGCCGAGTGCCTTGCCGGCCGGAACGGCGAGGTTCTGAGCCTGCTTCTCCTCGCCGATCGTGAGGGAGCGTTCAGCGAACTCGAGCAGGCGCTCTGCCTGCTCCACGTTCGCCGCGATCGGACGCAGCGCCGATTCGGCGTAGCGCCCCGAGGCACCCTCCAACGCGGATCGGGCCGGACCGACGGTGGTGCGCACGTTCTCGATGTCGCGGCGCGTCTGCTGCACGGCATCCGGAAACCCTCGCATCGTGTCGCGCAGCCCGGCGACGTACGCGTTCTCCTCCGCGAGACGTGTGTCGATCGTGCGGCAGCGGTCGACGATGCCCTGTGACATTTGCCGACGCTCGTCGTCGGTGTCGGGCTTCTCGTCGAACAGCAGCTGGTTGATGCGGAACGCTTCGGTGAGGAGCCCTCGGACCTCGGCGAGCGTGCCGCTGTAGCGCGACACCACGGCCTCGCCGAACTCCGCCGTGATGAAGCCGAGTTCGTCGCCTGCGAGGCGCACGCGCTCATCCGCACGAACGAGAGCCTGACCGGCATCCGTCACCTGTGCATCGATCGCCGCGCTGGCCTCCCGCCGCTGCTGCAGCGCGCGGTTCTTTGACCGCTTCGACATGACGAAATAGGCGACGGCACCCGCGCCGAGGATCGCCGCGAGCAGCACCACGATGAGGAGCGATTCCATGAGGAGATCCTACGGCGTCAGGTTTTCAGATGACTGTGCACGGATGCCGCGCCGCGACGCTCCCCAGACGTCGCGACGCTGCTCGTGCGCTGCTCTGCCGCAGCGTTCGTCATCCGCACTGCCGGTCAGGGGGTGTCTCGTCATCAGGTGATGTCTCGGCGCCACGTCAGCAGCCAGCCGATCAACGTGATGACGACAGCGATGCCGACCAGCACGAGTCCGCCCTGCCACCACTCGAGCGAGGCTGAACCGCCGTCGATCGTGGAGTAGAAGCTCGCGCCGACGAGAGCGTCGCTCGCCGCTCCCGGAAGCCACTTCGTCACCGACCCGATCCAGTCCGCGAGGGCGCCGACCGAACGGAGGATCGGCTCGACGAACTGCGTGAACGCGATCACGATCACGATCGTCGCGACCTGGTTCGGCACGGTCGCGCCGAGGCCGACGCCGAGCGCCGCCCAGATCGCCATCGCGAGCACCGAGCGGGCGACGAGCGCCCACGTGTCGCCCGAGTCGAGCGCCGTGTCGATGTCGAACGCCGCGAGCGCCGCGCCGCCGAGCCCCACGGTCGCAATCATCGCGACCACGCCGTAACCGGCGCCCGCGACGAGCAGCGCCGCCCACTTGGCAGCGAGCACGACGCCGCGTTTGGGCGTCGCGAGGAAGGTGGGCGTGAGTGTCTGGTGACGGAACTCACCGGTCGTCGCGAGCGCTCCGAGCAGGAAGGGGAAGACGTAGCCGATGCTCGTCGCAAGACTGTAGATCATGGGAGCCGAGCCGGTTGTCGGCATCCCCTCGACCCCGCTAGACGCGCCGAGCAGCCCCTTCGAGGTGGCCCCGAGCAGCAGGGCGATGCCGCCGCCGACCATGCCGACGTAGGCGAACAGGATGAGCAGGAGGATCCACCAGATCCGGGTGGTGAACAGCTTCGTGAACTCGGCGCGGACGCCGCGGATGAACGTGGTCACGCGACATCACCCCCTCCGACGAGGGAGAGGAATCTGTCTTCGAGACCGGACTCCCTCCGATGCAGCGCATGCAGCTCGATGCCGCCGACGAACGCGGCGTGCCCGACGTCGCTCGGCTCGACGCCCGTGACGACGAAGCCGGAGCGCATCTCTGTGAACGTGAACCCGGCCTCGCCGAGCGCCCGCGCGAGTGCCGGACGGTCGGGGGAGTCGACGACGACGCTCAGCTCATCGCCCGCATCGAGATCGGCGAGAGTGCCCGTGTGCACGAGCTCACCCTTCGAGATGATCACGACGTCGTCCACCGTCTGCTGCACTTCGCTCAGCAGGTGCGACGAGATGAGAATCGTGCGGCCCTCCGCGGCGAGGCCCCGCAGCAGGTTGCGGATCCACTTGATGCCCTCCGGATCGAGCCCGTTCACCGGTTCGTCGAGCACGAGCACGCGCGGGTCGCCGAGCAGAGCGAACGCGAGGCCGAGGCGCTGCCGCATACCGAGCGAATATCCGCCGACGCGCTTGTCCATGAACCCCTCCATTCCGACGAGGGCGAGCGCCTCTCGAGCGCGTGCCGTCGGAATGCCCGCCGCCTGCGCGTAGATCTCGAGGTGGTGGCGCGCGCTGCGGCCGGGGTGGAAGCTGGATGCCTCGAGAGCGGCGCCCACCGTCGTGAGCGGCGCTCGAAGATCACGGTACGCGGTTCCATCGAAAGTCGCAGAACCGGATGACGGCGTGACGAGCCCGAGCAGCGCGCGCAGCGTCGTGGTCTTGCCGGCTCCGTTCGGGCCGAGAAATCCGGTCACGCGACCGGGCTGGACGGTGAATGACAGGTCGTTGACGGCGTTGAAACCGCCGAACGTCTTCGACAGATGGGAGATGTCGATCGTCACTCCGGGGCTCGTCATGAAGGCTCCTCTCGTGGCTGTGACCTCAGTCTTGCCGATCGTGGGGCTCCGCGGCATCCGCCAAGAGAATGAAATGTAGCTGGGAGTCTGCCTGTTGCCGTAATGACGGCGGAGTCGTACCGTCGAAGCACAGGAGAGGAGCGGACCATGAGTGACCCAGGATTCGAACCGAACTTTTCCGACACCGATGCGCCGACTCCCGGTGAGGTCGAGGCGAACGAGGCCGATGTCCTCGAGCAGCGTCTCTCAGATCTCAGCCAGACCCCGGAGGATGTCGACGAGGGCGGCGCCTCAGCGGGCTACGGTGACGAGGCGGAGACCGAACTCGAGGACGCCAACGACTACGAGGAGGACTCCGACTACGAGGGACCGGACGACTACGACGAGGACTGAGCCTGCGAACGGTTCTGAGCCTGCGGGCGGTTCTGGGCCGCGTGGGTGACGCAGAAGGGTGAGGATGCCGCGTGCTCCTCGCACACGACAAGCTGCGTCCGGCACGAGGGATCAGCGCAGTTCTGCATGTGACTCGTCGAGTCGCCGCAGACCGCGCAGGAGCCGATGACGGCCGCGTGGTCTGAGAACTCGAGCTTCATGCGCTTGTCGAAGACGTAGAGCGAGCCCTCCCAGAGGCCGTCGTCGCCGAACGTCTCGCCGTAGCGGACGATGCCGCCGTCGATCTGGTAGACCTCGTCGAAGCCGCGCGACTTCATGAGGCTCGACAGCACCTCGCAGCGGATGCCGCCCGTGCAGTACGTCACCACCGGTCGGTCCTTCAAATGGTCGTACGCGCCGGAGTCGAGCACCTCGACGAACTCGCGCGTCGTGTCGACGTCCGGCACGATGGCGTCTTTGAACTTGCCGATCTGAGCCTCGAAGGCGTTTCGCCCGTCGAAGAACACGACGTCGTCACCGCGTTCGGCGACGAGATCGTTGACCTCGCGAGGGGTGAGGTGGATGCCGCCTCCGACGACGCCCTTCTCATCGACCTGCAGTTCCTCCGGCGCGCCGAACGAGACGATCTCATCGCGCACCTTGACGCTGAGCTTCGGAAAGTCGATGCTCTGACCCGACTCGTCGAGCCCCGTGCCCTCGGACCACTTGACGTCGAGTTGCTTGAACGCGGGGTACTCGCGCGTTTTGCGGAGGTAGCGCTTGACGGCATCCAGGTCCCCGCCCACCGTGCCGTTGATGCCGTCCTTCGAGATGAGGATGCGCCCGCGGAGATTCAGCGACTCGCACAGGTCGCGCTGCCACAGCCGAATCGCCTCAGGGTCGGCGAGCGGAGTGAAGACGTAGTACAGCAGGATCTTCGGGATGGCCACCGAACGATTCTACGTGGCCGTCTCGCGCTGATCCTGGCAACGTTCGTAGACGTAGTCGTGGCTCCCCCCCGGCAACGAGATCGAGGTCGCGGAGGATCGCCGCGGCGGGCAGCGATCCGTCCTCGCATGCGTCATCGAAAGCAGTGGCGTCGTACTCGATGTCCAGGACGATCTCGTAGTGCGCCATAAATGCGTCGCATTCGTCGAAGGCGCCGCACTCCTCGACGATCGCGAAGTCGAAATCGAGCCCAGCGCGACGCTCGTCGCCACCGTGCGCAGTGTCAGGCCCGGCGGACGCTGAACTCCCGGAGCTCGGCAGGTGGGCGGCGAGCAGTTCCGCCGCGTTCTTCTGCGCTGCGGCGAGGCCGAGCCCATGCGCTCTCTCGATGAGCTCCGCCGCGAGTGCGGCGTTGTCTTCGAGGGTGAGTGCGCCGCTCGAGCGCTCGTAGGAATCGAGGTTGTCGAACTCGACCGCGTCGAAGCCCGCGTCTGCGCAGTGCTCGAGCGGCGTCTGCAGGCGCTCTGCGATCGCCGTCCGGAGCTGCGCTGACGACGTGTCGAGAAGGAGTTCGTCGGGCCAAGCGGGGTCTGCGACCGGTTCGCGGCCGTCGAGCAGAATGAGGCCCTCCCACGCATCCTGTTCGCCTGGCTGGGTCTGAAAGGCGTTGACGTAGCAGACGCTGTAGGCGGTGGCCAGCGGGCTGGCGGTGCTGTCGCGCACGACGATTGCGACGTCATCCGGGGGAGCGTACGCGCCGCCGAGCTGATAGTCGAAGGCACCGGGCGGCGGTGGCGTGGGGGCGTCGGCGCGTGACGGCGTCGGCGTCTCGCGTGCGTTGACGCCGGAATCGGATGCCGTAGCAGAGCACGCGCCCGTCAACGTGACCGCGAGCGCCAGCGCGACCAGGGCAGCTCCGGCGCGACGTCGACGACTGTACCTTCTCACGTCACGAGTGTAGGCGCGGTGGTCTGATGTCAGAGACCGATCGTGATAAGCCACAGCGCTGCGGCCGCGGCGGTGACGGCGACGACGCCGGTGATCGTCGCGGTGACGATGAGCGAGGTGGCGCTGCGTGCGAGCAGGCGGTCGTTGGACATGCGCTTCTCCGTGTGAGTGTGTGTGGCGGTGGTCTGGGGTGTTGCGGTGTCGTGGGGCACGGTTCAAGTCCATCGGATGCGGCGGCCTGCGGCATCCTGCCAGGGGATGATGTGCCTCCCCCAGAGGTATGAGATCTACCGCTGTTTCGTCGCCCGGCGCTCGTGGATAGTCTGGACGGACCCGACAAGAACGGAGCTGTTCATGTTTGACTACGATCCGTACGCGCAGTTGGATCCGGTGCCCGAGTTCACCGTGGAGAGCGACGACCTCGATCCGGATCTGCCGCTCAAGGCGCCGCAGTATTCCGCGGAAGCTGGCGGCTCCGACACCTCGCCGCACCTCAGCTGGTCGGAGTTTCCGCCCGGGACGAAGAGCTTCGCGGTCACCGCGTACGATCCGGATGCTCCGACGGGGTCGGGCTTCTGGCACTGGGCGGTCTTCAACATTCCGGCGGACGTGACCTCGCTGCCGACGGGCGCGGGCGCGCCGGACTCCGGGCTCCTCCCGGAGGGCGCCATCACTCTGCCGAACGAGCTTCGGGAACCGTCGTTCACGGGCGCCGCTCCTCCCGAGGGGACGGGCGTGCACCGGTACTTCTTCGTCGTGCACGCGGTCGACGTGCCGACGCTCGACGTCGATGCGCAGTCGACCCCCGCGGTCCTCGGCTTCAACCTGCACTTCCACACGCTCGCGCGCGCTGTGCTGAAGGGCATCGGGGAGTACGGCGGCGCCTCCTAAGCGACCGGCGCCCGCAGCGCGCGCTGCCCGCCGCGCACCGCGGTGCCACGCACCGCACCGCCGCACGACGTGACGCCGCGCAGCGCAGTGCCGCACCGCAGCGCCGCGCTGGTCTGTGCGGTGACAGAGCTACCTGCGGTCGTTAGAGACTGCCGCGGCAGTCTCTAACGACCGCAGACCGCTCTCATTTGAATACCGCCGCAGAGGCGCACTCCCGTCGCCACGAGAATGCGGCAAGATACGACCGTGACTGAACAGTTTGACTGGGTTCCCGATGTCTCGCGCGGCGAGTGGCTTCGCCCTCTCGAGAGCGAGCCTTTCGGCAGCATCCTCTCGATTGTGCCGCGCGGTTTCGAGGCATACGCCCGTGTCTTCCACCCCGTCGAGCGCGATCGCCCACGTGCCACGCTCAGTTGGACTGGACTCGATGAGGAGACGTTCTTCGAGAGCGTGCCTGACATCGACGCTGCTCTCGAGACGGAGCGCACGACCTGGGCGCAGACCGCGCACGCCTTCGGCACCACGATGCATTCTGAGGCGCAGTACCATCGCCTCACGCGCAGTGACTACGGAGACGCTGGCGGCGTCGCGCCCGATGGATGGCGGTACGGCGACGCATCGGAGGGCTCCCTCGACGGGGAGGTTCTCAGCGTGGTCGCCGATGTACTCGCACGCCACACGGAGACGCCGGATGCTGGTGTCGCCGCGATTTGGGAGGGCTGGGGCGGTCTTGTCAGATCGGCGGGCGTCGCGAGTTTCGTCGCCTGGGAAGCGAGCGGCAACCCGGTGCGAGACGCCCTTCTCAAAGCGCGGCTCGCTGCCGGCGAGTGGGCTCGCGGCATCGCGCCGTTCGTGCCGGGGCTCGCGCCGGAAGAGCCTCCGTTCGGGTCCGGCCTACTCGCGCGTGACGTCGCGGCGGGGCCGCGATTCGATCTGCACGCCGATACGGGGCGTCGCTACGTGCTGTTCGAAGCGGGCGCAAGAGACCTCATGGATGCCGGGTGGACGCAGCGTGCTCCGTGGATCGACGACGGGCTGTGGGCGCAGAGCCCCAGCATCCTGTGGCCCGATGATCATGCCTGGCTGCTCGCGACCGAGATCGACTACGACTCGACGCTCGTCGCCGGTTCGACATCCCTGATCAGAGAGCTTGTGCAGACACCGAACATCGAGGCTTTGCCGATTCGCCCTGACGCGGATCTCAGCTCGGACGGTGACGCGCTCAATCGACCCTGAGGTGCGGGCGGAGTGTGATCATCAGCGTGGAGATCACCAGTTGGAGCAGATCCAATACACCGTCCACGTGCTGCCGCCCGAGTAGTCGTCGATCCACCACGTTGAGGTGCCGCGGGGGATGCTGATGTCGTCGGTCCACGCCGCGCTCGCGGAGCCGCCCCAGCCGGTGCATCGGCCGTTGCCCTCGCGGACATCGCCGCGTGACGACGAGTTATGTCGCCGGTCGCCGTCGTCGGAGTCTCCGCGATCATCACCGTCGTCCCGGTCACCGCGATCTCCGCCGTCATCACCGCGGTCGCTGTCGCGCTTGTCGCGCTTCTGCCGTTCGCGCTCTTCCTTCTTCCGCTCCTTCTCGGCCTTCACCGCCTCGTCGTGGGAGGCCTTCGCGGCGTCGTGGGCGTCGACGTACGCAGCGATGCGCTCGCTCGTGACCTGGAGCACGTTGGCGACATCGTCATCTGCGGCTGCGGCTGCGGCTGTGGCTGTGCTGGTGGGAGCCGTCTGCGCGGAATTCTGTGCTTCAGAGAGCAGTGCGAGAAACGCCTCCGCTGTCGTCGGCATGCCTGCACCCTCGACAGCCGTGCTCGTGACAGCAGTGCTCTCGGTAGGTCCAGTCGTCTCGTTCGTGCCGACGCTCACGCCGGCCGTCTCAGCGGTGCCGGTGTCGCCGCTGTCGCTCGTCGCTGCGGAGGTCTCGGAGTCGTCGTCATCATCGGATGCGCCACTCGACGTCTCACCCGGGATGGGTGCGACGAGAGCCGCAACCGCCTTCTCAAATGCCAGGCGCGTCTCTTCGCTCGCCTTCTCGAACGAGAGCGTCACTCCCTTGGAATGTGCCGCGGTCACAAGCCCGTCAAGCGATGTGACGGTCGCGTCGTAGGCGTCGTCGATGCGCTGTGTTGCCTGGGTGAGCCGGTTCGCCTCGGTGGAGGTGATTCCCGCCAGACGAAGAAGCTCCCGTGTGTCTGCGCGCAGGTGGTCTGTCGCGACGGAAGGGTCCGCGACGGGCGCGGGGCGCGGCAGCGTGAACCCCGGCTCAGCCTGGGCCACGCCGTCGTCAGAGGGCACAAGGTCTGCGGCAACGGTGAACGACGAACTCGCCTCGACGAAGCCCTCGCGCGCCGAAGCGGGGTCGGCCAGGGATGCCGGAAGCGTGCTCTCGATCGTCGCGAACACCTCGTGCTCGGCGGCGGCGCGTTCCGCGCGAGCATCCCACGCGGCACGCGCGTCGGAGTAGGCGGCTCGTGCGGCCTCCAGCGTCTTGGCGGCCTTCGCGTAGGCCGCGTGCGCGTTGGCGTGCACGACCTTCTCGATCGTGACCGGAGCGACGATGCCCACCAGCGCTGCCACGATTGCGACCATCACTCCGGAAGCGAGGATGCGCTGCGAGGGCTTCAGACGGACGAATCGACGAACTACGGCTCGGCGAGCAGTGTCGAGCGCGTGACCTGTTGCCACAACGAACCGGTGACCGCGCACGGTGCGGGCGGCGCCGGCGACGGAGTCCCCGATTACGGCGAGCGTCTGCGTCGCATTGGCCGTGACCGCCGTGCGCGAAGCCGGTTTGTCCTTTAGGCCGTGCGAACGATCGGCCATCCGGCGCTCGCGACGCGACGCGAACTGCTGCTGGGGCTCGTCGAGCTCGAACGGCTCGAACTCCAGGGTGTCCGACAGACCGTCCAAGACATCGCGGGGCTCTGCCCTCTCGGGCGCTGAAGGGCGCTCGCGTTCGAGGGTCGCAGTTCCAGTGGATGCTGTGACAGGCAGCGTCTCGCCGAGCATCGACGTCGAACTCACGAACGTATGTGGTGCGGGCCGCCACCCTGACGCAAGCAGGTCGAGCGCTGTTCCGATGCTCAGCTCCTCGCCCGTGGCAGGGCCTTCGACGGGGGAATCGTCGGTCGGGGAAACATCCGCGGCGGACGTGTCATCCGTGGAATCGGCGGCCAGGGGCTCGTTCGTGGAGGAGGCACCGACGGAGAACTCACCAGCGGATGCGCTCTCGAGCGGAACCTCATCGAACTCGAGAGAGCGCTCGACGTCAGGCGATGCGTCTGGCTCGCCATCGCGACCGAGAGCGGCATTGTCCGTGATCTCGGCAGAGACCTGGTCAGCGACCTCGGCTGCGATCTCGACCTCGGCCGCGACATCGTCTGGGACCTCGCCAGCGGTCTCACTGGGGACTTTGCCAGCGGTCTCGGCCGCGACCTCGAAATCGCTCGCAGTCTCGTCACCGCGTTCGGCAGTGCTCTGGCCGTCACGGTCGAGGTCCGTTGTGATACCGGGGTCGACATCGGCGCCGTGTTCGACGCCGTGTTCGGCGTCGCCAAGGGCTGCGCTCGCAGGCGCGGTGGCACTGGTGTCGTTCGAATCGCTCGTGACCATGGGGGGATCAGACGGGGATGCCGTGATGTGTGGGGAACCTCATCGGCGGCATCCACCATATCGTGAGCGAACGTCGAATTGAAGACGTGTGACGAAACACCGGCGACGCCGTGCGACAGGAGCTCACCGACGTCGGTCTGGTGATTCGCTACGCCGTCGAGGGCGTCGCTCCCGCGGCATCCGCTCCGCCCAGTGGTGAGTCCGCGCCCATCACTCTCCGCAGAATGAGGCGCTCGCCGAGAGTCCACGACACCGTCACGAGCAGGTACAGCGCGGCCGCGAACGGCACGAACGCCGCGATGACCGCCGTCATGAACGGCATGAAGCTCAGCACCTTGGTGACCTTCGTCATGTCGGGCATCTGAGGCATTCCGGGCGCGGGTTCGGGCTTCGCCTGCTGCGGCGGTGTCGGCGGCATGAGCAGCTTGCGCGAGAACTGCGCCACGACCGCGATGATCGCCATGATGACGATGTGCACGATCGCCGAGGTCACGGTGACGCTGCCTGTCGAGATCGCGTGAACGAAGCTCTGCCCCAGCGGAATGCCGAACGCCGTCTGCGTGAGCAGGTCGTTCGGTGCGCCGTTGATGGTGGGGAGAATAAACAGACCGTACACCGCCATCAGCACCGGAGTCTGCGCGAGAACGGGAAGGCACCCGGCCATGGGCGAGACCTTCTCTTTCTGATACAGCTCCATCGTCTTGCGCTGCAGCACCTCCGGCTTCTTCTTGTACTTCTTCTGAAGCTCCGCGAGCTGCGGGGCGATGCGCTGCCGGTCGCTCTGCGCCTTCACCTGCGAATGGCCGACGGGAATCAGGATCGCCCGCACGATGATCGTGAGCAGCACGACCGCGAGGGCGGCGCTGGCCCCTCCCGCGATCGGCGCGAGCAGGTCGCTGAGAAAGGTGAGGACAGTGTGCGCGAGGTTGATCAGCCACGCGATAGGTGCGAATTCGTAGATGTTCATGGGTCACTTTCGACGAGGGATCGGGGACGTCGTGTGACCATCGGATGCCGTGGCGGCAACGAGCCGCGCAGCGCAGCGGGCGCGTGGGCCGACGCGCTCAGGCCGAGCCAAACCGGGCTGGATGCTCAGGCGGGTTGCGCAGGCCGCTGTGCGGTGTGGCTCAGGGCGTGCTTCGAGTGCGGCAGGTGCGTTGCGTCAGCGGCAGGCGATGGTCGTCGTGACCAGGCCCGGTGCTCGAGGGCGCGGCTTTCCCGCGGCATCCGGTGCGCTCTGCGCGAGCATGTGGGACGTGTCGCGTGGAGGTTCGATGCCTCCGGGGAGTCGCTCAGCCGTCGGCAGGGCGGCGGCGAGGATGCTCGTACGAACAGCCACCGCAACGGCGCCGCCCGCGAGTCCGATCGCCGCGACGAGGGCGAACTCCCACAGGGTGTGACTCGCGGCAGACTGCTCGAAGGCCGCGACGAAGAACTGCGCGACGAACTCGAGATGCTGCAGCATTGTGACCTCACAGATGCGGGGTGGGAACGCCGTCAGAGTACCACTCGCGCGTGAGCGTCAGCCGGGCCTGAAGGGGAAAGGGGAGGCGTGACGGTCACGCGCGAGGGTGTGCGGCGGTGCGTGGCTCCGCGCATCAGGGGGTCATGCGCTGAGAGTGCCGCCGTCGACCGGAAGAACTGCGCCGGTGACGAACGACGCCTCGTCAGAGAGGAGCCACGCGGTGGCCGCCGCGATCTCGGCGGGCTGGCCGAGACGCTTCATGGGAACCTCGCTCGAGTACTTCGCCTTGTCGGCGTCGGGGAGTGAGGCGAGGGCCGCGGTTTCGATGGGTCCGGGAGCGACAGCATTGATGCGGATGCCGTCAGCGGCGTACTCCGACGCGGCACTGTGCGTCAGCGACACGACCCCGTGCTTGCTCGCGCCGTAGGGTGAGAGCGTCGGAGTCGGCTGGAGCCCGCCGATCGAGGCGATGTTGACGAGCGTTCCGCCGCCGTTCTCGAGGAAGTGCGCGATCTCGGCCTTCATGGAGAGCCACGTTCCGCGGAGAGTCACGTTCAAGGTGCGGTCCCACTCCGCGGCGCTGAGGTCGACCAGGCGCTTCGGCATGGTGCCGACGCCCGCGTTGTTCACCGCGAGGTCGAGCCGGCCGAAGCGCTCGATCGTCGCGGACATGAGCGCCGCGACCTCATCTTCGTCGGCGACGTTCGCGTGCACGTAGATCGCCGTGCCGCCGGAGGAGTTGATCGCGTCGGCGACGTTCTGACCGGCCTCGTCGTTGACGTCCGACACGACCACCGAGGCGCCGTCAGTCGCGAGCCGTCGTGCGATCGCCTCGCCGATGCCCGCTCCGCTCGCCGTCACCAGTGCGACCTTGCCGTTGAACGTCATGATTCCTCCAAATGCTGTCTTGACGACAGGATATTCATGAAATCATGGAGCCAGCTGTGCGGTTTATAGGGGCGATCAGGGAGTGCGTCGCCGCAAAGTGAGTGATCCGACCACGATCGCGCCGATGATCCAGCATCCGACGAAGAGTACGCGCAGCCACACGTAACCGGCGTCCTCGTCGCCCGAGGCCACGGCGGTGAGTGCGTCGATCGCGTGCGAGAGCGGCATCCAATCTCCGATCACCTCGAGTACGTCTGGCAGTTGATCGCGCGGCAGGAAGATGCCGCCGAGGAGGATCTGCGGAAACACAAAGACCGGCATGAACTGCACCACCTGGAACTCGGTGCGGGCGAACGCGCTCGCGAGGAGGCCGAGCGCCGTGCCCAGCAGTGCGTCAGCGATCGCGACGACGAACAGCAGACCGACCGAGCCCGTGATCTCGAGTCCACACACAAGGGTTGCGTAGGCCACCGCGATGGCGGTCTGGATGGCGCCGAGCAGCCCGAAAGCGAGGGCATAACCGAGGATGAAGTCGCCGCGGCCGAGGGGCATCGACAGTAGGCGCTCGAGCGTGCCGCTGCGACGTTCGCGCAGAGTGCCGATGCTCGTCACGAGGAACATCACGATGAACGGGAACAGCGCGATCATCGCCGGGCCGATGTCCGTGAAGACATCGGTTTCGTCGAAGATCCAGGCGACGAGGCCGATGAGCAGGCTCGGCACGATGAGGAGGAGCCCGATCGTGCGCGGGTCGTGGCGGATCTGCAGGAGCACGCGGCCCGTGGTCGCGAGCGTGCGAACGGGGTTCATCGGGCACCTCCCGCGTGGCGGCCGTGGCGAGAGCGCGTGGTCTCGCCGGCATCCTGACTCTCATGCTCTTCGATGACGCGCAGGAATGCATCTTCGGCGTTGGCGGCCCCCGTGCTCTCGAGCAGGTCCGCGGGACTGGTGTCTGCGATGATCGCGCCGTCGCGCATGAGCAGGAGGCGATCGCAGCGGGTCGCTTCGTCCATGACGTGGCTTGAGACGAGGAGCGTCGCACCATCGTCGGCGAGGCCGCGGAAGATGCTCCAGAGGTCGGCGCGCAGCACCGGATCGAGGCCGACCGTCGGCTCATCGAGCACGAGCACATCGGGAGAGCCCAGCATGGCGACCGCGAGCGACACGCGGTTTGCCTGGCCTCCGGAGAGGGTGCGGGCGAGCTGATCGCGTTGCGCGGTGAGGTCGGTGCGTTCGATGACGCGGTCGATATCGGATGCCGGTGCGCCCTGCACCCGCGCGAAGTAGCGGAGGTTCTGCTGCACCGTCAGGTCGTCGTAGATGCTCGCCTGCTGCGTCATGTACCCGACCCGTCGCCTCAGCGGTGCAGATTCCGCCGGACTGCTGAGGACGGAGACCTCTCCGCCGCGGATGACCTGCACGCCGACGATTGCACGCATGAGCGTCGACTTGCCGCTGCCGCTCGGCCCGAGGAGCCCCACGATCGCGCCCGACGGCACCGTCAGGTCGAGCTCGTCGAGCACGGTCTTTCGGCCGCGGCGGACCGTGAGCCCACGTACCTCGATCGCATTATTCATCATGTGATGAATTAAACGCCCGAGGAGGGGGTGCCGTCAAGGGGTGTGCGGGCGGTTCTTGTGGTGTGCGGGTGGTTCTTGTGGCGGGCGGGCGGTTCTGGGCGGCGGGCAGGTGGCTCTGGCGGTGGGGCTAGCAAGAAGTCGGAAATCTCGAGGGTCGGTCGGCGTGTTGGGCCGCGACACGCCGCGGCGAGGGCGAAAAGTCCGATTTCTTGACGAGAGCCGGTCCGAGAGGGTAGTGCCCAGAAGCCAAGGAGTGACTGCAGGCGCGGCTAGCCCAGACCGTCGATGTGGCCCTGGAGCGCGGGGGTGACGCGGGCGATCACGTCTCCGACGGGGAGCGAAGCGAGAGGTTCCGCGGCGAGCACGTGACGCAGAATCAGAACGCCGGCGATCTGGGTGAGCACGAACTCGGCGCGCAGCACCGCTTCGGGGCGGGGTATGCCGGCATCCTCGAGCTTGCCCGCGATGGCGCTCATTAGCTCCCGCAGCAGATACTGCCGGATGAGACCGCCCGCCGCGGAACTGCCGATCGCCGAGCGCAGGATGGTGATGCCGACCGGTTTGACCGCGGGGCTCTCCCACGCCGTGAGCACGGTGGTCGCAATGGATTCGCCGAGCCGCTCGATGGGGGCCTCGAGGGCCTGGCGCACGACGCGATCCGGGCGGACCGGCAGCTTCACGACCTCGGCGAACAGCGCGGCCTTCGTGTCGAAGTAATGGTGCACGAGTGCGGAATCCACACCGGCACGACGGGCGATGCCGCGAATGGATGCCGCCTCGTAGCCCTTCTCGGCGAACTCCGCGGCCGCGGCATCCGCGATGCGCTCGCGCGTATCGCCGCGCTGTGTCTTGCGCGGCCGCCCTCGCCTGCGGGGCGTTGAAGCTGTCTCGGCCACGTGCCTCAGCCTACGCGGGCCGGAGCGCCTGCCGCCTGCAGCGGCGCAGAGAGCGGGAGAGGAGAGGGAGAGCGAGTGAAGGGCTGCGGGGGAGAGGGAGCGAGGGAGCGGAAGAGCGGGATGGGGCGCCCGAGAGAGCGAGAGAGCGCGCGGGAGAGCGGGATGCGGTCGATAGTGCGTGCCGCGGCAGGCTCTATCGACCGCAGGTAGCTGTCTCACGGAAATTTTGCAGGGCGTCCAGCAGGCGAGGAGTAGCGCACGCCGGGCCGTTGCAGAGGAGGCGCAAGCCAGGCCGTTGCAGAGGAGACGCACGCCGAGTTGTAGAGCGTCGACAATGCGCGGTGCGGGCGGGCAACAGCATCCGTCACGCGGCCCACAACGGGTGGAGCGGCGCCCGGCCCGGGCATAGGCTCGGAGCAACGACGCACGAGGGGCGCGAGTCACGAATTCGCCCCGTGCGCACCAGCCGCGACGCTTGGGAGGAAGAGGCAATGACGCTCGACGGAACTTCAGCACTCGTCACGGGAGGAGCCTCCGGGCTCGGCCACGCCACCGCGCGCAGGCTGTCAGCCCGCGGCATCCAGGTCGTCATCGTCGACCTCGAAGGCTCGAACGGGCAGGACGCCGCCGACGCGATCGATGGCCGCTTCGTGCCCGCCGACGTGACGAACCCCGAACAGATTCAGAAGGCAGTGGATGCCGCGAGCGAACTCGGGCCGCTGCGCACCGTCGTGAACTGCGCAGGCATCGCACCGCCCGCGAAGGTGCTCGGCAAGGAAGGCCCTCTCGACCTCGACGCGTTCGCGAAGATCGTCAACGTCAATCTGATCGGAACGTTCAACGTGATCAGGCTCGCCGCCGCGGCGATGGCGGAGACCGATGCGACAGACGACGGCTCACGCGGCGTCATCGTGAACACAGCGTCAGTGGCGGCGTTCGACGGCCAGATCGGCCAGCCCGCCTACTCCGCGTCGAAGGGCGGTGTGCACTCGATGACGCTTCCGATCGCGCGGGAGCTCGCCCGGTACGGCATCCGCGTCATGACCATCGCTCCCGGAATCATGGAGACCCCGATGCTCGCCGGCCTGCCGCAGCCCGCGCAGGACTCGCTCGGGCAGCAGGTTCCGTTTCCGCAGCGCCTCGGCCGCCCCGCCGAGTACGCGCGTCTCGTCGAGCACATCGTCGACAACGGATACCTGAATGGCGAGACGATCCGCCTCGACGGCGCGATCCGCATGGCGCCGAAGTAAGACCGACCGGCCGCGTGCGCGAGACGTCTGCGCCACCACGAGGCGTCGAGCAGCGGTGCGCCCCCTCAACGGCGGCGACGAAGTGACCCACGAGAATCGGAGAACGATGGCTGACAGCATCCTGTTCGAAGTGAGCGACGGAATCGCCCACGTGACCCTCAACCGGCCCGCGCGACTCAACGCGATCAACGACGACGCCGCGTATCGCTGGCGGAGCATCGCCGCCGAGATCGCCGAGCGCGACGACGTGAAGGCGGCCCTGCTGGATGCCGCAGGGCCGGCGTTCTGCGCTGGAGGCGATGTCGCCGAGATGGCCGGCTTCGGCGAGGGCGGCAGCATGATCGAGAAGCTCGCGAACGCGATTCACGAGGGGCACCGCACCTTCCAGGCGATGGCGAAGCCGATCGTCGCCGCGGTGCACGGCGCGGTTGCGGGCGGCGGCCTCGGGTTCATGCTCACCGCGGACTACATCGTGGTCGACGAGTCGTCGAGCTTCCAGTCGAAGTACGCCGACATCGGGCTCACGCCAGACTGCGGAGTGAGCACGCTGCTTCCCGACGCGGTCGGCACCCGCCGCGCGCTCGAGCTGACGCTGACGTCACGTCGCCTGAACGCGCACGAGGCGGTGGAGTGGGGGCTCGCGAACGAGGTCGTCGAGGATGCCGCTCTCGCCGCGCGCGCCCGCGAGATCGCCGCATCGTGGGTTGACGGCGCCTCCGGTGCGTTTGGCGAAGCCAAGCGCCTGCTGCGGGCACGGACCCTCGACCCGCGCAGCTACCAGGACGCCCTCGATGACGAAGCGCGCACGATCGGGGCCGCGTTCGACACTCCGGAGGCGACGGCGCGCATCGCGGCGTTCGTCGCGCGCTCCTCTCGCTCTGCCGGAGCCCCGGCCGCCGCGTCTGCGGCCGGGGCGCCTCGCACCGCGGCATCCACCACCCCTGAAACCGAGGAGGCATAGTGACCACGCAGGAGACTCTCGCCGGCAAAACCATTCTCATGTCGGGCGGCAGCCGCGGAATCGGGCTCGCGATCGCTCTGCGCGCGGCCCGCGACGGCGCCAACGTCGCGCTGCTCGCGAAGACCGACACCCCGCATCCGAAGCTCGAGGGCACGGTCCACACGGCGGCCCAGCAGATTCGGGATGCCGGCGGCCAGGCGATCGCGGTCGTCGGCGACGTGCGCAATGACGACGACATCGTGCGCGCCGTCACCGAGACGGTCGGCGAGTTCGGCGGTGTGGACATCGTCGTCAACAATGCGAGCGTGCTGAATCTCTCGCGCACGCTCGACCTCGAGCCCAAGCGCTACGACCTCATGCAGGACGTCAACGTGCGCGGCACGTTCATGCTCTCGCGCGCCGCGATTCCGAGCCTGCGCGAGGCGGCGAACCCGCACATTCTGTCGCTCAGCCCGCCCATCAACCTCGATCCGAAGTGGCTCGGCGCTCACACCGGGTACACGCTCGCGAAGTACGGAATGAGCATGGCGACGCTCGGCATGGCCGCCGAGTTCGCGCGCGACGGGATCGCCGCGAACACCCTGTGGCCGCGCACCACCATCAAGACCGCGGCCGTCGGGAACATCCTCGGAGGCGACGAGATGCTGCAGCGCAGTCGCACGCCGGAGATCTACGCAGACGCGGCGTACGAGGTGCTGGTCAAGCCGGCGCGTGAGTACACGGGGCAGTCGCTCATCGTGGAGGACGTGCTCGCCGAGGCCGGTGTGACAGACCTCTCGAAGTACTCACCGGGCGTCGACGAGTCGGAGCTTTTTCCGGACATCTTCCTCTGACGTGGCGGTAGCGTGAGAGCATGAGCGACGAACCCCAGCTTCTCGCCCGAGTCCACGACGGCATCGGGCATCTGACTCTGAATCGTCCGCGCGCGATCAATGCGCTGACGCATCGGATGATCACCGGCATCCGCGACGCCCTCGGGCAGTGGCGCACCGACCCGCGCGTGCGCGCTGTGCTGCTGGACGGAGCGGGAGACCGCGGGCTCTGCGCGGGAGGAGACATCCGCGGGCTGCGCGAGAACGTTCTCGCCGGGCGCCCCAACGACACGCGAGACTTCTGGCGCGACGAGTACACGCTGTGCGCCGTGATCGCGAACTTTCCGAAGCCGTACATCGCGCTCATGGACGGCGTCACGATGGGCGGCGGTGTCGGGGTGGCGTCGCACGGCAGCATCCGCATCGTCACCGAGCGGTCGAGGGTCGCGATGCCCGAGACGCGCATCGGCCTCGCACCGGACGTCGGCGGAACCTGGCTGCTCGCGCGCGCTCCCGGCGAGGTGGGCACGTATCTGGGAATGAACGCGGCCACCATGAACCCCGCGGATGCCGTGTGGTGCGGTTTCGCCGATCACGTCGTGCCGAGTGACCGACTGGATGAGCTGCGCGAGGCCCTGTTCGCCGGCGATGAGGACCCGGCGGCGATCGTCGCGCGACTTGAGGTCGACCCGGGCGCTGCGCCTCTCGAGGCCGAGCGCGAGTGGATCGACGCCTGCTACGGCGCTGACACCGCGGAGGAGATCGTGGCGCGGTTGGAGACCGCAGAGATGGATACCGCGAGAGCAGCGGCTGCCGAGCTCGCGGACCTCTGCCCGACCAGCATCGTCGCGACGCTGCAGGGGGTTCGCCGCTCGCGCGAGCGCGACCACCTGCGCGACGTGCTCGACCAGGAGTACCGCACGTCGTCGTGGCTGCTGGACCGGCCGGACCTCGTGGAGGGGATCCGCGCGCGCGTGGTCGACAAGGACAATGCGCCGAAGTGGAGCCCGGCGACGCTCGCGGAGGTCGACGCGGCGGAGGTTGCGCGCGTCATCGAGTAGCGCTGCTGCCTGCGGCATCCGTCGGTCGACGCACCCGTCTGCGGCATCCTCCGGCCGACGCGCCCGCCTGGGAGCTCCTGCGGCGAATGCACCTGCCCGTGCAGAGAATCGGAAAATTTCAGCTACTACCGGCGTGGCGACGCCCGACACGCCGACGGGCGCCTCAGATTTCCGACTTTCTGACGCGACGCTCCCTCGACAACAGGGCACGCGGCGCCTACCGTGAATCCATGGACCCCGCATCGATGATCATGGGCGCGGCGATCGCGTCCATCGCCTGGATCGCCTTCATCCCCTCGATCCGGCGCTCCGGAGCGCAGACTCGCGGAACCGAATCACCCAGCCGGGACATCCCACCGAAGGAGGTGCCATGAGCGTCGACGCAACGGCATCCGAGTTCGCTCCTCTGCCCGACGATTGGCAGCGCGCGCTCGTCATCATGGCGCATCCTGACGACCCCGAATACGGCGTCGGCGCTGCGGTCGCCACCTGGACGGCCGCGGGCAAGGACGTGCGCTACGTGCTCGGAACACGTGGTGAAGCGGGTATCGCGGGCATGCCTCCAGACGAAGCGGCGCGCGTCCGCGAGGGCGAGCAGCGCCGCGCGATCGCACACGTCGGTGTGAGCGAGCTGGAGTTTCTGGACCACCGCGACGGCACCATCGAGTACGGACCCATTCTGAGGCGCGACGTCGCGGCGGCCATCCGACGCCACCGACCCGACCTCGTCGTCACGATGAACTTCCACGAGACGTGGTTCCCCGGCGCCTGGAACAGCGCCGACCACCGCGCCTTCGGCCTCGCGGTCTTGGATGCCGTCTCCGATGCGGCGAACGAGTGGATCTTCCCCGACCTCAGCGACGACGGGCTCGAGCCCTGGGCAGGCGTGAAGCGCATCATCGTGAACTCGCCGACCGGGCAGAGCGCGGTGGAGGTGTCAGGGGGAGTGGATGCCGCGATCGCGTCGCTCGCAGAGCACCGAAAGTACCTCGAGGCGCTGAGCGGCGACGCCGTGCTCGACCAGGCGCGACGGCAGGTGCTCGGTGTGACGGGCGGGGAGGATGCCGCGGAGCGCTACGTCCGCTTCGACGTCTACGGCTGACGTCCGGGGTTCCTGCCATGCGAATCTGAACCGGGCTCTCATACTCGAGGTCTAGGCTTCCCCCATCATGCCTTCTGGAGATCCTTCCACGCCTCAGAATTCCCCCACGATCTCAGGGGCGAACGCCTCTTCGGCCCACGGGCGCTCGTTCTTCGGCCAGCCGTGGGCACTCGCGCACATCTTCGGCGTCGAGATGTGGGAGCGCTTCTCGTTCTACGGGATGCAGGGCATCCTCATCTACTACCTCTACTTCTCGGCCACGCAAGGCGGACTCGGGATGCCGGAGGCCGCCGCAGCCGGAATCGTCGGTGCCTACGGGGGCGGCGTCTACCTCTCGACCGTGCTCGGCGCGTGGCTCGCTGACCGGCTCCTCGGCTCGGAGCGCGTGCTGTTCTACAGCGCGATCGTCATCGTGTGCGGGCACCTGGCGCTCGCGCTTCTTCCCGGCTTCGTCGGCGTCGGCGTCGGGCTGGTTCTCGTCGCGCTCGGCAGCGGCGGTCTGAAGGCGAACGCCACGAGCGTCGTCGGCACGCTGTACTCCGAAGACGACACCAGAAGGGATGCCGGTTTCTCCCTGTTCTACCTGGGAATCAACCTCGGTTCCTTCGTCGGTCCGATCCTCACGGGTGCGCTCCAATCGACGCTCGGCTTCCACATCGGCTTCGGCGCGGCGGCTGTCGGCATGATCCTCGGTCTCGTCCAGTACTCCTTCGGGCGCCGCCAGCTGCCGGAGAGTGCTCGTGAGGTCCCGAACCCGCTGGGCGGCAGGGGGCGCCTCATCTGGGCGCTCGTCGCGGTCGCTGCGGTCGCGGTCATCGTGGCGCTGAGCATCGCCGGGGTGATCCGCGCCGACAATCTCTCGACGATCGTCATCGTCGCGACGATCCTCGCGGCCATCGCGTACTTCGTGGTGCTGCTCACGAGTCCTCGGCTCGACGCCACCGAGCGGCACCGCGTCTTCGCGTTCATTCCGCTGTTCCTCGCATCAAGTGCGTTCTGGTCGCTGTACCAGCAGCAGTTCACGGTCATCCCGCTCTACGCTGAGCAGCGCCTCGACCTGAACATCCTCGGGTTCCAGATTCCGCCCACGTGGGTGCAGTCGATCAACCCGGTCTTCATCATCCTGCTGTCGGGCGCCTTCGCCGCGCTCTGGACGAAGTGGGGCGAGCGCCAACCGTCGACGCCCGTCAAGTTCGGTCTCGGCACCGCCGGTGTCGGCGTTGCCTTCCTGATCTTCCTCATCTGGTCGGGCGGTCACGGGGCGACGACGCCGCTGCTCGCGATCGTGCTGATCCTGTTCGTGTTCACGATCGCCGAGTTGCTGCTCTCGCCGGTGGGCCTCTCTGTCTCGACGAAGCTCGCGCCGAAGTCGATGCGTGCGCAGATGGTCGCGCTGTTCTTCCTGTCGGTCGCCCTCGGCTCGGCGGTCTCTGGGGAGCTCGCGGGCCTCTACACGTCGCTGCCGGAGGGGACGTACTTCGGCATCATCGGCGGCATCGCGATCGTGCTGGGCCTCATTCTCGTGGCGCTCTCGCCGTGGGTGCTGAAGCTCATGCGCGGCGTGCGCTGACCTGCAGCGGTGCTCGAACCCGCCGGATGCTGCGCTCTGACGCTGTGAGCCGCGCGCTCTGACGCTGTGGATCGCGTGCTGTGAGGCTGTGGGCCGTGCGCTCCGGATGCCGGGCCGCGGTTGCCGCGCGACCGCTTTCGCGACAGTGATACCTGCGGTCATTAGAGCCTGCCGCGGCAAGCTCTAATGACCGCAGGTATCACTGTTGTGTTGCGGGGCCGTGTGCGTGGCGACGTGCGGTACCAGCGCGGTGCGCGGTGCGCGGTGCGGCGCGATGCTTGTTGCGCAGCGCTGTACCGGCACGGTATGCGGCGGGGCACCTGCGGCGCGGCGTAGCAGTGCGGGACCATGGGCGGGGCGGGGCACCTGCCGCGCAGCGCCGCACCGGGCGCGCGTCAGTCGCGCAGCAGGCCGAGCTTGCGGACCGCCGCTCGCTCGGCATCCAGCTCGGCGACCGACGCATCGATGCGCTCGCGCGCGAAGTCGCTCACCTCGATGTTCGGCACGATCTCCCATTCGCCGCCGCGAGAGATGACCGGGAACGACGAGATGAGTCCTTCGGGTACGCCGTAGGAGCCGTCCGACACGATTCCGGCCGACGTCCAGTCACCAGGGCCCATGCCGAGGACCCAGTCGCGTACGTGGTCGATGGCCGCGTTGGCCGCAGACGCTGCGGAGGAGGCCCCGCGAACGTCGATGATCTCGGCGCCGCGCTTCGCGACCCGCGGAATGAACTCGTCGCGCACCCATGCGTCGTCGACGAGGTCGGTGGCAGGGCGCCCCGCCACTGTTGCGTGTGAGAGGTCGGGGAACTGCGTTGCCGAGTGGTTGCCCCAGATGCTCATTCCTGCGATCTCAGCGACGGCCGCGTGTGTCTTGCGTGCGAGCTGCGCGACGGCGCGGTTGTGGTCGAGCCGTGTCATGGCGGTGAACCGTTCGGTGGGGACGCCATCGGCGTGGGATGCCGCGATGAGCGCGTTCGTGTTCGCCGGGTTCCCGACGACGACGACCCGCACGTCGTCGGCGGCGCGCTCGGCGATTGCGGCGCCCTGCGGGGCGAAGATTCCGCCGTTCGCCTCGAGCAGGTCGGCGCGCTCCATGCCGGCGCCGCGGGGTCGTGCGCCCACGAGCATCGCCACGTTGGCACCGTCGAACGCCGAGTGCACGTCGTCGGTGACCTCGATGCTCTCGAGCAGCGGGAACGCGCAGTCATCGAGCTCCATCGCGGTGCCCTCGGCCGCGCGGACCGCCTGAGGGATCTCCAGCAGCCGCAGCTTCACGGGAGTGTCGTCTCCGAGCATCTGGCCGCTCGCGATGCGGAACAGCAGGGCGTAGCCGATCTGTCCGGCGGCTCCGGTGACGGTGACGGTCGTCGCGTTTGTGGTGGCCATGGGGGTCTCCTCTCGCGTGGTGCGCGGCGGCTGCGCCGGCATCCGTACTCACCTTACGGCGATCGCCGATCGAGGGCCAAGAGAGAAAGCCAAACAGGATGCTTGTATACACTGCGCCTCGACCTCCGACCGACTTCCGCGATACGATAGCTAAAACGGTCGTGTCGTGTATACATTAGGGGCTTCGGGAGGTGGCATGCGCGCCAGCGAGAAGGCGTATCGAACGCTCCGCGAGGAGATCATCGACGGAGCTCTGCCGCCCGGCACCACGCTCACCGAAGTCGACCAGGCCGCGCGCCTCGGCGTCTCGCGGACGCCCGTGCGCGAAGCCCTCGGGCGCCTCGTTGCTGACGGGCTGGTCGCCGCGGCATCCGCTCGCGCTCTCGTCGTCACCGACGTCGCCGAGGCGGACATCACGTCGCTGTACGAGCTTCGTGAGGCGCTCGAGGTCAAGGCCGCCCGTCTCGCGGCGGCGCGTCGTGACGCCGATGCCTTCGCAGAGTTGCACGAGCGCTTCACACGCGCCACCGACCTCGTCGACCGGGGCAGTGAGGCGCTCGAGCGCTATTACGACCTCGTCGCCGAACTGGATGCCGCGATCGACGCCGCCGCCGACAACGCGTATCTCGTGCAGGCGCTCCGCAGCGTGCGGCTGCACTCGGCGCGCGTGCGCCGGAGCGCCCGTCACAATCCGCAGCGTCTTCGCCAAGCGGCATCCGAGCATCTGCTCATCATCGCTGCGATCCGCGACGGAGATGTCGCGCTCGCCGGCCACGCCACGCACGTCCATCTCAGTCTGAGCCGCGCCAACGTGATCGCCACGCTCGCGCGGAACGAGCCCGAGGCCGCCGCCTCGTGACGAAGGGAACACGATGAAGACTCACCACCTCCGCACCCACACGAGCGAGGAGGACCTCGCGCGCGAAGACCAGCTGGCGTGGGCGATCGCCGAGGTCGCGGCAGACGATGTCGCGGTCGATGACGACGTGGCCGAGATGGTCATCAACCGCGTGATCGACAACGCCGCGGTGGCCGCGGCATCCGTCACGCGTGCGCCGGTTGCGGCGGCGCGCGCCCAGGCTCTCGCGCACCCCGTCTCGGTGCACGGTGAGGGAGCGACGGTCTTCGGCCGCGAGGCATCCCGCCGTGTCAGCCCCGAGTGGGCGGCCTGGGCGAATGGCGTCGCGGTGCGCGAGCTCGACTACCACGACACGTTCCTGTCGGCCGAGTACTCGCACCCGGGTGACAACATTCCCGCTCTGGTCGCCGTCGGCCAGCACGTCGGCAGCACGGGAGCAGATCTGCTGCGCGGCATCACGACCGGCTATGAGATCCAGATCGACCTCGTCAAGGCCATCAGCCTGCACAAGCACAAGATCGACCACGTCGCGCATCTCGGACCGTCGGCGGCAGCCGGAATCGGAACGATGCTCCACCTCGACCGCGAGGTGATCTTCCAGGCGATCGGGCAGGCCCTCCACACGACGACCGCGACACGTCAGTCCCGCAAGGGGCAGATCTCGACGTGGAAGGCACACGCTCCGGCATTCGCCGGAAAGATGGCGGTCGAGGCCGTCGACCGTGCGATGCGCGGGCAGACCTCGCCCGAGCCGATCTGGGAGGGCGAGGACGGTGTCATCGCATGGCTGCTCGACGGGCCGGAGGGCCGCTACGAGGTTCCGCTGCCCGAAAAGGGTGAGGCGAAGCGAGCGATTCTCGACAGCTACACGAAGGAGCACTCCGCCGAGTACCAGGCGCAGGCCTGGATCGATCTCGCGCGCAAACTGCACAATGAGCGCCCGGAGCTGCTCGAACGCGGTGCGATCCGAAGCGTTGTGATCCGCACCTCGCACCACACGCACTACGTGATCGGCTCTGGCGCGAACGACCCGCAGAAGTACGACCCGTCGGCATCCCGCGAGACGCTCGACCACTCGATTCCGTACATCTTCACGGTCGCGCTGCAGGACGGCGAGTGGCACCACGTGCGCTCGTACGAGCCGGAGCGCGCCGGCCGCCCCGACACTGTCGAGCTGTGGACGCGCGTCACGACCGAGGAGGACCCGGAGTGGACGCGCCGCTACCACTCGCTCGATCCGAAGGAGAAGGCGTTCGGCGGCAGCGTCGAGATCACCCTCGAGAACGGTGCCGTCATCAGGGACGAGATCGCCGTGGCCGACGCGCATCCGCTCGGCGCGCGTCCGTTCGCCCGCGCGAACTACATCGAGAAGTTCCGCACCCTGGCGGAGCCGGTCGTCGCGCCGGAGGAGATCGACCGCTTCCTCGACGTCGCTCAGCGCCTGCCCGAGCTTGAACCTCACGAACTCGGCGGCCTCACGTTCACAGTCGACCCGGGTGTGCTGGCGTCGATCGAGACTCCGAAGGGACTGTTCTGATGCTGTATTCCCAGACGGATGCCGCGGCCAAGCGCGCCGCGTTCCGTGAGCGTCTCGCGAGCGGCGAGCTTCTGCGCTTTCCCGGCGCCTTCAACCCGCTCAGTGCGCGGCTCATCGAGCGCAAGGGCTTCGACGGGGTGTACATCTCGGGGGCCGTGCTGAGCGCTGACCTCGGGCTGCCCGACATCGGCCTGACGACGCTCACCGAGGTGGCGGCCCGCGCCGGGCAGATCGCGCGCATGACGGAGCTGCCCGCGATCGTGGACGCCGACACGGGGTTCGGCGAGCCGATGAACGTCGCGCGTACGGTGCAGGAGCTCGAGAACGCGGGCCTCTCGGGCACGCACATCGAAGACCAGGTGAACCCGAAGCGCTGCGGACACCTCGACGGCAAGCAGGTCGTCGATGAAGAGACGGCGCTGAAACGCATCCGTGCTGCCGCCGACGCACGGCGCGACCCCAATTTTCTGATCATGGCCCGCACCGACATCCGCGCGGTCGACGGGCTCGACGCGGCGACCGATCGCGCCAAGAGACTCGTGGATGCCGGGGCTGACGCGATCTTCCCCGAAGCCATGCGCGACCTGGCCGAGTTCGAGGCGATCCGCGCGGCCGTCGATGTGCCAGTGCTCGCGAACATGACGGAGTTCGGCAAGAGCGAGCTCTTCACGACCGAGCAACTCGCGAGCGTGGGAATCAACATCGTGATCTGGCCGGTTTCGCTTCTGAGGATGGCGATGGGGGCGGCATCCCGTGCCCTCGACACGCTGAACGACGAGGGCTCGCTCACGTCGCAGCTCGACGCGATGCAGCACCGCGCCGACCTCTACGATCTGATCGACTACGAGTCCTACAACCGGTTCGACAGCTCGGTCTTCAACTTCACAGTCGAGAAATAGAACACCCGCGAAGTAGAGTGCAAACGTCACCCAGCAAAGGAGCATGATGACCGACACCGACATCAAGAAGGGTCTCGCCGGCGTCGTCGCGGACTACACCGCGATCTCGAAGGTGAACCCCGAGACGAACTCTCTGCTCTATCGCGGTTACCCCGTGCAGGAGCTCGCAGCGTCGTGCAGCTTCGAGCAGGTGGCGTACCTGCTGTGGAACGGAGAGCTGCCGACCGACGCGCAGCTCGAGGAGTTCGAGAAGCTCGAGCGCTCGCTCCGCCCGCTCGATGAGCGCACGAAGAAGCTGATCAGCGAGCTGCCCGCGGATGCTCACCCGATGGACGTCGTCCGCACTGCGGTCAGTCAGCTCGGCACGTTCGACGACACGCTCCTGAAGCCGGGTGGCGTTGCTGACGTCGAGCTGAACCAGGGCCGCGCGATGTACCTGCTTGCTCAGCTGCCCGCGATCGTCGCCTTCGACCAGCGGCGTCGTCGGGGGCAGGACCTCATTGAGCCGCGCGATGACCTCGGCTACTCCGCGAACTTCCTGTGGATGACCTTCGGCGAGGAGCCCTCGGACGTCGTCGAGAGGGCCTTCAATGTCTCGATGATCCTCTATGCCGAGCATTCGTTCAACGCGTCGACGTTCACGGCGCGTGTCATCACGTCGACCCTCGCGGACCTGTATTCCGCGGTGACGGGGGCGATCGGTGCGCTCAAAGGTGCTCTGCACGGTGGTGCGAACGAGGCCGTCATGGTGATGTTCGACGAGATCGAGTCAGGGGATGCCGCCGAGCAGTGGCTCGACGACGCCCTCGCCGAGAAGCGCAAGATCATGGGCTTCGGGCACCGGGTCTACAAGAACGGCGACTCGCGTGTGCCGACGATGAAGAAGGCGCTCGACGAGCTGGTCGAGCACTATGATCGGCGCGACATGCTCGAGCTCTACGAAGCGCTCGAGAAGGCTATGGGTGACCGCAAGAACATCAAGCCGAACCTCGACTACCCGTCGGGCCCCGCGTACAACCTGATCGGCTTCGACACGCAGACGTTCACACCGCTGTTTGTCGCGTCGCGCATCGTCGGGTGGACGGCGCACATCGCCGAGCAGGCTGCGTCGAATGCGCTGATCCGTCCGCTCTCTGAGTACAACGGGCCGGACGAGCGTCACGTCAGCTGACCTTCTCTGACATGGACGAGTGGCGGGCTACGCAATAGCCCGTCACTCGTCCATGTACACAATCAGACTTCGTGCGTTCTTACTTCCCTCCAGAGAGAATTCCCGCATAAGCGCAGTGCACACTGTGTCTTGGGTGTTCTGTCCTACTCGTAGAGAGGATCCCGGTCAGGGTTCAATGGTCGTGCGAGCCTTGGCTCCGCCGAGTTCGCTTGTAGCGCGTGAGGCTAGTAACCAGCGCAACGACGAAGAGCGTCACGGGGACGATCCAGACCAGCGGTCCTGAATTGTTCATATTCATGAATAAGAACACGATGATCCCCGCAATGAGGCCCGAGCCGATTCCAATTAGCAGGTTTCGTTTGTTACGTTCCATAGTGCAATTCCTGATCCCCACGGCATGTTCAGCTGCGCGCACCGTCCTTGTCGAGCAGCGTCCTTGATTGGTTTTTCCCACGTCCATAGGCGGGCGGAAGCCGCGAGCCCGCACGGAACTGAGAACGGTCCAGCAAAACCACAAAACGCGGTAGTGAAGTAAGCCGGCGAATAATTGTTGCTCAGTTTCACAGTTTCCGAATGCGTGAGCTTAACTGCCATACCCCACCATTCTGTCCACGCAGTTGGGTCGGCTACGACTGGGTACCTTACATTCGCTTGCACATGGTCGACAACTTGGACTAATGAGCTTCCGTCCATTTCGTAATGAGTTGGAACCGAATTTCCCTCTGCGTCCTTGGCCCAGGGGGCTCCAATGGCAAATAGTCCCGCGCCTGTGTCACTTATGGCCACGAAGCCGCCATCATCCGTAGGTCGAAGTTCGACGCCGCTCGGTAACGTAAGAGGGTACTCGAAGCGTGTCGGCGCACCACGGTCGTGAATTACGGTATTTACCTGAACTCTTGAGTCATTGGTGACTACGGGGACGGTGGTCGTACCGTTTTGATTGTCGTATGAAACTACCCCGTCTTTCTGCGCTTTCGCGTCGGAGGCTTGCGCCGCGAACGGCAGTCCCATCTTGACTTTCTCGTTATCAATCGTGATTGTGATCCCCTCGCGCGGATCACGCGGAACGTTGACGTCGACTTGGTCTTGCGAGGTCGCAAGCGCAGATTTTTCGGACGGATCGGGTGCAACGTTTATCGCATGGTTCACTGTGCCAGGAGTGGCTCGTTGCACTGCACCTAAGATTTCATTCTCCGCGCCACTCGCAGGGGCGACTGCGAGGCCCAGCGAGACAAGAAGGGTTCCGCATGTCGCTACGACTATAAGCTTGAGCTTTTTGCGTACCCCGATTGCTGCCGAGGGTGGGTGATGCATTGCGGCATTCCAATCATTTATTGATTCGATCCAGATTTCCGTTGATGCGCTAACGGCGGGTTTGATGAGAGTCAATAGAGCTACTCGATTCAAACAGGAAAACCGCGAATGTTTGGCCAGGTCTCGGCGTGAAATTCACCTAAATATGCACGGGAAAGTGTCTTGAGGTGCGCCATTTTCTTCTCGTATGGCAAGCGTGTCTAGGAGTACTACCGGGCATGAAGAAGGCGCTCGATGCGCCCGCTGAGCACTACGACCGGCGCGACATGCTCGAGCTCTATGAGGCGCTCGGGAAGGCGATGGGCGACGGCAAGAAGAATAACGCAGGCGCGGGAAGGGGCGTCGCGCCGAAATCTGCCAGGCTGAGCGTATGACGACACCCATGCCGACCGGGCCACCTCGCACGGTGCCGATTCCCGCAGGAGACATCACCCTTCGCGACGCACGGTCGGGACAGTCGCGCGTCGTCTCACTGCGGTCGTTTGAGATCGGCGAACCCCCCAACGCGTTCGGACTGCACGACACGCTCGGCAACGTGTGGGAGTGGTGCTGGGACTTCGCGGACACCGCGCGCTACCTCGACTACCGGACGCTGCGAGGCGGAGGCTTCGCCGACCGGGAGTGGAGCGTGCGAGCATCCGTGCGGCGTGCCTGCGCACCCGACGGCGTGCCCCCCGACGTGGGCTTTCGGGTGGCGCGCGGTGCCGTGGCCGCGTCCGGTGAAGCCGCTGCTCAGGGGTGGTCAGCAGAAGCTGACCGGCGGCGGGCAGACGTGCGCGGCCCTCTCCCCGTGGGATGGACACCGCACCGCGCGCTGCTGGGGTGAGCGCTCGGGTCAGGCACGCGTTTTCTTGCCGAGCGAGGACGCCACGATGATCGAGAACGCGATTGCCGCGAGACCGATGATGAGCAGCAGAAACCCGAACGCCCAGACGATGTCGGACGTCGGGGCCTCACCGATCTGGGTGAAGAGTCTCATCATGGAGCTGAGCTCAAAGCCGATGCTCTCGATGTCCACGCCACGAGTGAAGCTGACCGTGAGGCCGCCGATGAGCGACAGAGCGAAGCCGAACACCAGTGAGAGGATCGCCGCCTTTCCGAGCGAGGTGTCAGCCAGCTTCTCAAGGGTGCCGCCCTGGGCGATGGTGCGAGGATGCCGCACGGCGATGATCGGCAGCACGACGAGGATGAACGCGACGAACGCGCCTCCGATCTGGCTCGCATAGCCGCCGAGGCCGGTGAGCATCGTCTGGGTGAGAAGGGTGCCCGGCCACCAGACGTTCTGAGCGTCTGGCCCCACCAGGGCGCGATTCGCAGGGACGAGCCACGCCCCGATGAGGACGAGCACGTTCACCACGATGACGGGGAGGGCGCTTAAGAACGCAGACGTGAGGAAATGCCGGGCTGTTCGGTAGCCGCTGGTCATGTCGCCGCGCAGGATCATCAGGCAGTGCACGAGTGACAGCAGTCCCGGGGCGATCTGTGGAAGAGCACCGAGAATGCGGGCTCCATCGGCATCGTTGAAGCTGTCGAGCGTGCCGACGGTTGCGAGAACGACAGCGGCGACGGGCAGGAAGATCCGTGGGCCCGTGTACAGCCAGACGACGAGACTCCAGGGGCGTGAGGCATCCTTGCGTCGAATTCGCGCCATGACGGTGACCATAGCATTCGCCGCCCCGCGCCGGCGAAGCCCCCGTCGTGATTGAATGACGTAATGACCAGTGAAGCGCCGCCTGAACAGCATCCGGCCCTACTGGGAGCAGATCATGCCCGCGATGCCCGACGAACTGATGCAGAAGTAGCTCCGCACCGTCGCCGACGCGCTCGCCGCGGACGGGGGCGCGGCGTATCCGTTTCGGTAGCGGCGCTTCTGCACTCGTGCGTGTGACGAGCGTGAAGAATCAGGCTCTGCTGGAGAGCACGCAGAACTCGTTGCCCTCGGGATCGAGGAGCACGACCCACGGTTCGTCGCCCGTCTGACCGACCTCCGCCCGGCGGGCACCCAGTGCGAGGAGGCGCTCGACCTCCGCCTGCTGGTCGTCGGGCCGAAAGTCGGGGTGCACCCGGTTCTTCACTCGCTTCGCGCTGCTGTCGTTGCCGAAGAGCATCCCGGGCAGTCGGTCTTCGCTCGGGCGGATCTCGACGCCGTCGCTGTCGTCGACGACGACCCAGCCGAGGGCTTCGGCCCACCAGTGCCCGAGCATCTGCGGGTCTTCAGAATCGACGATGATCTGTTCCCATTCCAATGCCATCTGCTCAGAGTAAATGGTCTGCTCCGATTTGGCGATACCTACCTATGCACTGTGCTGCGCGCTACAGAATGTGCCCTGCGCTACAGGAATTTCTGTAGCGCAAACCCGAACAAATAGCGCGGTGGGGAGTCCGGTGCGGTGGGTTGTGGTCAACAGCACGTGAGGGCGCGCACGCGGCACGACGACTTGTCGGAGGCTGACAGCCGAGGCGCGATGCGTCGCGGCATCCGTCTACTCTCATCGATATGCACATGATTCTGCGCACAATGCTGGTGCTGTGGCGCGCGCGACGTGGGCTGCGGCGCCGCGGAGCCGTCGACCCTTACGCGGTGAGCCACCTGAAGCTGCGGGTGCTCCCGACTGATCTCGACATCCTCAAGCACGTCAACAACGGCGTGTACTTCTCGCTCTTCGATCTGGGCCGCTTCGACCTGCTCATGCGAAGCGGCATGTGGAACACCTTCACCGAACGGGGCTGGTACCCGGTCGTCGCGAGCGAGACGATCACGTTCCGCAAGTCGCTGACCCTGTGGCAGCGGTTCACGGTTGAGACACGCATTCTGGGCTTCGACGACCGTTCTTTCTACCTCGAGCACCGGGCCGTCGTGCGCGGCGAGGTGTACACGCAGGCCTTCATTCGTGCGCGGTTCTTGAAGAAGTCCGGCGGCACAGTCTCGGTCGACGAGCTTCTCGACGCGATCGGCCATGACCATGAGCGCGATCTCACGGTGCCCGACTGGCTGGTGCAATGGGGCAAGGATGCCGCCCTGCCGTCGACCCGGCAGCCAGCACCGAGCGTCTGGAACTGACGTCTCGCGCCTCAGCGACCTCAACCTGTGCAGGAGATGCACGACAGCACCTCGACTGTCGCGAGCGACACCGAGCGGCAGTGCGTCAGCGGAGGCCCACGATGCGTCCATTCGGGTTCGTCTGGGCGCGGATCGCACGCAGTCGCTCGGCGTTCTCGGCGCTCCACGCCCGTGCGGTCACCTCGTCGATCGGCACGTCAGCGAGGAAGTTCACGGGCGTCTGAGGTGCGGCCCACTGCTCGGCCTCGGCGAGGAACGGCGCGAGTGACGAGTCATACAGCTCGTCCTGCGCCGTCGGGGAGATTCCGAGAGCGCTGAACAGGTAGGTGCCGTCGCGCCCGTCTGCCGCAGTGTCAGGTACGGGGCGCTCTGTGCCGATGTGACGAAGCTCGACGACGGTGAGCGGCGTCTCGCCATCGGCACCGAACGATCCGATGAAGCTCTCGAGAAAGGCGTCATCGAACGTTCGCAGCAGGTGCGCCGATGACCACGCGTGCATGGGAGACGGGTCCTCTGGGTCGTTGTGGATGCGGCCCGTCTCCGTCAACGGCATCGGGCCGATGTCGTCCGCCATCGCGGGCGCCGCCTCTCGCAGCGGAGCGACGATGGCCTCCGCATCCTCGGCCGCATTCGGAACGGCGACCCGGACGCTCAGCACGGTCGCGCCGCGCATGGATGCAGGAATCTGCTCGACATCCGGAAAGCGGATGACGGCGACGGAGCTCGTCACGGTGTCGGGTACGTCGCGACTCCAGCGCGACCATGCTCGGAGGACATCGGCGATGTGCTCCGCGCTGAACGTGAGGCTTCCGGCATACAGCGAGGGAATCTCGGCGAGCTCGATCGTCACCTGGGTCACCACTCCGAACCCCGATTTTCCTCCTCGAAGTGCCCAGAACAGCTCAGAATTCTCGGTGTCGGATGCCGTCACGAGCTCGCCCGCTCCGGTGACGAGCCGCACGCTTCGCACCCAGTCAGACCCGAAGCCATGGCTCCGCGCGAGCGGGCCGAGGCCGCCGCCGAGCAGAAACCCGACGACGCCCACCGCAGGGGCGGACCCCGTGATCGGCGCGAGGTCGTAGGGCGCGGCCGCATCGGCGACCGTGCGCCAGCGCAGACCGGCCCCGACCGTGGCGGTGCGGCTGGCCGGGTCCACGTGGAGGTGATCGAGGCGGCGCGTCGTGATGAGCATCCCCCTGTCGATGTGGTCGTGAGTTCCGTGGCCCGTCGACTGGACGTGGACCGGAAGATCGTGCGCGATGGCGAAGCGCACGGCTTCGACGACGTCGGATTCCGTCGCTGCTCCGACCGCGATGTCGGGGGAGTGCGAAAGAAAGAGGAACTGGCCGCGAGCTTCGTCAGCCAGGCGTGGGTCGTCCGCGAGAAGGACGGGACCCGTGACACGGTCCGCGAGATTGGCGGCATCCTGATGCGTGAATGGGATGGTCATGGGGGAGAGCGTATGCCCGGGCACTGACATTGGCGAGGAACGCTCAGGAACTGCGAAGCTCCCCGGGGCGCTGAGCTTCGATGTCAGCGGCATCGCATAGTGTGCGTGCATGACGTTCGTTCAGGAGGATGCCGAGTCGCCGGTCGAAGCCGCGTCAGTGTCATTGCGCACCGTGGCAGAGGCATTGGGGGATGCTCCCGAGCCAGATCGCTGTGGCGATGACGACTGCGTCACGACGGTCTATCGGCCCAGGCATCCTCTTGACGTGCGCGAAGTGCTCTCGCCTCTCGCGCGCGGGGGTGACGGGCCGAGTTTCCGACGAACCGCGAACGGTGCGTGGCTGACCTTCCGCACTCCGGAGGGACCTGCGACCCTGCGAATCGCACAGCACGGTGATGAGGCGCACGCGAGCGCGTGGGGTGCGGGTGCGTCATGGGCGATCGAGGGTGTACCCGAGCTTCTCGGGGCCGGCGATGACTGGTCCACGCTCGATGTCGCGTCGAGTCCGCTGCTGACGGAGGTTCGTCGTCGCAACCCCGGTATCCGGCTGAGTAGAAACCGGCGGGTCTTCGAGATGCTCGTGCCGTCCATCATCGAGCAGAAGGTGACATGCACCGAAGCATGGCGGTCATGGCGCCTGCTTGTGCGCAGGCATGGGGACGTCGCGCCGGGGCCAGCGCCCGAGGGGATGTGGGTTGCGCCGGATGCCGAGGCGTGGCGACGCATTCCGAGCTGGGAGTGGCACGCGGTCGGCATCGGACCTCAGCGGTCTGAGGCAATTGTGCGAGCCAGCCGCGTCGCCGATGCGATCGATCGCACAGCGGCAGAGTCGGCTTCGACGGCATCCGCTCGCCTTCGGAGTCTTCCGGGGATCGGCGTCTGGACGGCTGCGGAGGTCACTGCTCGGTCCCACGGCGACGCAGACGCGGTGAGCGTCGGCGACTACTCTCTCGCCTCGACCGTCGGCTGCGCGCTCGTGGGTGAGCCCGTCGATGATGATGGGATGCTCGAACTGCTCGCGCCGTGGGCAGGGCAGCGCCAGAGGGTGCTGCGGCTCATCGCGCTGAGCGGCATCCGCAAACCGCGCCGAGGTCCTCGCATCACGCGGCAGGACCACCGCTGGCACTAGTAATCGTTCGCAGCGACGGCGGAGTCGTCAGCGGGATGAAAGCGGCGCAGGTGGACGTGTCGGGCGAGCCGAATGACCGGTCGGATGAGCATCTCGACACTGCCGACGACGAAGAGCCAGGTGGCGGCGGTCGCTGTCGCCTCTGAGAAGAAGAGGCAACTGCCGACGAGAAACCAAAGCCCGATCAGCACGTCGTTGCTGATGCTGAGTGCCTCGTAGCGTTTTCGAATCACGAGCTCTTCGCGGCCGAGGTGCAGAACCAGCACGCCGCTTCTGCTGCGCGCGTCTTCTGATGCGTCAGACATCGTGTCTCCTTTCACAAGGCCGTCGCTCCCACGCTACGCGTGTTGGGGCTGCTGCCCGTGGTGGGGTGCTTTGTCGTCCACAGGGGTGTGGATTCGGAAGTTATCCACAATCAGGACTTTCGTTGTCTTCAGTGTCGGTGGTGGGTGGCAGAGTTGGGGCATGGTGTTTCTGGAGGAGCGATCGGCCGAGCGGTCGGTGGAGGCAGTCGGCGCGCACGCGTCTGCCTCCGCGGACGCACTGCGCGCGGTGCTTCCTCGATCGGCCGCGGGTGCCTCTGATGATCAGCTGTTGGGTGCCGTTGCCGCGGTCGCCGAGCTGGGGCGGGTTCAGCAGGCAGCGTTGAGTGTTCTCGCTTCCGAAGTGGCGTTTCGGTCTGTGAAGATGGAAGGGTCCGAGACACTGGCCACCAGAAACGGTCAGAGGGATGCCGCGGGGCTGCTGCAGTTCATCGGCCGTATGTCCCGGTCCATGGCGAAGCGCGCCCTTGAGGTGGGCGACGCAGTGGCCGTGCGGAACGCGCCGTCGGGCGCTCCGTTGGCGCCGCGATGGGAACACATCGCTGAGGCAGTGCTCGCCGGAGACGTGGATGCTGAAGCGGTCGCTCCTGTCGTCGCAGCGCTGGAGGAAGTACGGCATCGGGCGGACCCGACTCTGTTGGATGCCGCCGAGGAGGGGATGATGCGTATTGCCGCGCAGTCGTCCCCGGAGCGGACTCGTGAGCAGCTGCGGGTGTGGCGCGAGGCCTTGGACCCCGACGGGTCGAGGCCTCGGGAGGAGGCGCAGCGCCAGGCGAGGTACTTCCGAGTCGGGCGCGAGGGTCGAGATGGCATGACTCCGATTCGGGGACTGCTTACTCCCGACGCGGCGGCGACCTTGAAAGCGGCGTTGTCCACTCACACGAACCCGCGCACCACCGTCGCTTTCGCTGGTGACGATGGCAGCAACGAGGCCGGTGTTGGTCGGCGCGAGCTCGATCCACGGTCTCGGGAGCAGAAGCTCCATGATGTGCTGGATGGCCTGGTCACCGCCGGGCATCGGGCAACCACGACGGGGCGGAATGGGAGCCGCCGCACGAAGACGGATGTGATCCTCACGGTGACACTCGATGATCTGCGTGAAGGCCGTGGTATCGGCTGGGTCAACGGGATGAATGAGCCAGTCGGTCCGGTCACCGCGGAACGCATCATGTGTGATGAGGGTTTCCGGACACTTGTTCTCGGCGATGAGGGCGAGGCGCTCTGGCTCGGAACGAAACAGCGGGTGTTCACACCGCAGCAGAAACTCGCCATCGCCGCGCGGGATGAGACCTGCGCGTGGGTCGACTGTGACGCTCCCGCTGACTGGTGCGAAGTTCACCATGTGACCTACTACCGCGATGGCGGGCCCACCGATATCGATAACGGCATCCTGCTCTGTTCTGCGCACCACCACATGCTCCACGCACAGAACTGGAGCATTCAGATGTGTGAAGGCGTTCCGTACTTGTATCCACCGGCGTTTCTGAACCGGACGGGCGAGCCGATCCGCCTCGGGGGCAACCGGGCGAACGCGGCGAGAAGACGACGCTTTCGGCGTCAACAGCAGCGCCTACAGCAGGATTCAGCCGCTCTGAGATCTACAGGCCATGGCAATCGGGCGGTAACCGAGACGTCAGCGTCACCCACCGTGACGGAACGTCAGCCGCCGGCACGCCACGATCCGTCAAACGAGAAATGGCCGCGCGCAGGATGAGAGAGTGCACCGCCGCACGACGGCGATGCTTCGCGCGGTTCTCTGCTTAGCTTTCTGTGCGGTTCTCTTCCTTGCTTTCTGTGCAGTTCCCTCTGCGGTTCTCCGGACTGCGGCATCCGCTCAGAAATCTGAGATTCTAGACAGTGTGAGTTCTGACTCTGCCGCACAACCCGCCAAGCCTCGACTGGGTCGTGACGTCTATGTCCTCGGCGTCGTCGCCTTCTTCGTCATGGTGGGCTTTGGCGTCGTCGTGCCCGTGCTTCCTGTCTTCGTCCGCAGCTTTGACGTCGGCTATCTCGAAGTCGGCGCCGTCGTCTCCGCCTTCGCACTCATGCGTCTCGTTGCAAGTCCCTTCTGCGGATGGCTCATCAAACGTGGCGGGGAACGAACGATCCTCGCGATCGGAATCGGCATCGTCGCGGTCTCGAGCGCACTCGTCGGTCTCGCTCAGAGCTACGTCGCCGTCCTCGTCCTTCGAGGAGCAGGTGGCATCGGCTCCGCGATGTTCTCCGTGTCGGCGATGACGCTTCTGCTCGGGTCGACTCCGCTGTCCCTCCGCGGACGTGCGGTCGGCTTCTACCAAGGTGGGTTCCTCATCGGTGGAATGGCGGGGCCGGCGCTCGGCGGAGTTCTCGCCCTGATCTCCCTTCGCGCACCGTTCTTCTTCTATGCCGGCACCCTCGCTGTCGCGGGGCTCGTCGGTCTCTTCATGCTGCACCGCACGGAGAACACCGACACCGGGTCATCCGCGGTCGTGAAGCCGTTCCGCGAGGTGGTCCGCGACGTGCGCTATCAAGCCGCCTGTCTCGCGAACTTCACGCAGGGGTGGGCCGGCCTCGGTGTGAGAAGTGCACTTGTGCCCGTCCTCGTCGTCGAGGTTCTCCACCACGACCCCGCGTGGACCGGAATCGCGTTCGCCATCGCGGCCGTCGTACAGACGCTGATGCTCGCTCCCGCCGGCACGTTCGTTGACAAGGTCGGGCGGCGGCCGGCCATCATCGGCGCCTACGCCCTCGGCGCCGGTGCTCTTGTCATCATGCCGTTCGTCGGAGAGCTCTGGCAGCTCGTCGTTCTGCTCGCGCTCTACGGGGTCGCGTCCGCGTTCACTGGAACGGCACCCGCAGCCTCCGTTGGAGACGCCGCCGGCGCCCGAAGCGGCACACCGGTCGCCGTCTTCTCGATGTTCTCCGACCTCGGGGCGATCGTGGGACCGCTTGTCGCGGGCATCCTCGCCGACTCGATCTCGTACGGTGCCGCATTCGGGGTGGCCGCGGCGCTGCTGCTCGCGGCATCCCTGTACGCCATTCGGATGCCGCGAGGCTTTCGCCCCACAACGGCCGCCTGAGATGCTCTAGGTCAGGCGGTTCAGGAATTCGAAGAGGCCCAGCGTGTTCGCGGCATCCCGTGCAATCAGAAAGCCGACGATTCCCACGATCCACGCGGTCGAACTCGCGGCGTTCTTGGTGATCCAGTCGTTGATGCGCTGCAGCAGCGGTTCGATTCTCCTGCGAGCGACGATGCGCGCGGCAAGGAGAAGCAGCGCTGGCAGAACCATCACGAGGCAATACGCGATGATCAGTCCGCCCGTGCCTGGCCAGCCCGTTCCGGACGCCGAGATCAGACCGATTCCGGCGAGATACGGCAGCATCGTCGCAACTTCGATGAGCGCGGCCGTGAGGGCGAGCGTCATCAGCGGAGCGAAGGCAGCGGCTGAGGAGGACGCGGACGGGTCAGGGGCGGGCTGCTCCGGGGAACGGAGGGACGGCGCCAGAGTCGAGTTCGAGTTCGCCGATACGTGTGCGGCGCGCTGGGGCGCAGCATCCGCCACCCCCATCGCCCGCGCACGCCACCGCGCAAGGCGGCCGGCTTTCGGTGATTCGCCGTCCTTCGGTTTGCCGGTGTCCATGGTGAAGCTGATGATCAGCATCGCCGCCCCGAGGATCAGCTGCAGCCACCGCGCGAACGGCGACGCGAAGAACGCCCCGATCGCGTCCGTGAAGAACGTTGCTCCGAGAGCGATCATGATGCCGACCGCGGCGTAGAACACGACGATCGTCGCGAGGTACACGAGCATCCGACCCGCACGAACGCGCCCGGGTGCCAGCAGCAGCCACACCGGAATGAGGAGGGTTCCGAAACTCGTCGAGTCGATCAGCGCGAGAACGGCCAGCACGCCGAACAGCGCGGGCCCCTGGACAGCGTTCGGATCGAGAAACGACAGATCGAGACCATCGGCGAAGGCGAGTGTGACATGCATACCGTCATCGTCTCCAGGCGGGGCATCGGCTCGCGTCGGGCGAACGAGTGATTGTCATCGGATGCCGCGCCACCGCGTACATCCTTCGAGGGACGCCCGTGTCGCCTCCGTGTGCTGAAATGGGGCGTGATGACCGTCTTCTCGAACCAGATCGACCGTGCTGCCGCCTGGTCACGTGACCGGCCGCTGCTCACGCACGCTTTCGGCTCCATCGCACTCGCGGTCGTGTGCGTTCTGTTGCTCGTGGTCGGCGACGTCGGATTTGTGACGGGCAGTGAGGTGTCGCGCTGGGTGTTCCTCGCCCCGATCGCGTTGGCGACGCTAGCCAGCCTGCACCGTGTGCGAGCGCCCGGCGCTGCCTTCGCTCTGAGCCTCGGGGCAGTGGCGCTCGACCTCCTGCTGGGCGGCTCGAGTGCGGTCATCCTGTACGTCGTCGACGGATTCTACTCCGCCTCGTGCTACGGCGGGCTCCGGCTGAGACGCATCGCGAACGCGCTCGCCGTGGTGGGGATGCTTCTCTCCGCGGTCGGCCTGTCATTGCCGGACGGCGACGTGCGGGGCATGGTCTTCGGTGCGCTTCAGGGCATCGCGATCTTCGGCACGCCCGTGTGGTGGGGCGCAAATGTTCGGCAGCGCAATGAGATCGCGGCACTCGGCGAGCAGAGGCTCGAGCTTGAGCGGGCACGCACGCGAGACGCCCAGCGCATCGCAGAGCTGCAGCGTGACGACGCGGTGCGCAGTGAACGGGCGCACATGGCGAGCGAGCTGCACGATGTCGTCGCGTCGCGCCTCTCCGCCATTGCGATCGGGTCGGCGGCGGCTCTCGGAATTCCGGATGCCGACTCAGCGACCGACCCCGAGCGAGCGCGGAAGCTCACGGCACAGCGCCGCGAGGTGCTCGAGACCGTGCGGGAGTCGAGTGTCTCCGCCCTTGACGATATGCGCTCGCTCATCACTGTGCTGCGCGCGGGCGACGTGGGGCCGCACGACGCCGCGGCGATCGACGTGTCGCTCGACGGCATCCGGTCGCTGGACCGTGCCGCATCGGGCATCCATCTCGACCTCGAACTGCCCGATCCGGAGGCCTACGCGCGGTTGGGAGAGCCGCTGCGGCAGGCGGTCGCTCGCATCGCCGGTGAGATCGTTGCGAACGCCGTCAAACACGCACACGGATGCCGCCTCGAGCTGCGCCTCGACCTCGGCACGAATCTGCGGCTGACGGGCCGCAGCACGCGAGGGGAGGCCTCGGAGCATTCCGTGCCGAGCGCAGGAATCGGAATCCGCGTCATGCGCGAACGTGCGGAAGCGTTCGGCGGGACGCTCGTCGCTGGTCCGGACGGAGACGGCTGGGTGGTCGACGTGACGATTCCCGGCGTCGTCGAGGAGGAGACGACATGACCCGAGTGGTTCTGGCTGACGATCACGCGGCGATCCGCGTCGGATTGCGAACGATGCTCGAGAACGGCGGCATCGACGTCGTCGGTGAAGCGGGCGACGGAGACGAGGCGATCGCTCTCGCCCGTCGGCTCCGACCCGACGTCGTGCTCATGGACATCAGGATGCCCGGTCGCGACGGCATCAGTGCGACCCGGCAGATCGTCGGTGACGCGCTCGCCGACGTGCTCGTGCTGACGACGTTCGACCTCGACGAGCTCGTCTTCGACGCGATGCGCGCGGGCGCGGCCGGGTTTCTGCTCAAGACGGTCGAGCCCGCAGACCTGACGGCCGCGATCCGTCACGTCGCGGCCGGGGACGGAGTGCTCGCGCCGCAGGTGACGCGCCGCCTGCTCGAAGCGTTTGCGGCATCGCCGGCGCACGGGACGGATGCCGCGTCAACGACGAACGTGAGCGGGCCGGGGCCGGGCGACGGCAGCGTCGTTCGGAGCGGAGGCGACGTTCGTGCTCAGAACGCACGCGCTGCGTGCACCAGCGACCCGGCACGTCCGCACGAACCGGACGGACTCGCGGAGCTCACGCCGCGCGAACGAGACGTCCTCGCGGCACTCGGCCGCGGCCTGTCGAACCAGCAGCTCGCCGCCGAACTCTACATCTCCGAGGCCACCGCGAAGACGCACGTCTCGCGTGTGCTCCACAAACTCGGCTGCACCTCACGCATGCAGGCGGCGATCGTCGCACGCGAGGCGGGGATTTAGCGGCGCAGAGCTAGCGCGTCGCGGCATCCCCTCGATACACGTCCGGCTCGAAGTAGATGACGCGTGCGGCTGGCACGGCCTCACGAACGCGCCGCTCGATCGTGTTGATCTCCGACGCGACGGCCGCCAGCGGTGCGTCCTGCGGAAACCCGAGCTTCGCCGCGACGAGCAGCTCGTCCGGCCCGAGATACAGCGTCTTGATGTGGATGAGCGTCACATCGCTCTCGTCGATCGCGCCGACGATGCGCGAGTGGTCTTCCGGCGTCGCCCCCTCGCCGACGAGCAGACTCTTCGTCTCGACGCCGAGCACGATCGCCACCACGACGAGCAGCGTCCCGATGAACAGCGTTCCGATCGCGTCGAACACGGGGTTTCCGGTCAGCACCGTGAGCCCCACACCGATGAATGCGAACACGAGGCCCAGCAGCGCGGCGACGTCTTCGAGCAGAACGACCGGCAGTTCCGGCGCTTTCGCGCGACGCACGAACTGCACCCACGAGCTGCGTCCGCGCACCGCATTCGACTCCTTCATCGCGGTGCGGAGTGAGAAGCTCTCCATCACGATCGCGATGACCAGCACGAGCAGCGGCAGCCACCACATCGTCAGCTCGTGCGGGTGCCGCAGCTTCTCGATGCCCTCGTAGATCGAGAAGACGCCGCCGACCGAGAAGAGGATGATCGCGACGACGAAGGCATAGACGTAGCGTTCGCGACCGTAACCGAAAGGATGCTCGCGGTCGGCGTGCTTGCGCGCCATGCGCCCGCCGAGCAGAAGCAGCAGCTGGTTTCCGGAGTCGGCGAGCGAGTGGACACCCTCGGCGAGCATCGACGACGAGCCGGAGAACGCCCACGCGATGAACTTGGTCACGGCGATGCCGAGGTTGGCGGCGAACGCCGCGATGATGGCTTTGTTACCGCCGGATGCGCTCACGGTCTCCTCCTCATGGGTCGCTCGATTCTACTGGGGGCGCGCGACGAAGGGTTCGCGGGTCAGGCGGTCGCGATGCGGGAGTGGAGAGGGTGCTCGCAAGCGACATCGAGCAGGGCGTCGACCCCGTCGATGGGCTCGTCGTGCAGGGGGTCTTCCACGGCGCCGCCGAGGCCGTGCTCGTGCAGTGCCTCCTCCAGACGCGCGCGGAAGTACGTGGATTTTGTCGGCAGCGACCCCACCGCGCTGACGCGAGTCTCGGTGCCCTCGGCCCAGCCCGCACGAACCAGAGCGGAGTGCGCCGAGTGAGCGAGTTCGGATGCTGCCTCGCGGACGATCTCGGCGGCGACGGCATCGCCCGACTGCGCTGCCTCGACGGTCGTGCGGCAGAACGAGGCGATGCGGGACACCCGCCGCGGGTCCGCCTGGAGCGCCATGTAGAGCTCGTCGAGCGGACCGAAGTCCCGCTCTGCGGCATCCATGAGCACTGTCTCGGCGCCGCGGCCGTCGAACGCGCGCATCACGGCGTCAAGCCCGGCCCGGCCGACCCAGTACCCGCTGCCCGCATCGCCGATGAGGCTGCCCCAGCCGTCCACCTTCGCGACACCGGACTCCGTGACCGCGAGCACGACGACGCCGGTGCCGACCGCGAGCATCACTCCGGACTCGGTTCCGTTGGCCGCGAGGTACCCGCTGATCGAGTCGTGTGCCACCGCGACGCGCGTGACCCCGAGGGAGGCGACGCCGTCACGCAGTGTCTCCGGCTTCGTCGCTGCGGGAGTGAGCCCCGAGACGCCGACGGCGACCTGGTCGATCGTGGCGCTGTGCTCAGCGGCGAAAGTGCGTACGTGTTCGGCGATCTGCTCCAGCACCGGGCGGTCGGTCAGCACGCCGGGAGCGGATGCCGTCAGCGTGCGGCCGCGCTCGAGCGTGCCGCGCAGCCGGATTCCGGACTGTCCGCCGTCGACGCTCAACCGCGTGAAGTGTGAGGAAGTCATGTCTGGAGCCACCAGGCAATGCTAGCTTGCTCCCCGGAGCCGCTCGACTCAGACCTTCATGCGGAAATCGTACTGCTCGGGCAGCGGCTCATCGGGGAAGATCTTTCGCCAGAGATCCGAGACGGCCTCGTCGCCCTCACGGAGGTTCGCGACCTCGATGCCCTCGCGCAGCAGCTGCGCCGCCTCCTCGTCGCGTCCGAGCCGGTGGAGCGCCGTCGCGCGCAGAAACCGGAGGCGTCCGAGCGCGGCGACGTCGTCCTCGACGGCATCCAGCACCCGTAGGGCACCGACCGGGTCGCCACCCTCGAGAAGCGCGCTCGCCCCCTCGATCGCGAGCGCTCGCTGCGCACCGGGAAGCGCGTGTCCGACGGCCGCGAGATAGTCGCCGGCCGCCTGTGCGATGCGCCCGGTCTCGGCGCGGAGCCGTGCGCGGCCGCGTAGCGCCGGCATGTTCGGGGCGAGGGCGAAGGATGCCGCGTAGAACGCTCCCGCCCGCTCGAGGTCGCCGCGCGCGTGCGCCATCGTGCCGAGCTGCACCGCCGTATGCCACGTGCGGGGCGCGGTTTCGAGCAGCCGCTCCCAGGCATCGCCGCGCACGTACGACCCGACGATCTCGCGCCGACTCGGCAGCGGGAGCGCACCGGTGTCGAGAAGCTCGAGCCACGGCTGAACGTCATCGGTGACGACGTCGAAGGGGGTTCCGGATGCCGCGAGGTCGGCCTCGCCCGCCCGCTCACGTCGCTTCTGCTCAAGGTGACCCCAGCCGGTTCCGCGAACGACGAGCTCGCCGGGCGTCGCGTCTGCCCTGCCGCGGGCACCCTCGAGCGTCGCCGCCATCGTCGCCTCGGGCCACAGCTCCTCGACGCGGTCCGCGGCATGAGCGGCATCCGCCTCGGCCGTGGTCAGCCCCGCAGGCGTGGTGCCTGTGTGGGCCGCCAACCCGATGTTGCCGTAGGCCTCCACCCAGTCCCAGCTCTCGCCCGCCAGCCGCAGGTGCTCGAACTGTGTGCGCGCCAAGCCCGCTTGAATCTCCGCATAGTGTCTGCCGTCCGGGGTGAGCCAGCGTTGCCAGCGGTGGCCTCCCGCGCCCTCGCCCCAGCAGAACAGCTTGCGGCCGCGCAGTCGATCGGTCGAGAGCAGCGTGAGACCGTCGCCGTTCTCGTCCGCGGCCGCGACCCACGGGCGGGCACCCGGTACGGGATCGAAGAAGTAGTCGGCCGCGTACGGAGCCTGTGCCGGGGCGAGCATCTCGGGAGTGACCTCCACCGTGGCGATCGCCCCGTCGTACCCGGTCGCAACGCTCGAGGTGCTCGGCGTCACGACGCGCGTGTGCTCCGTCTGCGGAACCGCCGCATTCGTCCACCAGTACATCGGCACGTCCCGGTCTGCCGTGTTGCGGATGCGCACGTACGCGAACAGCACGTGCGAGCCCTCCGGAAGCCAGAGGTCGATCTGAAAGACCGTGTCGCGCAGCCGATCGAACTCCCACATGCGCAGCACAGGGCCGGTGGGTGTCTGCACCACCGCGGTGTGCAGCGGGCTTGCCGTCGAGGGGGAGTGGCCGCGTGTGCCGATGTTCCACTCGATGCCGCCCGCGAACCACGCGTCGCGCAGAGCGAGGTTGGCATACTGCACGGCGGAGTTCACGTGCAGCAGCTCAACGTCACGGTCGAGGTCGCGCAGCGACCACACGCGTCCGCCGAGCTCCGGGAGCACGGTCGCACGCAGGTGCTCGTTCTCGAGAATCGCCGCGGTGAACGTTCGAGGCGAGGTCTCGCGCCCGTAGGCATCCTGCATCGTGTGCGGAAAGAGATTGCGCACACCGCCGAAGCCCATTCCCGCGGCGATCTCCTCGGGCAGCGCGCCCGAAACCGCATACGGCGGCTCCGAGGTGTCGGCGACGGTCGCGAGCGGATTCGCCTCTCCGAGATCGGCGGCGGGCAGCGTGACGTCTTCGACTCGGATGTCAGTCATGGCGGCATCCTCCCTGATGCGGCATCGCGTGATGCGTTCCCTCGATCGTAGCCGCAGTGCGGGCATCCGTCCGAAGCGTCAGACAGCGCTTCTAGGATGGACGCATGAGCGAGACGACACTTCCAGCCATTGCCATTCTGGGCGCCGGTTCGATGGGCGGCGCGATCCTCACCGGCCTCGTCCAACCGCACGTGCGCGTGGACGGCGGCATCCGCGTCACCAATCGCACGGAGGCGAAGGCTCGTCCGCTCGGCGAGCTCGACGGCGTGACCTCCTACGCTCTCGAAGAGACACCGGATGCCCAGGCGCGGGCGCTCGCCGGAGCGAAGGTCGTACTGGTCGGCGTCAAGCCGCACATGGTGCCCGATCTACTGCGTGACATCGCCGACGATCTCGAGGCGGGCAGCATCGTCGTGAGCGTTGCCGCGGGCGTCACGATCGAGACGTTCGAGAGCCTCCTGCCCGAGAGCGTCGCGGTGATCCGTGCGATGCCGAACACTCCCTCCTTCGTGGGCAAGGGCGTCACGGGAATCGCCCCTGGCACCCGCTCGAGCGACGACGATCTCGCGCTCGCGCGCGCGGTCTTCGAGACGGTGGGTCAGGTGGTCGAAGTCCCCGAGGAGCAGATCGACGCGCTGTCGACCATCTCGGGCTCGGGCCCGGCATACGTCTTCTACCTCATCGAGGAGTTCACGCGCGCTGCGATCGACAAGGGGTTCAGCCCCGAGCAGGCCGCGACGCTCGTCGAGGGCACGTTCGCGGGTGCGACCGAGCTGCTCACGCAGTCGGAGAAGACGCCTGAAGAGCTCCGCCTCAACGTGACGAGCCCGAAGGGGACGACAGAGAAGGCGGTCGAGGTGCTGCAGCAGGCCGGGCTGCACGAGACGTTTGCCCGAGCGACGGATGCCGCTCTCGCACGCGCTCGGGAGCTCGCCGCCGGGGACTGACAGCCTGCCGGGAGCACGTCACCGGCCGTTTACCGCGGATTTGTACCGTGGCCTCATGCGCGAGATCGTCACGGCACTCCAGGCCGAGGTCGACCGTCTGCCGACGGGAGCACGGCTGCCCAGCGAGCACGAGCTCATGGCGCGCTTCGGCGCCAGCCGCAGCACGGTGCGGCGAGCGATCGAGCAGCTCGAAGCGCGCTTTCTCGTGCGACGTGTACACGGCTCCGGCACCTACGTGCATCGGCGGATCGACTATCTCGTGTCCGCGGGTCTCGCGCCCTCGCTGCACGCCACGATTGAGAGAACAGGCGCGACAGCACGGACGATCCTCCTCGACGCGCGAACAGAACCCGCACCAGAGACCGTAGCGGAGCGACTCAACGTCGACGTGGCGACACCGTGCACGCGGCTCCTCCGTGCCGGGTACATCGACGACGAGCCCGCGACCTGCGTCGAAGAGTGGCTGCCACCGGGCATCCTCGATTACGCCGAAGTGAGCCTGCGCGCCATCGAATCGCTCGCTGAGATTCTGCGGGCCTCCGAGCGCGACCCCGTGCGTTCCTGGTCCCGCGTGTCGACCGAGTTTCCCTCGCGCACGCCGGCGAGGTCTTCGTCGGCTTCATGCAGGGTGTGCTGACGAGCGCGGCGCTGACGAATCGGACAGGCTCGAGCGACGCGCAGTCGAGCTGGGGTCAGGCGAGAAGGGCGGTCACCTCGGAAGTCGAGAGGATGCCGTCCGCAACGATCGCGCGGTAGCGGCGACGCAGTCCGGCGCCGGCGGGAACGACCGTGGGGGAATCCCATGCGATCGCGGAGCCGAGGCCCGGATACTCGGCGAGCCGCACGAACCAGGGGTCGTCGCTGTCGAGCGTCTGCAGCGCGATGGTCGCGGGTCCGGTCGCATCGGGCCCGTGCAGGAACTCGGCGCTGACGGCGGCCCACGGGGCGACGGCGCCGTTCACGGCATCCTCACCCTCGAACAACCCTGCACCCTCGATCGGACCCGTGAACACGCGTGCGTCTCGGCAGTCGGGAAGCCGCCAGAAGAGCCCGCCGTACCCGGCGTTCGCGCGGCCCTTGCTGCCCGGACTCTCGAGGGTCACGTCGGCGTCTCCGGTGGGCACGAGGGTGATGTCGAGGTCGAAGCACCACGCGGATGCCCCGGCACTGCGTGCCGTGACTGTGAGGTTCTGCGTGAGCACCGCCCGCCCGTCGGCGCCGTGCCACACGAGGCGCTGCTCGAAGCCGTCGCGCATCGTCCGCACGTGCTCACCGACGATGCGCCCGTGATCGTCGAGAACCTCATATCCCTTCTCGGGAATATACGTGCCGCCGCCCCAGAAGTTGGTGCCGTCGACGCCGGGCACGGCGAACGAGAGACCCAGGTGCCAGTCGTGGTCCGCGGGGTGGTGGTCGCTCACTATGACGCCCTCGCGAGTGCGGATCGGGTGCAGGTACGGCCGCGGTCCTGAGAACGGAATCGTCCCGGCGCCGTCGCGGTACGTCGCGACCGCGGCATCCTCGATCTCGATCGTGCCGAGAACGCTGTCGCGCCCCGTGAACGCCCACGGCGCACCGAGCTCGCTGTAGGTCCTTCCCGAACGAGCGGCCTCGCGCGCGAGCGTCTCGACGTCGCGGAGAACAGGATGCCGGTCGTCGCCCTCGCCCCGCCAGGACACGAACCGCGGACCGATCTTCGTCGGCTCCGGTGCGGTGCGGATCGCCTCGACCACGCGCATGAAAGCGCCCGTGTCAGCGAGCGGAACCAGCAGGTCGGCGGTTCCGCTGCGGTGGTCCAGGAGGTTCGTGAGCAGGTCTGTGCGCCCGTAGGAGTGGGTGTCGTCGCCGAGCGTCACGACGTCGGTCGTGTATGCCAGGCGGGCCTCGGCGTTCGTTCCGTGCACGTCGACCCACGCGTTCTCGTCCTCGGCGCCCGTGGTGTCGGCGCAGAGAGTCAGCGCGCACGTGACCGTCTCGCCCGAGCGCCCCGTGACGCGGATCGTCGACGTGTCGTCACTCCAAATGTCGTTGACGCGGAACAGCTCGGTCTCGACCGTCACGACATCGTCAGCGGTGCGGATGCCGGCGATGCTCAGCGCCGTCGCGATGGCGTGCGCGAGCGGGTTCGTCGCGACGCCGTCCACGACCGGGCGGCCGTCCAGCACGCGGCGTCCGGCCCAGCGCGCCCGCTTCCAGTACCCGAGCGAACGGCTCCACAGGCCGACGGCCGAGACGCGGGTGATGCCGCCGAGCGCCGTGTCGACGGCGTCGCCGTTGCCCGCGAATGCCGCGAGCGCGTGCGAGCCGAGGCTCTGAAAGCCCACCTGAACGATGCGCCCGGTCTCGCGCTGCACGGCGAGCAGCCGCTCGAAGTCGGCGAACGTCGGCACGGGAGGCTTCTCGAGAAGCACGTCGGCGCCGGAGCGCATCGCCGTCTCGCACAGGTCGGCGTGGGCGCCGATCGGCGTTGCGATGACCACGATGTCGGGCTGCGCGTCGGCGAGTGCGGCATCCAGCGATTCGACAACGGGGATGCCGTGGAGCAGCGTCTCCTCCCGCGCGATGGCCGGGTCGGCGATCGCCGCGATGTGCAGTCGCCCCTCGGTCGCGAGTCGACGGGCGTTCTGCAGGTGGTGGGCGCCGAAGCCGCGTCCTCCCACCAGCACGATCGACGGGACTGATTCGCTCATGCGAGACCTCCACGTTCTGCGCGGACTGACTCACGCGCACCGTTAACTATGCCAGCAAGCGCTTTCCCGACGAAGGTGACGCACGAGGTGGAACGTCACTGTGTCTGAGGATGCCCGGCTGCGGGCCGCGCCGAGCGGCCCAGCGCCGTGTGACTCGCGCTCAGCTCAGCGCAGCGAATCGCTCGATATCGCCGGACGCCCCGGAGACGATGATGAGATCGTGGTCGGTCACCACAGTGTCCGCCGTGGCATAGGTGAACGGCTTGCCCGGAGACTTCACGCCGACGACCGTGATGTGATGCTTGGTCCGCACGCCCGACTCGGTGAGGTTCTTGCCTCGAATCGGCTTCGGCGGATACATCTTTACGAGCGCGAAGTCGTCGTCGAACTGGATGAAATCGAGCATCCGCCCGTTCACCAGGTGAGCGACGCGTTCGCCCGCCTCGGCCTCGGGGTAGATGACGTGGTTCGCGCCGACTCGCGTCAGGATCTTGCCGTGCGACTGCGAGACGGCCTTGGCCCAGATCTGCGGAATCTTGAGGTCCACCAGGTTGGCGGTGATGAGCACGGATGCCTCGATCGACGAGCCGACCGCGACGACAGCGACCGAGAAATCCTGCGCACCGATCTGCTTGAGCGCCTCGATGTTCCGAGCATCCGCCTGCACCGTGTGCGTGATGCGGTCCGCCCACTTCTGCACGAGCCCCTCGTCGGCGTCGATGGCGAGCACCTCGCGGTCGAGGCGGTCGAGCTCTCCAGCGCACGCGGCGCCGAAGCGGCCGAGACCGATGATCAGAACCGGCGCGTCGTGTTTGATGCGATCAACCAACGATGGGCCTCTCTTCCGGGTGCTTGAACAGGCGGCCGTTGCTCGTCGACGCGACCGCGGCGGCCAAGGTCACTGTACCAACGCGCCCCATGAACATTGTGACGGCGAGCACGTACTTTCCGGCGTCCGGCAGATCCTCGGTGAGCCCGGTCGAGAGGCCCACGGTGCCGAACCCGGAGATCACGTCGAACAGCACGCGATCCAGAGGCTCCTTCGTGATCTGCATCAGGATGATCGACGACAGTGCGACGATCGTCGCTCCCCAGAAGAACACCGAGATCGCGACGCGGATGACGTCCCCCGGAATGCGGCGCCCGAACGCTGTGATCTCGAGACGTCCGCGCGCCTCCGCCCATGCCGCGAGCACAAGCACGGCGAGCGTCGTGACCTTGATGCCGCCCGCGGTCGACGCCGAGCCGCCGCCGACGAACATGAGCATGTCGATCACCAGCAGGCTCGAACCGTTGAGCTGCGAGATGTCGATCGTGGCGAACCCGCCCGAGCGCGTCATCGTGGAGAGGAAGAGTGACTGGAACACCGTGTTTCCGGCATCCATGTGCCCGAATGTCTTGGGATTGTCGAACTCGAGCGCCACGATTGCGATCGCACCCACCGCGATCAGAATGAGTGTCGTGACGAGCGTGAGCTTGACGTGAAGCGACCAGTGGCGGTGACGGAAGCGGAATCGCTTGAGCGCGAAGATGACGGGGAACCCGATCGAGCCGAGAAAGACGCCGATCATCAGAAGCGAGAGCAGCCAGTGGTCGTTCGCGAATCTGTCGAGCCCCAGCTCGTTCGGCGTGAAGCCGGTGTTCGTGAACGCCATTGCGGAGTAGTAGATGCTGTGCAGGGCCGCGTCTCCCGCGGCGATGCCGTCGACCAGCATCCGGATGAAGAGGATGACCGCGAGCCCCGCCTCGATGGACAGCAGGCTGACGACCACCGTGAGCAGCAGGTTGCCGATGTCGCCGAGGCGCACCGCCTGACCCTCCGCGACCGGGCCGTGGTGCACACGGAGCGGGTTGCTGTCGGATGCCGCCACGAGCTTGGCTCTGAGGCCGAGGCGCCGTGAGATGACCATTCCGAGAATGGACGCGAGCGTCAGCACTCCGATGGCGCCGATCTGCACGCCGAGCACGACGAGGACGTCGCCGAAGAAGGACCAGTGCGTCGCCATGTTCACCGTGGAGAGTCCCGTGACGCAGATAGTCGACATCGCGGTGAAGAAGGCGTCCGCGAGAGGGGTCCACGTGCGCTCAGCGGATGCCGCGGGCAGCATGAACAGGAAGGTGAAGAGGAGCACCAGTGAGCTGAACACCAGGATCGCGAAGCGCGACGGCGAACGCGTGGTGAAATCGTTCACGGCCTCACGCAGTCGCCCGAGAGGCGAGCGCGTGAACGGTGACGCAGAAGTCCGCGTCCAGCCTGCCATTGTCCTCTCCTGACGTGAGTGCTTTACGCGTCGCCATGGTACTCCGCCGCGGGACTTACTAACCTTGAGACATGGCCGACATCTTTGACGTTATCGCAGACGGCACCCGGCGAGACATTCTCCACGTGCTTCTCGACCGCCACTCTGTGGATGAGGAGGGCACCGTGCGCGGCACGAGTGTCTCCGAGATCGTCACGCAGCTCGGCCTCAGCCAGCCCACGGTCTCCAAGCACCTCAAGGTCCTGCGCGAGGCCGGCCTCGCGGCCGTGCGCGAAGAAGGGCAGCACCGCTACTACTCGCTCGACAGCGCTCCCCTCGAGGCCGTCGAGGACTGGCTCATCCCCTTCCTCGGCATCGACTTCGATGAGCACGACCTGAGCAGCGAGATCGAGGCCCACCTGCCGCCGCAGGCCCGCCAGGTCGCGGATGCTATCGGCCACGTCGCCGCCGATACGCGCAAGCGGGTGTCGAGCGCGGTCTCCGCCGTGGGCAAGCGCTTCGGTCGTTCATCAGGCTGAGGTTCGTCACACTCGACAATCGCTCAGCTTTATCAGTAGGCTTATGTCAACGCGTGTGGCTGACGTGGTGAAAGGGGCTTGCGTGGCACAAGATTTTGACGACGTGCGCTTCCTTACCGTCGCAGAGGTCGCCGAGATGATGCGCGTCTCGAAGATGACCGTGTACCGCATGGTGCACGCTGGCGAGTTGCCCGCCATCCGGTTCGGGCGTTCGTTCCGTGTTCCGGAATCCGCGATCGCCGAGGCACTGTCACGTGGGGTTGCAGACTCCGCGTGACGCGCACGCGCGCTAACTTCGGGTAAACTGACCCGAGGCCTTTTTATGCCGGCCGCGGCACGCGCGGCCAGACCCAACTACTTTTGTGAGGTTTTCGTGGGTTCTGTTATCAAGAAGCGACGCAAGCGCATGGCGAAGAAGAAGCACCGCAAGCTGCTTCGCAAGACGCGCCACCAGCGTCGCAACAAGAAGTAGTCGCACAGACTGCACCGAAGCGTCAGGTCACGTGGCCTGACGCTTTTTGGTGTGCTCGGGGTCGCTAGGCTGGAGCCATGACGCGCACCATCACTCTCATCGGCAAACCGGAGTGCCACCTCTGCGACGACGCACGAGAGGCGGTCTCCCGAGTCGTCGCCGGGCTTGAGCCGGCGGCATCCATCACGATCGAAGAGAAGTCGATTCTCGACGATGAGGCGCTTTACACGAAGTACTGGGAGCAGATTCCGGTCGTGCTCATCGACGGTGAGCAGCACACCTTCTGGCGCGTCGACGAGAAACGCCTCGCCGCCGCGCTCACCGACGCCTGAGAGGAACACCATGGCCATCAAGCACATCGTGATGTGGACGCTCGCCGGCGATGACGACGCCGCGAAGGACGAGGCCGCCGCCGAGATCACGGCTCGGCTCGAAGCCCTCGTCGGGCGCATCCCGGGAATCCAGTCGCTCACCGTGCAGCGCAACGCCGCGTTCGCTGATGTGAACTACGACCTCGCGCTCATCTCGGTGCACGACGACGTCGCCGCGCTCAAGGCCTACCAGGTGCACCCGGAGCATGCCGAGATCGCGGGCTACATCCGCAGCGTCGTCGCGCAGCGAGCATCCATCGACCTTGAGGCCTGACGACGCGGCTGACCGCTGAGATCAGCCCCGCCCCGGCGCCGTGTTCGGCCACGAGTACTCGTAGACGGACTTTCGGAACGATTTCGGCATGACCGTCGCGATGTGCGAGCGGCGCCACCACACCGCGACAGCGACGAGCGCGAGCAGCAGCGCGCTCACCGCGATGCAGACCCACAGAGCGGCACCGGAGACCGGCCAGAACAGCCACGCGACCGTGAACACGTAGAAATAGCCCCACGCCGTGCCGACGATGACCGAGTTGCGATTCACGACGAATCCGAAGAACTCGATCATGAGGGTGATCTTCGCCCAGCGGGTGAGCCACGTCGGCAGCAGCGACATCGCCACGCTGGTGCCTCCCTGCGGGCCCATCGTGTCGCCGGACGAACTCTGAACCGTGAAGGAGAGCTGCCCGTCGCGGTAGTCCGCTCTGAGACTGCGCGCGAACAGCGTCGCGTTCGCGAGGACGAAGCCGGTGCTCGCGCTGACGATCGTCGCCGTGCCGAGCAGGGGCGGCACGATCACGACCATGATGAGGATGCCGATGGCGCCGTCCTCACCCTCGAAGGCCGTCGACTCGCTGAGCGACGCACCGGCGAGACTGCTCTGGCGTATGCCGATGGGCGCCACGATGAGACCGAAGACGGCCACTGCGAAGATCAGGAACCACACCACCGTGATCGACACGTAGCCGACCGGACGCCACGGCAGCAGCGACCTCGTGGAGCGCCGGAGCGGCGTCATGAGCGCCGGCTCCGTCAGCGGGTCGATCGCGGTCGACCCGGGTCTGATGAGATGTGCCCCGTATCCCATGGGAACTCCTTCAGCGGTGAGCGTACCCACCAGGTATACACCCGCTGAGAGTTCCGACGTGGGCTATTCGGCGTCGCGCTCCTTCGGCTTCGCGTCGACTCCGGCTTCCTTGCGCTGCTGCGGCGTGATGGGGGCGGGAGCCTGGGTCAGCGGGTCGAAGCCGTTTCCGGTCTTCGGGAAGGCGATGACCTCGCGGATCGAGTCGGAGCCGGTGAGCAGAGCGACGACGCGGTCCCAGCCGAACGCGATTCCACCGTGCGGGGGAGCTCCGAACGCGAATGCGTCGAGAAGGAAGCCGAACTTCGTGCGCGCCTGCTCCTCGTCGAGGCCCATGAGCTGGAAGACCCGCTCCTGCACCTCGCGCTGATGGATGCGGATGGAGCCGCCGCCGATCTCGTTTCCGTTGCAGACGATGTCGTAGGCGTAGGAGAGCGCGTGCTCCGGATCGGTGTCGAACGTGTCGAGGAACTCCGGCTTCGGCGACGTGAATGCGTGGTGCACGGCCGTCCACTTCCCGGCTCCGACGGCGACGTCGCCCGAGGCGACCGCGTCTTCGGCGGGCTCGAACATCGGAGCATCCACGATCCACACGAACGCCCACTCGCTCTCGTCGATGAGGCCCGCCTTCTGCGCGACCTCGAGGCGCGCCGCCCCGAGCAGCGCACGCGAGTCGCGCACAGAGCCCGCGGCGAAGAAGATCGCGTCTCCGGGCTTGGCGCCGACGGCCTCGGCGAGCCCGTCGCGCTCAGCGTCGCTGAGGTTCTTGGCGACCGGCCCGCCGAGCGAACCGTCGTCGGCCACCGTGACGTAGGCGAGGCCCTTTGCTCCGCGGCTGCGCGCCCACTCCTGCCACGCGTCGAAGCCGCGACGGGGCGTGGACGCGCCGCCGGGGAAGAGGATCGCACCCACGTACGGGGCCTGGAAGACCCGGAACGAGGTGTCGGAGAAGTACTCCGTCAGCTCGACGATCTCGAGGCCGAAGCGGAGGTCCGGCTTGTCGCTGCCGTACCTGCGCATGGCCTCGGCATACGTCATGCGGGGAATCGGAGTCGGGATGGTGTGACCGATGAGCTCCCACAGGGCGGAGACGATCTTCTCTCCGACCGCGATGACGTCCTCCTGGTCGACGAAGCTCATCTCGACATCGAGCTGCGTGAACTCGGGCTGACGGTCGGCCCGGAAGTCCTCGTCGCGGTAGCAGCGCGCGATCTGGTAATAGCGCTCCATGCCGGCGACCATGAGCAGCTGCTTGAAGAGCTGCGGTGACTGCGGCAGGGCGTACCAGCTGCCGGGGCTGAGGCGAGCGGGAACGAGGAAGTCGCGGGCGCCCTCCGGTGTGGAGCGGGTCAGCGTGGGCGTCTCGATCTCGACGAAGTCCAGCTCGTCGAGCACGCCGCGGGCGGCCTTGTTGACCTTCGAGCGGAGTCGGATCGCGTGTGCCGGGTCCGGGCGGCGCAGGTCGAGGTAGCGGTAGCGCAGGCGCGCCTCTTCACCGATCGTCTCGGTTCCGTCGAGTGCGGTCGACACCTGGAACGGCAGCGCGGCCGACTCGTTCAGCACCGTGACCGTCTCGGCGATGACCTCGATCTGACCGGTTGTGAGGTTGGCGTTCTCATTGCCCTCCGGGCGACGCTCGACGACGCCCGTGATCTGGAGCACGAACTCGGAGCGCAGCGGGTGCGCCACCTCCTCGTCGCGGATGACCACCTGAGCGACACCGGAGGCATCGCGCAGATCGATGAAGGCGACCCCGCCGTGATCGCGGCGGCGATCGACCCACCCGGCGAGAGTGACGGTCTCGCCCAGCTGCTCGATTCCGAGTGTTCCGGCGTTGTGAGTGCGAAGCACGAAGTGGTCCTTCCTGCGGTGAAAGAGGGAGGGATGCGGGCGGAAGGCCCGATCTCCAGACGTATCGCACCAGTCTACGTGGCGCGCGGTGCATCGCGTCGCGGCATCCTGCGAATGCTCTCGGGAGATTCTTAGCTCTACAGAACGTAGACTAATGGGGTGGTAGCCTCCCAGATTCACCTCGTCCGGCATGGCGAGGTGTACAACCCCTCGCGTGTGCTGTATGGACGCATCCCCGGATTCGGGCTGTCTGACCGGGGTCACCGCATGGCTGAAGCGGCCGCGGCTGAGCTCCGTTCGATGGAGCGACCCGTCACGCGCATCATCGCCTCGCCGCTTCAGCGCACTCAGGAATCGGCCGAGCCCATCGCGCAGGCCTTCGACCTGCCGATCGAGAACGACTCCCGGCTGATCGAGCCCTCCAACTACTTCGAGGGGCGGCAGATGCGCCGAGCCCTCCGCAACCCGCGCCACTGGTATGCGGTGCGCAACCCGCGCAAGCCCAGCTGGGGTGAGCCCTACGTGCAGATCGCGGAGCGCATGACCGCTGCCATCCACGACGCGTGGGAGTCCACGGAATCCGGCGATGTCGTGCTCGTGAGCCACCAGCTGCCGATCTGGATGGCGCACTCGAGCATCCTCGGCATCCCGCTTCACCACGACCCGCGCAAGCGTCGTTGCGCGCTCTCGAGCATCACCACGTTCGAACACTCCGGCCGTCGCTTCAGCGAGATCGGCTACTCCGAGCCCGCTCTGCTCCTGACTGCGGACGCTCTCGACGTGGGAGCCGTATGATCCGCCGCACGAAGGCGAGCAGGATGCTGTCGCTCGCCGCAGCGACGCTTGCCGCCGCTCTTCTCGTGACGGGCTGCTCGTCCGATCCGCTCGCGGAGCAGTACCGCGAGGGCAGCAACAAGGGGTACATCGCCGGTGACGGATCCGTCATGGAGATCGCCGCGTCTGACCGGGAAGAGCCCGTCGAGTTCTCCGGCACGACCGAGTCGGGCGACGACGTGTCGAGCGAGGACTTCGCGGGCGACGTCGTCGTCGTGAACTTCTGGTACGCCTCCTGCGCGCCCTGTCGGGCCGAAGCTCCGATTCTCGACGAGGTCTACCAGGCCCACGAGAACGACGACGTCGACTTCATCGGGGTGAATCTGCGCGACCAGCCGGGAACGGCGGCCTCGTTCAACGAGACGTACGGCGTCAACTACCCCTCGATCATCGACGTCAACTCGGGGAGTGTGAAGCTCGCCTTCGCAGACACGGTCCCGCCGAACAGCGTTCCGACCACGATCGTCCTCGATAAGCAGGGCCGCGTCGCCGCACGCATCCTCGGTGCGATCGAAGACACCTCGATCCTCGACACCATCGTCGGCGACCTCCTCAAGGAGAAGTGACGTGAATCCCGGTGACATCGTGATCAGCGGTCAGCTGATGCTCGCGATCCCGATCGCGGCGCTCGCCGGGCTCGTCTCCTTCGCCTCCCCGTGCGTGCTGCCGCTCGTGCCGGGGTATCTCGCGTACGTCGGCGGTGCCTCGACGGTGCAGCAGGGCAAAGCGGCCGCGTCGCGCGACCGCATCCGTCTCGTGCTCGGCGTCGTGCTGTTCATCGTGGGCTTCTCCGCCGTCTTCACGGCGTACGGTTTCGCGTTCGGGCAGCTCGGCCACTGGCTCGTGCAGTACGGTCCGCTCATCACACAGATTCTCGGTGCCGTGGTCATCGTGATGGGGCTCGTGTTCATCGGGCAAGTCACGTTCATGCAGAAGACCGTGCACCCCTCGTGGAAGCCGAAGACCGGCCTGCTCGGCGCCCCTCTGCTCGGTATCGTCTTCGGAATCGGGTGGGCGCCGTGCGTCGGTCCGACGCTCGTGGCGATCCAATCGCTCAGCTTCGGCTCGGGCTCGCCGTGGCGCGGAGCGCTGCTCAGCTTCGTGTACTGTCTCGGCCTGGGCATCCCGTTCATACTCATCGCCTTCGGCGCGACCTGGGCGACGAAGAGCGTCGCCTTCCTGCGCCGTCACATTCGCGCGGTCAACGTGATCGGCGGCATCCTCCTGATCGCCATCGGCCTGCTCATGGTCACCGGAATCTGGACGTCTCTCATCAGCATACTCGCGGGGGTGATGCCGAACTTTGCGCCGGCCATCTGATTACACCGACGGACACGACGAGCCCGAGAAGGAGCCGTCGGTCACCCAGCCGAAGCTCGGCATCGTGGGTTGGGCCCGCTGGGTCTGGCGTCAGCTCACGAGCATGCGCACCGCGCTTCTGCTTCTGCTGCTGCTCGCGCTCGCCGCGATTCCGGGCTCGCTCGTGCCGCAGCGCTCGAGCGATCCCAACGGAGTGACGCAGTACTTCACGGAGCATCCCGACCTCGCACCCGTGCTCGACAACCTGCAGCTGTTCGACGTCTTCACGTCGGTCTGGTTCTCGGCGATCTACATTCTGCTGTTCACCTCGCTTGTGGGCTGCGTCGTTCCGCGCGTCAAGCACCACCTCGTCGCGCTGCGTGCGCGGCCGCCGAAGACGCCGATGCGTCTGAACCGCCTGAGCGAGTTCAGCGAAGAGACGTACGGCACCGATGACGGGGTGACCACGGATGCCGCGACAGCGGTCGCTGAGGCGGAGACGCTTCTGCGGAAGTCGGGGTACCGCATCGAGCGCTACGAACGGGCGGCGACCCGCGGTCAGCCCGCGAGCGTCTCCGTGTCGGCAGAGCGCGGCTACCTCCGCGAGACCGGCAACCTGGTGTTCCACAGTGCGCTTCTGCTGATCTTGCTCGTCGTCGGCATCGGCGGCGGCTTCGGCTACTCCGGGCAGCGTGTGCTGGTCGAGGGGCAGTCCTTCGTGAATGTGCTCGGGGACTACGACTCGTTCAGCCCGGGGCGGTTCTTCAGTGACTCGCAGCTGACGCCGTACTCCATGAAGCTTGATGAGTTCGACGCGACGTATGAGACGAAGAACCTCGGCGCCTACGGGCAGCCGATCGACTTCGCGGCGACCGTGACCACGACGGACTCCGACGGCACGAAGGAGCAGCACACGGTCAAGGTCAACGACCCGCTGCGCTACGGCAGCAACGACATGTACCTCCTCGGCAACGGCTACGCGCCGACGATCACCGTCAAGGACCCGGAGGGCAAGGTCGTTTTCACCGACTCCGTGCCGTTCCTGCCGCAGGACAACAACCTCACCTCCGTCGGCGTCGTCAAGGTGCCCGACGGGCTGAAGGACCAGATTGGTCTGGTCGGGTTCTTCTACCCGACGGCGTATCCGCTCGAGAACGGCGCCTACACCTCGACCTACGCGGACCTCACGTACCCGCTGCTCACGCTCAACGTGTACGAGGGCGACCTCGGCATCGACGGCGGAATTCCGAAGTCGGTCTACGCTCTCGACACCGATGACATGACGCAGCTCACCGGCGGAGACACCGACGTCGAGTCGATCGAGCTCATGCCCGGACAGAGCACTGAGCTGCCGAACGGCCTCGGTACCGTCGAGTTCGTCAACGAGAACCCGGGGCAGAAGGACTTCGCCGGGTCCGTAAAGCGCTTTGCTTCGTTCGACATCCACCACGATCAGACGCAGCTGGGTGTCGCGATCGGCGCCGTGCTGGTGCTGCTGGGTCTGCTGACGTCGCTGTTCGTGCCGCGTCGTCGTGTGTGGGTGAAGGCCCGCGACAACGAGGATGGCACGGTGACCGTCGAGTACGCCGGCCTCGCCCGCGGTGAGGACCCGACGCTCGCGGACGCCGTCGACGCGATCGCCTATCGACACGGGACCGCTCTGGGGGTGACGCGCGAATGATCCTCCGCGCTCTCGCACTCGACGTGGTGCTGACGCTCGTCTTCGCGATCGTCGGCCGCTCCAGCCACGCGGAGGCCCTCGATCCGGTCGGAGTCTGGGGCACCTGGTGGCCGTTCCTTGCGGCGCTCGGCATCGGATGGGTCGTCTCGCTCGCGTGGCGTCAGCCGCTCGGTCCGGTGCGCACCGGCATCCCCGTCTGGGTCATCACAGTCGCCGGTGGGATGCTGCTTCGCGCGGCATCCGGTCAGGGGACTGCTCTTCCGTTCATCATCGTCGCCACCGTCGCGCTCGGGCTTGTGCTCGTCGGGTGGCGTCTCATCGCACGTCTCGTCCAGAAGGTGCGCGCCCGTGGGGCGCGCGAGCCGAAGGAGTAGCCTTAACCCGTGGATATCAATACGTTCTCCCTCGTCGCCCTGTGGTCGGCGACGGTCGTGTACGCGCTCGCGCTCATCGCGTTCGCACTCGACCTCGCCAGGCGCAGCGCCGAGGTGAAGGAGCACGCGGAAGCCGAGAGCGCGAGCTCAGCGGCATCTGCATCGATCTCCGAGCAGACAGCCCAGTCGGGTGGCGGTGTCGCAGTCAAGACCCGACCCGCAGCGAAGAAGGGCGACGACGGCCCGAAGGTGAAGGCCAAACGTTCGCCGTCGCTGCGATCCGCGATGGCGCTGATGGTCATCGGGTTCCTGCTGCACGTCACCGCCGACATCACCCGCGGCATCGCCGCAGAGCGGGTTCCATGGGCGAACCTGTACGAGTTCGTCATGACCGGCACGATGCTTGTCGTCGCCGTGTTCCTCGTCGTGAACATCAAGGTCGACCTGCGCTACCTCGGAACGTTCATCTCTCTGCTCGTCGTCTCGCTGCTGTGCATGGCGACGATCAACTTCTACGTCGTCGTGGCGCCGCTTCCGCCGGCGCTGCAGTCGGCATGGCTGGTCATCCACGTGTTCCTCGCGACGACCGCGATGGGCTTCCTCGCGCTCGGGTGTGCGCTGTCGGTCCTGCAGCTCATCCAAGCCCGCACGGAGGCACGCCGTGCCGCTCTCGGCGACCTGAAGCTCAAGTTCATGGCGACGTTCCCGTCGGCGCAGCGCCTCGAGAACCTCGCGTACCGCACCATCATCGTCGGCTTCGTGCTGTGGACGTTCACGCTCATCGCCGGGTCCATCTGGGCCGAGGCCGCGTGGGGCCGCTACTGGGGCTGGGACACCAAGGAAGTCTGGACGTTCATCATCTGGGTGATCTACGCGGGCTACATCCACGCGCGCGCTACGAAGGGCTGGCGCGGCAGCCGTGCCGCCTGGCTGGCGATCATCGGCTTCGCAACGGTCATCTTCAACTTCACCGTCGTGAACATCTTCTTCAACGGACTGCACAGCTACTCGGGTCTGTAACAAAGGCGCCGGCATCGCAGGGGCGGGACATCATCGCGATGTCCCGCCCCTGTGATCTTCTGTGAGCGCGCCGAACGACGCGTCGCTCAAGCGGTCGTCGCAGCTGATCGCTCTGCCGTCGGCGCTACGTCAGCCTCGATCGCTGCGGTCAGGGGAGAGGCGACGAGGGCATCGGCTCCGGCCTCGAAGAACAGTGCGATGGTGACCGCTCCCGGGTCGAGTACACCGCGAGCGAGCTCTCCGACGTAGCTGGCGCGCCCGCGTGACCCGAGGAGGGCCTCCGTCGATTCAGCGCCGGCACGCGCGGCCTCTGCTGCGGAGCGCAGTGCCTGCGCGGCATCTCTCTCGCCCTCTGTCTGTGCGGTGAGCGCCTCGGACGCCGGAGCGAGCGCATCGACCATCGTGCGATCGCCGACCTTCGCCCCGCCGAGCTGCTGGATACGTGCGAGCCCCGAGGCGACTCCGCGACTCAGAGCGTCGACATCGGATGCCTCGCGAAGCGCGTTCGCGACTTCGCGAAAGAACATGCCGAAGAGAGGGCCGCTCGTTCCGCCGGTGGCGAGGAACCCGGTGGACACAGCGCGGAAGACAGAGCTCGGCGTGGCATCGTCTGGCTGAGGCAGGGCTTCTTCCGCGCGTGCGAGCGCCGAGGCGATGTTGGTTCCGAAGTCCCCGTCGCCTGCGAGGCGGTCCATGTCGGTGAGGGCGCTCTGCTGCGAGGCGAAGCTCTCGGAGAAGCGGGCGAACCATGCGAGTGTCTCGGTTCCGTTCATAGTCGTGGTCCTTTCGGTTGTTACCAGGTCAGGGCGGGGGTGCGGACGGGGGCATCCCACGCGCGAAGGATGTCGTCGTCGCACACGGTGAGGGTGACGGAGACTCCGTGCATGTCGAGCGACGTGACTAGTGAGCCGGTGAGCGCACGCGCCACCGTGATGCCGCGCTCGGCAAGCGTTCTGTGGACGTGCGCGGCCGCAACGTTCAGCTCAAGAGGCGATGTTCCGCCGAGCCCGTTCACGATCGCGATGACGGAGGCGCCCGATGCGATGTCGAGATCATCGACGAGCGGAGCCACGAGCTGCTCAACGAGCTCATCTGCCTCGGCGAAGGGGATGCGCGCGGTGCCGCGCTCCCCGTGGATGCCGACGCCGAACTCGACCTCGTTCTCGCCGAGTTCGAACGCGGGAGCGTCCGCGCCCGGATGCGTGCACGCGCTCAGCGCCAGCGCGAGGCTCCGTGATCGGGAGACGACGCGGCGCCCCGCATCGGCGACCTCTGACAGCGGGAGTCCAGCCTCGGCGAGAGCGCCGCAGACCTTCTCGACGACGACCACCGCTCCGGTGCCGCGGCGGCCCGGGCCGTCGTTTCCGTCAGAAGCGAGGTCATCGTCGACGATCACCGATTCGACGACGATGCCGTCCTCCTCCGCGAGAGTCGCGGCGATCTCGAAGTTGAGCACGTCGCCGGTGTAGTTCTTCACGATGTGCAGAACGCCCGCGCCGCTGTCGGCGCGCACGGTGCCAGCGTGGATCTGATGCGCCGTCGGGCTTGCGAAGACCGCACCGCACACTGCTGCGTCAAGCATTCCGGTGCCCACGAAGCCCGCGTGCAGGGGCTCGTGGCCGGAACCGCCGCCCGAGACGAGGCCGACCTTGTCTTTCGCGGGAACCGCCCGGGTGACGACATTGACGGCTGCGTCGCGCGCGAGGCGCGTGCGGTTGCTCGCGACGAGCCCCTCGAGTGCGTCGTCGATCACGTCGCTCGGAGAGTTGAAGAGATGACGGGGTGGTGTGCTCACGGGGTTCTCCTTCGATCGGGTGTGAGGTGGGGGAAGTGTGCTGAGGGCATCGGCCAGAGCGTGAAAGAGGAGGGCGGAGGAAGCCGCGCCGGGGTCGACGTGGTCTCTGCTGCGCTCGCCGAGGTAACTGGCGCGGCCGCGCCTCGCGAGCATGGGAGCTGTGGCTGCCCGGCCGATGAGTGCGGCTCTGAGACTCAGCAGAGCGCACTGGCGGACGTTGCTTCCTGCCAGGGCGGCCGCGTGGAAGGTGTCGGCGGCGGGGGCGAGCACGTCGAGCATCGTCTTGTCGCCGGGTAACGCGCGGCCGCGCTCCGCGACGGACTTCGCGGCCAGATGTAGCAGGGAGGCGAGCTGGCGTGAGTCGAGCACTGTGGCGGGAGGAGCGTTTTCGCTGAGCCCGTGGAAGTATGCGCTGTAGAGCGCCCCGCCCGCGCCGCCGGCCGCCGTCTGGAACGCGCGTGCGCCCTCGGCAAGAACGTCCCGCGGGGTGGTGGGAACGTCGGTGCCGAGTCTCTCGACGATCGCCGCGGTTCCGCTGACGAGCACCGCCCCGTGGTCGCCGTCGCCGATCGCGGTGTCGAGCCGCGTCAGCTCGGCGGATGCCTCCGCAGTGAGCTCGGCGAATCGTAGCAGCCAGCGAGCTGCCGCGGCGGCATCCATCTGACCCGTCTGGTGCGCGGCTGCGCTGCTCTGTGCGCGATCGTGTGCCGTTGTGAACGTCATGGCCGGCTCCGATGTCGGCTGGGGTGCGAGAACACGGTTCTCCTTTGAACGGGGTGAAAGAGATTCGGTAATGTCGAATAGTATTCGTGATGAACGAATAAACCACGTCGAGTACGGTTATGTCAACCCAAAGCGTGAGAATGGGAACGGCACGTGTTCGCGCAGGCAGAGAGGGGGACCCGCCGGTGATCCAATCGATCGACCGGGCGGCGAAGATTCTCGCTCTCCTGGGAGGCGCGCGGCGTCTCGGCATCACCGAGATCGCGAATGCTCTGGGAATGCCGCCGCCGACGGTCCACGGCATCGTCAAGTCGCTTCACGCGCACGGCCTTGTCGCGAAGGAACCGGGCGGCGTGCGCTACATGCTCGGGCCGGCGCTGCTGAAGCTGTCGAGCGTGTACCTCGACACCCTTGACGTGCGGTCGCGGTCGATGCATCCCATGCACGCGATGACGAGTCGCACCGGCCTTGCCGCTCGGCTCGGGGTTCTGCACCTCGGCGACGTCATCGTCGTGCATCACGAGCAGAGCCGCGCCGGTGGTGCGCAGATGCCTGAGACGGGCATCACGATTCCGAGTCACGCGTCAGCCATGGGCAAGGTGCTGCTCGCGCACGATGCGGACGCGACTGAGCAGGTGATCGACGGCGGGCTTCGTCCGCTGACACGCGACACGATTGTGGATGCTGCGGTGCTGCGCCGCGAGCTTGCCGATGTGCGCGACGAGGGCATCGCGCGAGAGAACGAGGAAGCGATCATCGGCGAGGTGTCTGCGGCCGTTCCAGTGCGGGACGGGACGGGGGCGGTCGTCGCTGCGCTCGCGCTCGTCGCGTCATCGACGGAGTGGCCGTTGGGTGACGCCGCACTGGCGGCGCTGCAGGACACTGCCCGGGGAATCTCACGGGAGCTCGGCTACGCAGCTTGGTGACGTTCGGAGGAATCAAAAGGCGCGTTGCGCTTCGAAGGCGCTCCCAAAGGAGCGGTGTAATGTTTCACCGCACGTGGCAATTGAAAGAACCAGCTGTGCTAACTTGTTGACGTCTTGCCTTCACCATCCGGGGGGAAAATTCAGTGGACGCAGCATTGTCTGGCGCGCCCGCGCGTCGATCGCGAAGAACTGACTCATGGAAGCGCGCGATTCTCGCATTCTTCGGTCTTGCAGTCGCCTGTCTCCTGACCGCGTGTGGCGCGGTCATCGACACGACGCTCGTCGTCAATGACGACGGAAGCGGAAAAAGAACGATCACGGCTACCGTCGACGGCTCTGACCTCGACGAGGTCGATGGCGGTGCCGACGCCATCGAGACGACCATCACCGAGAACATCCCGAGCGGAATGGAGTACAACGGCCAGAAAGCCGGCGGCGACGACGGCGTCGTGTTCTCGTTCGCGATCGAGTTTGAGTCGCAGAAGGACTACACAGAGAAAGTCATCGGGATTCTGGGCGCGGGTGGTGTCACAGACATCGAGACCGAGATCGAGATCGTCGTCGCGGACTCCGTGTTTCGTGAAGGCGTGAGCGTGCAGGAGAACTTCACGTCTCAGGATCTGTTGCAGTGGCTCGTCGAGGCGATGGTGGACGACGGACTTGTGGACGACTCGGACGCGGACGACCTGTCTGAGCTCGGCAAAACCGTTGTCGAAGTCGATGGCGTCGGCCACGACACTTCCTCAGCCATTGACTACTCGGACATATCCGATTACGGCATCCGTGATCTCTCCGTCGTCACAGAAGGCCTCGAGACAGGAAGCTACACGCGCACCATCAGCTACGACCTGTCGCGTGAGACGTACTCCAGAGACGCCGCAGGGTACGACGAGTTCTTCACCTCAGCGACGCCGAAAGGCGGCGAACTCACTGAACCTGACGAAGCCTCCACGATCTGGACGATCTCGTTCACCGCGAAGAACGAGAAGCAGCTCATCGAGTACACGAACACGGCCCTCAACTCCACCGAGACGGACTTCGCCGTCGCAAGCGAAGCGGATGAGGGCGACCCAACCATGTTCAGAACGGCCGTGGTCGACTACCTAGAGTGCGGGCAGATCTGCAACGCTGACGTGGAGATCTCCGAGAGCCTCGCTCTGCCGGACGGGTGGGACAGCTCACAGGCATCCAACGGTGAAGACGGCTGGCTCATGCCCATCAGCCACGAACCGGTCGAGTTCAGCCACCGCGTGCAATTCCAATCTGTCGTCGCCGCCGTGACCGCGACGCCGTCGGGAGAGAACGCCCTCCTGCTCAGCTACGCGTTGAGCCCCGAGAACGCGGAGGCCGTCGGAGACGCGATCGAGGACGTCATCGCGCCCGCATCGAATCGAGGTGAGCTTTCGGTGAATGCCGACAAGGATGCCGTCACCTACACGGTCACGCTGAAAGGCGATGACCCCTCCGAGCTCGATGACCACATGCAGGAGTATCTGCCCGGCTCAAAATACTCACTCGTAGAATCCGACTCGACGCTGTTCACGAAGTCGTATGACGTGGGGCTGGTCGTTGCGCTGCCGCGTGACCTTCTCAGCGGAGGCGTGGAGAAAGGCATCGAGTATCGCGTCGAACTCCCGAGCGGGGCGACCGTCGGTGACGGATCGGACGTACCGAAAGGCGCGACGATTGACGGCAACATCGTCGCATTGACAGAGCAGGCGCCGACGTCGCCGCAGTTCGCTATCGAAGCAAACGGTCTGAATATCGCGGGGATCATAATGCTCGGCGTGATTGTACTCGTGGTTCTCCTGGCGATCGCCGCCGTGGTGTTCTTCGTGCTGAGACAGCGAAAGAAGCGCAAGGACGCTCCGCCGAACGAACTGTTCAGCTACGACTCTGAGGCGGCGAGCGTGTCGCTCGCGCCCCCCGCTCCATTCGCGCCCGAGCAGTCGGCGGGCCTTGAGACGACATCGCCCAACACCCTCACAGCGACAGCGGTGCTCGATGACGCTGCGCCCCCTCTGCCTCAGTCTCAGGACGCCCTGACAGAACAGATTCCCGAGCCCGACAGCGACTCACCGACAGAGATACTTCCTCCGCGGCCGCCGCTTCCGCCGACGGATTGAATCTGAAACGCACAAGACCAGCGATGCGGGGAAAGCCCCGTGGAAGGACAGACCATGCGCAAAGCTCTCGCGATCGTGGCATTGACGGCATCCCTTGCACTGCTTGTCGGATGTGCGCAAGCGCCGAACTGGACCGTCAAAGGCATCAGCGACGTGGGTCTCACCGACAAGGATGTGAGCGGAATCGATGGATTCGACGCTGACGTCGTGGAAGACCACTATGAGAGCGATCCTTCGCCCACGGATTACGAGTCGTTCCCTGGTGTTCCCGATGAGTGTCTCGCGGTGTACCAGCCGACAGTCGCGTTCTCGGGCCACAGCACAGAGATCCGTCTGAACAGTTTCCAGACGGATAACGCCGAGATCGGCAGCACCGTTGTGTTCCTGTACAGCGACGAAGAAGGTGCGAAGGCCGACTTCAAGACGTACAGCGAGGGCTTTGCGAACGATGAGTGTATGAACGGTGACGTCGCGGGAACCATTCTCGGCAGCGACGATGACGCAACCGTGCACGCGGAGAAAATCGATCCCCACTGCGCGACAGACTGCTTCATGGTCGAGGTGAACCTGTCTGAGCCCGCGAGCTCCAGTTCAGACAAAACCGACCGCACTGCGTGGATCTCCTTTATGCAGCGAGGCAACGCGGTTATTGGAGTGATGCTCTACTCAGACCAGGCTGCGGGAGACAGTGCGTCATGGATCACCGTCGATCAAGCTGTCGCGCTCGTCAACCTGCAGGCTGCGAAGTTTGACTCTTACACGGTGTGAGAGCGGTGAGGAGCGGAGCTTTCAGAGAAACTCCGCTCCTCACCGCATCCTTTGGCAGCCTTACGCTCCGATTCGTGCGAACCGCGCGGTGATCGGGTCCCAGTCCTCTTTCTCCGCCGAGGTTGATGCGTCGGCGGAGTATGGTTCGGTCGCTACATCGAGCACTGAGGGATCCTGAGGCAGCGATCCGATAGCGGATTCGCCGAACGTGCTCAGGAGCATCACGCCGATTCCGTTCGACTCAACCGCGTCTTTCGTCGTCCCGAGTGCCGCGAAGGGAATCTCCATCTCATACACGGTGTCCTGCGACGTGTCATGGGCAGTGTCGAGGAAGTCGATGAATGCGCTCTCGTCGGTCAGGTCTCCCGGGACATACCCCTCGTATCCGTTCGCGTCGATCCCCATCAGCGTGTCTCCGTAGAAACCGTCACCGTAGGCATACGAGATACCTGCGGAATCGAACCCGACCGTGTTCTCCGGTTCATAATCGAAGGAGCCCGAGGAGTTCAGAGAGAACATCGCGGGTTCGCCCACGCCCGGCTTGCTTGAGAACATCGCCAGACGGTCGACCTCACTGTTCGAATATGTCGTATGGATGCCCCACACGCCGTCCTCAGTGCCGTCGATCAGGCCGTCCCCACCGCCGCTCGCGACATCGAAGGCGAGCGCCAGCGGGATATCTCCGTTATAAGGCTTGCCGTTGTCGCTGATCGGATAGCCCTGGCCGGGGTCGACCACGTCAGTGACGTTTGTGAACTGCCACATGAGATACAGGCTGTCGCCGTTCCACGCAGCCGACAGTGAGTAGAGGTCGTAGACGGGGCCTTCGTGGCTCCCCCGGAAGATCCGGGGGTCGTCGTTCGCGACACCCTGCGCGATCACCATGTTCTCCGTCCACTCAGAGGCGTCGCCGTCAACGGTGACGTCCGCGGTGGTGCCGAGATTTCCATTCGGATTCTGCTGATAGAAGCCTTCTGAGTAATCGGTCCCCGTCGGCTTCCCCGGCTCCTCTGGATCCTCTTCGTCCTCGATCACTGCAGAGACGGGCTCGCTCCAGCCGGACGTGTTTCCTGATGAGTCGACCGCTTGAACGGTGAACGTATAGGTGGCTCCCGCCGCCAAGTTGTCGAGCGTCATCGAGCTTTCGATCGTGCTCTTCTCAGAGGTCGCATCACCGTCTGAGATGCGCACCGAGTATGAAGCTACGGCCGTGTCGTCCGTCGACGGCGTCCAGCTGAGCGTGACACTGGTGCCATCGGCTGACGCAGTGAGCCCGACGGGGATGCTGGGCGCAGTCGTGTCCTCTTCGCCGCGCGTCTCCGTGGAGACGGTCTCGCTCCACGCGGAGCGATTGCCCGCGGCATCCAACGCCTGAACCTTGAAGAGGAACGTCTGTTCCGGCGTGAGGTTATCGAATCCGATCTCTGTGCCAGCCGTGATGATACCGAGAGTGCTCTCGCCCCCTCCTGCCTTGATGACGCGGTACGAGACGACTCTGACGTTATCCGTCGACGCAGACCACGAGAGGTGGACGGAATCCTCATCGACGGAGATTGTGAGGTCGCTCGGTGCTGAAGGAGCCTCGGAGTCTGGACCGCCGGTAGACCCGGGCGTCGTGATCTCCACGGGGTCAGACGCAAGCGAGACGCTTCCATCTGTCGCTGTTGCAGCGACCGTGTACAAATACGTTGTCGATTCGCTCACGGTCGTGTCGGTGTACGACGTATCCTTCACAACGACGCTGACGTCTCCATTTGCACCACCCGAACGCGTCACGGTGTAGCTTTCGATGCCTGACTCCGCGCTGGACGCCGCCCACGACATCGTTATTGCGCCATTGTCGGCGCTGACCGAAACATCGGTCGGCGTCGTCGGAACGCTGCTTGGAACCTCGCACGGCGCAACCCCTGAAACTTGGCCGTCGGCAACCGTCACCACGGAACCACTCACCGTGTAATCCCGAGATCCGTTGTTGTCCCATGCGCCTGCGCCGTTGTTGAAGGCGAACGTCGCACCGTCAGCTCCACCGGGTACGGAGAGCGAGTACCACCCGTCGCAGACTTCTTCCATGGGCTTCCCGGGAACGGTCGTCCAATCGCTGTCGCCCGCTCGATAGTGCGCGTAGTACGTCTCCCATCCCCGGTCTGCCTTGTAGAAGACCGTCATATCCTCATCCTCGGGAACTGCTGTGCACGGGTTCGTCGTGGAGATCTCGCCGTCTGCGATCGCCTGCACTCCGGCAGTGAGTGAATAGTCCTTCTTGCCGTTGTTGTCCCACGAACCGTTCCCGTCGTTGAACGCGGCGGTCGCACTGTCGGTCTTACCGAGGCTGATTGTCGCGGCGTACCACCCGTCACACCGTTCCTGCATCTTCTCCCCTGGTGGTGTCGTCCAGGCGCCCTCACCGACGCGGTAGTGAACGTAATAGTCCTTCCACTGGTCATTCGCGCGATAGAAGACGTCGATTGTCGCTTCGGACGGCGTCGTGCCCGTCGTCACGGATGCTGGCGAGCTGGGTTCCGAGATATTCGTTCCGTCGGTGGCCGTGACCGTGTACATATATTCTGTATCTGGCTCAAGCGCACTGTCTGTGACCGATGTTGAGGATCCGGGAGCCGTCAGCGCGACCTCGCCCTCTGCCCCACCTGTCCGCGTGATGGTGTAACCAGTCACCGCACAGTCGTCTGTGGATGCCGTCCAGCTCACCGTTACGTTCGTCCCGTCCGCCTTCGCCACGACGTTCTTCGGGCTCGTTGGAGGGGCTGTGTCCTCGCACGTGCCACCCGCTTGCGCTCCCGCATGGATAGCGACGGCGCCGTGCGATGGGACTGTAGCGGTGAACGTGCCACCGGAAACGGTTACGGTGTCACCGGACCAGGTACCTGCATCATTCGTTGCCGTGATGACGTTGTAGTACGTGCCGTCGGGCAGCCCGGTCGTGAACGTGCGAGTGATCTCACCGCTGCCGGCGTTGATGGCAACGCTGCCCTTGTCACCGCGGCTAAACGCGACGGCGCTGCTTCCGTTGGTCCATTTGTCGGTGACCTCGGTTCCATAGGTTTCCGTACGGAAGCCGACCATGTTGACGATCTCATTTTCTGCGTGCTCGCACGTCCAGACAGAGTCTCCACCACACGTGGGGTCGATGACTTCGCCGGATGCGGTTTGGGGAGGCCCCGCGTCATAGTCGGTGAACTCGAAGCCAGACTGGATCGAAGGAGAGCCGTAGTTCCAGGCCAACGTGAACACCTGCGCGAGGTCGTAGAGGTCGCCATCTTTGTAGCTCAGCGTCTCGCCATTGCGCTCTGTGTCGTGATTGTCGACAAAGACACCCGCGTCGTCGTGGTCGAGGAACCCGTCCCATGACTCGCCAATACCTTTGCCCTCGATGAGCCAGTCGATTGTTCCGCCGCCGAAGGCTTCCTTGAGCTTTCGTGCGTAGGCGAACTCGTGGATGTCTCCGATGCCGAGGTATTCCTCGGGCTGGATCGGCTCATTTGCGCGGATGACCTCCTGCACGATGTAGAGGTCATCCTTGTTCTTGACGCGCGACATGATGCCCCGCATGTCCTCAGCGGCGATGTGCTTCACTGCATCGATGCGGAAACCCGCGGCACCGAGATCCACCAGGTGGTTGAGGTAGTCCGCGATGGTCTGCTGGACGTAAGGCGATCCGGTGTCGAGATCAGAGAGATTGACGAGATTGCAGTTCTGAACGTCCCAGCGGTCTTGATAGTTCGAAATGTCTTTGCGGCAGTCGTGGAAGTCGTTGTCGCCGTAGATGCCGGGATATTCGTAGTGCTCGTACGAGCTCCCCGCCCAGCCCGTTCCACCATCTGAATCGCCGCTCATGTGGTTGATGACGGCGTCCACGATCACCTCGACGCCCGCTGCGTTGCAGGTTGCGATCATGTTCTTGAACTCAGCTTCAGTTCCAAGGCGTGATTCGAGCTTGTAGCTGACGGGCTGATAGTAGGTCCACCATTGACTTCCCAGCACGTGCTCCTGTGGCGGCGATGTCTGGACGTACCCGTATCCGGCCGGTCCGAGCGTGTTGGTGCATTCACGCGCGATCGAGTTCCACGTCCAGGAGAACATCACGGCGATGACGTCTTTCGGACCGGGCGCGGCAGCGTCTGCCTTCTGTGGGGGAGTGAACGCCACGAGGAGACCGGCGATCATAATTCCAGTAGCAAGTGTGACCCAGCTCAGACGTCGTCGCGCACCCCCTCGACGTTTCCCGAGCGGTAAGGCAGTGCTCATATCGGTGCTCCTTTGCATCGAGCGGGTGGATGCTTCGACGCATCCTGCCCGCTGGTCGACTGTGACGGCACTCACCGTAGAGCGTGTCGAGGATTAATGCAAGCGTTTACATAAAGGGTCGCATGTGGGAAACGGCGACGCTGGGGGCATCCTCGACATCTCGTGGGATTCACAAAAAGATCGCTGTTCGCGCGTGACAATGGCCGCACAAACTGCACCGGGTTGCACTCTCGGCACGTGAACGTCGGGCGACATAATTAATGGAAGCGCTTGCATTAATGGTGGAATCTGGCTAGCTTTAGCTCACAGATTGGCGATCAGTCTGACGTACACGAGGAGAGATACGTGACAAACCATGAAAACGATGTCGCCGTTGCGGACAGCTCTGAAAAGCGCGGAATCACACGTCGGACGCTGACCGTGTCGGCAGCCTGGGCAGCGCCGGTCATTGCCTTAGCCGTCAGCACACCGGCTGCGGCCGCGTCAGTGACAAACGGAATCCTCGCCTTCGCTCCCGGTCCTGGAACGCTGAGTTCCGATAACAACACGTTCACGTACACCTGGGTTATCTCCAATGCGTCGACGACGGACCCGATCGCCGGCCCGTTCACGATCAGCTTCAACGTGCCGTTCAACATCCAGGGGAGCATCCCGAAGCCTTCCGCGGGACAGCCGAGTGCGACGAACCCGACACTGTTCGCCCCTGTCTCTGTGTCGGCTCCCGGATACGCTGCCGCATGGACTCACCAGGACGCATCCGATGAGTACGGGAACACTCGAACGGAAGTGATCACGATCGGCGACGCGGGCACGACGCTCGCGCCGGGCCAGAGCATCTCGGTGACGACGGAATGGAACGTACCCGAGAACTGGCTCTCGACGGGTGAGGGAAGCATTCGGCTCGACCGGAGAATCTGGACCTGGCGGAGCACCGGGACGGTGACCGCTGCCGAGGGCACGGAAGATAGCCCCCAGAGCTTCCCTTCCTGGACGGTCGAGCCGGGGTCGGAGAACCCGGCCTCGCCGGGCGGACTCTGGGCTTTCAGCACGCCTGCCGGGTGAGCTTCCGCTCTCTGAGGACGTTGGGCTCTCGCCCGTTCAGTGCTCGTCGTGGCTGAGCAGCGCGTAGCAGCGGGTGAGGCGGTCGCGCCACCAGGCGTCGCGCTCGGGTGGGGCTGCGTAGTCGCGCAGCATCCTCTGTGAGACATCGACTCGGCGAACGTCGACTGAGCCGCCGTGTGCGAGCAGCGGCTCGTCCGTGACGTCTGCGGCGAGAAGCGACGCCGTTCCGAGCCCGCAATCGTAGGGCAACTCGGGGACGCACGCCGCGAGGTGCGCCCCGAGCGCCAGCCCGACAGACGTGTCGAGGGCGCTTGAGACCGTCACGGGAAGCCCCGCCTCCCGCACGATGGCGAGGGCGCGATGGATGCCGCCGAGCGGTTGCGCTTTCACGATCAGCAGGTCTGCGGCATCCGCTCTGGCCACCGCAATCGGATCATCTGCCTTGCGGACGCTCTCATCCGCCGCGATCGGGATGCCCATGTGCGTCACGCGGCGCCGCACCTCGGCGAGTTCCTCGACGCTCGGGCACGGCTGCTCGACGTACTCGAGGTCGAACTCCGCGAGCGCGTGGATGGCGCGCTCGGCCTCGTCGACGTTCCAGCCCGCGTTCGCGTCGAGGCGCACGCGGCCCTCGGGGCCCATGAGTCGCCTGACCTCGGCGACTCGAGCGACATCGTCTGCGAGGGACTGGCCGCGCTCGGCGACCTTCACCTTGACGGTGCGGCAGCCGTCGTAGCGCGCCAGCACGGCCTCGACGCGGTCCGGGGCGACCGCCGGCATCGTCGCGTTCACGGGGATGCGTCGTCGCAGCGGACTCGGCTCGTCACCCCACCCGAACTCGATGCCTGCTCGCAGCCACGTCGCCGCCTCGGCATCCTCGTACTCGGTGAACGGTGAGAACTCCGTCGCCCCGTTCGGCCCCTCGAGGATCATCGCTTCGCGCAGGGTGATGCCGCGGAACCGGGTGCTGAGCGGCAGCGAGACGACGTGGGCGCGGGCGAGAAGCTCGTCGAGGGGAGGGAGTGCAGAGGGCATGCGCTCATTGTCTCTCGGGCGGGGAGCGCATGTGGCCGTGTGGCGTCACGAAGTCGGAAAACCGCCGAGAGCTGCGGCGTGTTGCGGCTCGACTCGCCGCAGCACCGCAAAATTTTCCGATTCTCTAGAGCGCGGGTGCGGAATGACGCGTGGGGTACGGGCTCGGGTGCGGAATGACGAGTGGGGTGCGGGCGCGGGTGCGGAATGACGAGTGGGGTACGGGCGCGGAACTGGGAGTGGGGTGCGGGCGCCGAACTACGATTGAGGCATGACGGTGTCTGAGATCTTCGACGAATCCGAGTGGCAGCAGGTGGCGGGCTTCGAGCAGCTCACCGACATCACGTACCACCACACGCACGACGGCCGCGTCGCCCGCGTCGCGTTCGACCGCCCCGAGGTGCGCAACGCCTTTCGGCCGCACACCGTCGACGAGCTGTATCGTGTGCTCGATCACGCCCGCACAACCTCGACGGTGGGCGTCGTGCTGCTCTCGGGCAACGGCCCCAGCCCGAAGGACGGCGGATGGGCGTTCTGCTCGGGCGGAGACCAGCGCATCCGCGGCCGCGACGGCTACAAGTACTCCGAGGAGGAGACCGCGGAGGGCATCGACCCGGCCCGCTCGGGGCGCCTCCACATTCTCGAGGTGCAGCGCCTCATCCGCTTCATGCCGAAGGTCGTGATCGCGGTCGTCCCCGGCTGGGCGGCCGGCGGTGGGCACTCGCTGCACGTCGTGTGCGACCTGACGCTTGCGAGCGACACGGCGAAGTTCAAGCAGACGGATGCCGATGTCGGCTCGTTCGACGCCGGCTACGGGTCCGCATACTTCGCGCGTCAGATCGGGCAGAAGTTCGCGCGTGAGGTGTTCTTCCTCGCAGACACGTACTCGGCTCAGCGGGCCTATGAGATGGGCGCCGTGAACGCGGTCGTGCCGCACGCGGAGCTTGAAGATGAGGCGCTGCGCTGGGCACGCCGCATCCTGACGAAGTCGCCGACCGCGATCCGCATGCTGAAGTTCGCCTTCAATGCGGTCGACGACGGCCTCGTCGGGCAGCAGGTCTTCGCGGGGGAGGCCACGCGCCTCGCCTACGGAACCGATGAGGCGGTGGAGGGCCGCGACTCGTTCCTCGAGAAGCGCCACCCCGACTGGTCGCCGTACCCCTGGCACTACTGACCGCGCCCTTCCCGCGCGCTGGTCTCGCTGACGCCCGCGCGTGCCGGCTCCGCGGCCTGAGCTGACGCCCACGCGTGCCCAACCCCGCGTCCTCGACAACCGCGTGCCACTATGTGCGGCCTCAGCCGGCGCCTTGGGCAGACAAAGTGGCACACGATCGCGGGTGGGGCGTAGTCGGGGTGGGCGCCGGGTGAAGCAGGGCGGGGTCCGGCGCAGCGCTCACATTCTGAGGCGCAGCAGAGCGGCGCGACGTAGACTCGGCACATGACGCGAAGTCTCGCCGCCACTCCGGCATCCGAACCCCTCGCGCTCATGGACGCAATGCGCGGCGCACTCGACCGCTCCGGTCCCGCCGTGCTTCCGCTCGCGCCCGGAGCGCAGCCCGGCGACGTCGCGCTCGCCGCCCACCACGGCTCGGAGCTCCCCGATGTGCCGCATGCGACGGCCGCGGTTGTCCGCACCTCAGGGTCGACGGGGGTCCCCAAGAACGTCGTGCTCAGCTGTGACGCTCTGCTCTCCTCGGCATCCGCGTCTGAATCGGTCATGGGTGGCCCGGGGCAGTGGCTGCTTGCGCTTCCGGCGCACTACGTCGCGGGCCTTCAGGTGCTCGTGCGCTCCATCGCCGCCGGAACGACGCCGCTCGTGCTGCCGCCCGGCCACTTCGACCCGGCCGCGTTCATCGACGCGAGCAAGCAACTCACGGGGGACCTCAGGTTCACGTCGCTCGTTCCGGTGCAGCTCATGCAACTGCTGCAGACGCGCGCCGGGGTGACGGCGCTGCGCCGCTTCGACGGCATCCTCGTGGGCGGCCAAGCCCTGCCCGACCCCATTCGCGAACGCACCGAACTGCTGGGCCTGCACGTGTTCCGCACGTACGGCGCGAGCGAGACCGCGGGTGGCTGCGTCTACAACGGACGCGCTCTGCCCGGCGTCGAAATGAACATCGTCGACGGCGAACTCGAACTCACCGGAGCCATGCTCTCCGACGGGTACCTCGCCGACGACGGCACCCTCGACGCCGGCCGCACGGGGGAGTCGTTCGTGTCGCGCGATGCCCGCCGCTGGTATCGCACGGGCGACCTCGCCACGATCGAGAACGACGTTCTCACGATTCTGGGTCGCGCCGACAACGTCATCGTCTCCGGCGGCATCAACGTGAACCTCGACCGTGTGGAGCGCGTCGTCCGCGCGCTGCCCGGGCTCGACGGGGCGGTTGTCGTACCAGCATCCGATGATCGGTGGGGTCAGGTTCCGGTCGTCATCACCGATGTGCAGGGGGCGCGACTCGATGAGATCCAGGATGCCGTCGGCACGGCGCTCGGCAAACCGGCGCGACCGGCGCGCGTCGTCACCGTGGCATCCATTCCCCTTCTCGCTTCGGGCAAACCCGACCGGCAGGCGCTCGCCCGCGCTGTCGCGGAGCGCACGCTCGCATAGCGATGTTTAGTAAAGTTGCCGCGGAGCAGGAGGTTGTTCGTGGCAGCACAGAGCAAGAGCCCGGCGAAGAAGTCCGGGTCGAAGGGCAAGGCGGCGCAGTCCGGCTACGTCGCACGCAAGGGCGGCGGCAAGAGCGGTAACCCCGCAGCGCGACCGCTTCAGCAGGTGAAGCCCGCGACCTTCGGCGACTGGATTCGCGCGGCGCGCATCCCGACGCTGCCGATGTCGATCGCGCCCGTGCTCGTCGGAACCGGTGCCGCGCGCATAGCGGGTGCGCCCGACGAGTTCCACTGGGTGCGTGCGCTGCTCTGCCTCGCCGTCGCCATGGCTCTGCAGATCGGCGTGAACTTCGCGAACGACTACTCCGACGGGGTGCGGGGCACCGACCGGCTGCGCGTGGGCCCGGGCCGTCTCGTCGGCTCGGGCAAGGCGAGCCCGAAGGCCGTGCTCACCGTGGCGCTGCTGTTCTTCGCGATCGCTGCCGCAGCGGGCATCCTCATCACCATCGCCACGCAGCAGTGGTGGCTCATCGCGGTCGGCGCGGCGTGCATTCTCGCCGCCTGGTTCTACACCGGCGGCAAGCGCCCCTACGGCTATTACGCGCTCGGTGAGCTGTTCGTGTTCGTGTTCTTCGGTCTCGTCGCGACGCTCGGCACCATGTGGGTGCAGGTCGGTCAGCTCAATCAGGAGGTCTGGTACGGCGGCGTCGGCGTCGGTCTGATCGCCATGTCGGCCATTCTCGTCAACAACCTGCGCGATCGCGAGGGCGACAAGCTCACCGGAAAGCGCACGCTCTCCGTGCTGATCGGAGCGGTGGCCTCACGCGTCGTGTTCGTGATCTTCATGCTCGTGCCGTTCGCGATCGCGGGCTGGGTCGGCGTGTTCTACGTGGGCGTCTGGTATGCCGGGTTCGCGCTGCTCTCGGCACTGCCTGCTTGCGTGATCGTGGTCACCGCGCGCACCCCGAAGGAGCTTGTGCTGGCACTCAAGCTCGTCGGTGTGACGCAGCTGCTGTACGGCGCGGCGTTCTTCGTCGGGTACTCGTTCTGAGGCGAGGGGCGCGTCAGCCTTGCGGCATCCCACAAGGCGACGGCTTCGTCGATGCGGTGGTCGGCGAGCGGCGCGGGCAGCACGGTCTACTTCGAGTTGGTGTCGCGCTCGGCGGCCGCGCGGGCGGTCTCGCCGGCGGACGTATCCGCGTCGCCAATGAGGTCGGCCTCGGCGCTCTCGGACGTGCCCTGAACACCCTCGCCCGTGCTCTGCGCACCCGCAGCCTCTGCGGCATCCGTCGAATCACCCTCGTCGGCAATCGGCTCGGCGTGCTCGACGATGTCGTCTTCGACGTCTTCATCGGACGAGCCATCGTGCGTGGGCTCATTGGCGCCCGTGCGCTTGCGGTAGATCGCGGTTGCGACCTGCTCGCGCGAACGACGCAGGAACACGAGAGAGACAGCGAAGCCGATGAGCGCCGCGATGATGGCCGAGAACCACTCGTTGAAGCCGAGCAGCAGCAGAATCGCAAGCGGAACGAAGAACGTCAGCAGGCGAAGAATCGTATAGGTCACGGCCGGAGGAATGCGCTTCACACCACCAATTTTAGGCTCCCGCTGCTGTCTGCCGGCTGGATGCGCAAGTGCCCAGAACTTTAACCGCATAAGACAGATACCATGAGGGTATGGCACGCCTGCTCTTCATCTTGATTCCGGTGATCGTGGCCATCACGATCTACTCGGTGGTCGACTGCGCGATCATCGACAATCGCCGGGTTCGGGGGCTGAGCAAGCCGGTTTGGATCGTCGTCATTCTCATCCTGCCGATCATCGGCCTCGTGCTCTGGTACCTTATCGGCCGCGGCGGCGCAGAACTCGCGCGTGACATCGCTCCCGACGACGATCCGTCGTTCCTCGGCGGACTGCGCCATGACAGCGAGCAGGACGAACGCATCCGTCAGCTCGAAGCTGAGCTCGCGGCCCTCGACGCCGAAGAGGACATCATTCGTCCGCGCGACGAGAAGAAGCGAAAGGATGCCGCGTCGGGCGACGACTCGAAGAAGCCGAAGCGCGGCGATGCTGACACCTCCGGCGACGACGGCGACGAGCATCCCTCCGACCACGGTCACGGCACCGGTTCGAACAGTTCGGATGCCTGAGGGCAGTTCTGACGCCGTGCCCGGCGCGGCATCTGACACGTCCGCGGCTCCAGTGACTGCGGCTTCGACGACTGCGGCTTCGACTGCTGCGGGGGCAGCCGCTCCGGCGACGGCATACGCGCTCGCCCTGCTGGCGGCGCTCGCGCGCGAGGGCATGACGGACGTTGTGGTGTGCCCCGGATCTCGGTCGCAGGCGCTGGCGCTGGCGGCATCCGCTCTCGAAATCGAGGGGCTTCTGCGCGTGCACGTGCGCATCGACGAGCGGTCGGCGGCGTTCTTCGCGCTGGGCCTCGGCATCGAGACGGGAACTCCCGCCGCTGTCGTGACGACGAGCGGGTCGGCCGTCGCGCACCTGCACCCGGCTGTGCTTGAGGCGCACCATTCGCGTGTGCCGCTCATTCTTCTGACCGCGGACCGCCCGGCGGAGCTCCGCGGCATCCGCAGCAACCAGACGACCGTGCAGCCGGGGATCTTCGGCGGTGCGGTGCGCTTTGAGCGCGACGTGGCCGCACCCGAGGGTGAGGCACAGGATGCCGCGAGAGCGCAGCTCCTCGCACGCGAGGCAGTGCGTTCTGCGCGTGGGCGTCTCGCCGCCGGTGCTGGTCCGGTGCACCTGAACGTGGCGTTCCGGGAGCCGCTGTCCTCTGCGCTTGCGCCCGACCAATTGCGTGCCGGTTTGTCTGCCGAAAACGCGCCGGAGGGCGCACATAGTGGCACACGGTCTGGGGCCCTTGAGGAGGGTGCCTCTGAGCTGGGGGTCTCTGAGTCGCGTGCCCCTGAGCTGGGGGCCTCTGAGTCGCGTGTCCCTGAGCTGGGGGTCTCTGAGTCGCGTGCCGGTTTGTCTGCTGAAGGTGCGCGGGACGGCGCACAAAGTGGCACACGGACGCCGGTCTCGGTGCGCTTCGAACTGCCGACCGTGGTTCTCGACCGCGGCCCGCGCACCGTCGTGATCGCGGGGCACGCCGCCGGCCCCGAGGCCGAGGAACTTGCGCACGCCGGCTCGTGGCCGCTCCTCGCCGAGGTCGTGAGCGGCGCCCGCTTCGGCCGAAACCTCGTTGTGCCCTACCGGGAGCTTCTGCGCGACGCGTCGCTGGGCGGCCGGATCGAGCGGGCCGTGGTCTTCGGGCATCCCACGCTGAGTCGTGAAGTGCCGGCTTTGCTGCAGCGCGACGACGTCGAGGTGATCGTCGTCGACCCCGCGGGCGCCGAGTTCTACAACCCGGGGCGGCGCGCGCGCCGCGTCGGGGCTGCGTTCGTCGGTGAGGGGCAAGCCGACCGCGCCTGGCTGGGCCAGTGGATCGTCGCCTCACGCGAACTTGTCGCCGCAGCCGAACGCGACACCGCGCCCTCGCTCGAAGATGGTCACTCGCACGATCCGCAGGCACGTCTGCGGTACACACGCGCCGAGTTCGACGCCGTGCGGGCGCCGGTCGACAGGCGGATGCTCGCAGAGGAGCTGTGGCGCGCAACATGGCCGCACGACCGTCTCGTAATGGCGGCATCCCGCCTGATTCGCGAGGCGGACGCAGTCGTGGGCGGCAAGAAGATCCCTGTGCACGCGAACCGTGGCCTCGCCGGAATCGACGGCACGATCGCCACCGCGCACGGCATCGCCGCAGCTCAGCAGCGTGACGGACAGCCGGGGGTGACGCGCGTGCTCATCGGCGATCTCGCTCTGCTGCACGACGCCGGCTCGATGCTCGGCGGGCACGGTGAAGCATGGCCACGCCTGCAGCTCGTCGTGGGCAACGACGGCGGCGGGTCGATCTTCGACGGGCTCGAGGTCGCCGCGACCGCGGACCGCGACGCCTTCGATCGGGTGCAGTACACGCCGCACGACGTCGACCTCGCAGCACTCGCGACGGCGTACCGCTGGGAGTACGCGCGCGCGACGAACCGCGGCGAACTCGAACAGGCGCTCACGACGCCCCGTTCGGCACCGGTGCTCGTCGAGGTTCCGCTCGAGCGCTGAGCGCTAGCTCGAGTCACCGACCGGCGAGAGAGCGCTCTGCGGTCATTAGAGCGTGCCGCGGCAGTCACTATTGACCGCAGATGGCTTGGTCGTGCTGGGCTTGGTCGTGCTGGGCCTGGTCGTGCTGGCGTTCGTGGGGCGGGGCTCAGACTGCAGGATGCCGCGCGCGGGCAGACCGCCGATACCGCGCGCGGGCGGACCGCCGATGCCGCGCGCGGGCTCAGACCGCAGGATGCCGCGCGCCGTCAGCCCTCGAGCGTGTCGATCACCGGGCGGAACTTGATGCGCGTCTCGGTCAGTTCCTTCTCGGGCACCGACTCACCCACGACACCGCAGCCGGCGTATGCGGTCAGCGCGCCGCCCTCCAACTGAGCGCACCGCAGAGCGATCGCCCACTCGCCGTCACCGTCGGCGTCGACCCAACCGACCGGACCGGCGTAGCGACCACGGTCGAAGGGCTCCAGATCGTCGATCATCGCGACGGCATCGGGCGTCGGCGACCCCGCAACGGCAGCGGTCGGGTGCAGCGCCTCGATGAGGTCGAGAGAGGATGCTCCGTCACTGAGCGTCCCCTCGATGTCGGTGGCGAGGTGCCAGAGGTTCGGCAGTTTGAGCGTGAACGGAACCTCGCTCGCGGCCAGGTGCGAGGTATGCGGTTCGAGGGAGCGCACGACGCTCTGCACAGCGAACTCGTGCTCGTCGTTGTCCTTCTGCGAGGTGGCGAGGGCGACGGCGGCCTGCTCGTCGGCATCGGGGCCGTCGCCGCGGCCGGTCGTGCCCGCGAGCACGCGGGCGGTCACCGAGCCGTGGGTGACGCTGACGAGCGTCTCGGGGCTCGATCCGATGAGGCCGTCGACCGCGTAGGTCCAGCAGTCCGGATACCCCTGCGCGAGATCGATGACGAAGCGTCGCATGTCGGCATCCTCGGGCACCGCCCCGACCAGGTCGCGCGCGAGCACTACCTTGTCGAGTTCGCCGTTCTGAATGCGCTCGACCGCCTGAGCGACGTGCAGCGTGTAGGAGTCCGCGGACTCCTGTCCCGACAGAAACTCCACGCCGAACGCGTCGCCGATGGGCGTCGGGTCGGCGACGATCTGCTCGGCGGCATCCGTGACACCCCTGCGCGACTCGCGGAGCTCGTCGCCCTCACAGCGGATCTGCGTCACCCAATGACGCCCACCACGGCGACCGATCACGGTGCGCGGCACGATGAGAACGCTCGAGACCTGCGACAGCGCAGAGAACGCGAACGCGCCGAAGGCGATGAGTCCGGTGCCGGCGACGCCCACGCGGTCGGTGACACGGGCGGATGCCGCGATGGCGCGCCACGCTTCTGCAGCATCCCTCATGCGATTCTCGCCCTGGAACTCGAGCCGGAGCAGTTCGCCGACGCCTACCATTCCGGTTCCCTTGCGGAGCCAGGCGAGCGGCGTCTCGGGTGAGGTGTGCGGAAGAAGAAGCGACACATCGCCGACGGGGGTGGTGTCGACGACAAGCCGCGGCGTGTCGGGGTTGGTCACGGCCTCAAGCCTACCCAGGGCACGCTGTGCGGATGCCTCGGCCGGGCGACGTAGACTTGCCCGCATGACCAACACGGCGGATCTCGAGAAGCAGCCCGAGCAGGTCTCTGCGATGTTCGACCAGGTCGCAGACCGATACGACCTCACGAACGACGTTCTGTCTGTCGGAAACGACCGACTCTGGCGCATCTCGCTGCGACGTGCCGTCGACCCGAGACCGGGAGAGCGCATTCTCGATCTCGCGGCCGGCACGGGCACCTCGAGCGTCGCCCTCGCCGCGAGCGGCGCGACCGTGGTGGCTGCGGACTTCTCGCCCGGCATGATCGCCGTGGGCCGCAGAAAATACGGCCATCTGCCGAACGTCGAGTTCGTCGAGGCCGACGCGACGAACCTGCCGTTCGACGATGCAGAATTCGACGCCGTGACCATCTCGTTCGGGCTGCGCAACGTCGTCGACCCGAAGAAGGCGCTCGCCGAGATGCTGCGCGTCACCAAGCCGGGCGGCCGCCTCCTCGTGTGCGAGTTCTCCACTCCGCCTGTCGGGCTCGTCCGCGTCGCCTACAACTTCTACATCTCGCGCATCATGCCGCTGATCGTGCGTCTCGTGAGCTCCAACTCCGATGCGTATACATACCTCAACGATTCGATCCGTGCTTGGCCGAATCAGAAGCGCCTCGCTGGCTGGCTGCGCGATGCCGGCTGGCGCAGCGTGAAGTACCGCAACCTGAGCGCGGGTATCGCGGCGCTTCACCGCGGTGAGAAGCCGCGCGCATAGCGGCATCCGTTCTCGCCGCCGTACCAGACAGAGACGGATAGGGTAGTGGGGTGGATGTGAGCACGACCCCGCGCGACACTCGCCTGTCGCGCCAGCTGGGCCTGACCGAGCGCATGATGATGTCGCCGTCGATGCGACGTCTCGTCGCCTCGATTGACGAGGGTCTCGTGGAGATCGAGCGGCAGCTCGTCAGTGATCTCGCATTCACCGATTCCGTTGCGGATGCCGCAGGGCGGTACCTGCTCGAAGCGGGCGGAAAGCGCGTGCGGCCGATGCTCATTCTGCTCGCCGCGCAGCTCGGCGACGGAAACACGCAGGAGGTCTACGATGCCGCGAAGGCGATCGAGATCACCCACCTGGCGTCGCTCTACCACGACGATGTCATGGACCACGCCGATCGCAGGCGCGGCGTTCCGAGCGCTCACACCGTGTGGGGCAACTCGGTTGCGATTCTGACCGGTGACCTGCTGTTTGCCCGGGCGAGCACGCTGATGGCGGGGCTCGGCGAGCGGGCGATCACCCTGCAGGCGAGCACCTTCGAGCGCCTCGTGCTCGGTCAGCTGCACGAGACCGTCGGCCCGCAGGATGGCGAGGACGAAGAGCAGCATTACATCCAGGTGCTCGCCGACAAGACGGGGTCGCTCATCTCGACGTCAGCGCGTGCGGGTGCGCTGTTCTCGCACGCTGCCGAGGAGTACGAGGATGCCCTGCGGGAGTTCGGCGAGAAGATCGGCGTGGCTTTCCAGCTCGTCGACGACGTGATCGATCTGTCACCGCAGCCGGAGCAGACCGGCAAGGTGCCGGGCACCGATCTGCGTCAGGGCGTGGCAACGCTGCCGATGATCTATCTTCGGCAGCAGGCTGTGACGGATGCCGCAGCCGCTGACCTTGTGCGACGGATCGACGCCGATGCGGGGGACCCCGCTGCTGCGGCATCCGACTCATTCCTCTCGGCCGTGGCCGAACTGCGCGCGCACCCCGTGACGCAGCGAACCCGCGACGAAGCCAAGCGGTGGGCCGCAGAGGCGATCGCCGCGCTCGACGTGCTGCCGGACGGCCCCGTCAGAGAGGCGCTCGTTCAGTTCGGCAACCGTCTGGCCGACAGAGACAGGTAGTTTCCATACGCGTCACCCAGCGTAGACAGAGCAAAGGACACATGTGACAAAGCTGAGACTTGCCGTGGTCGGGGCTGGCCCCGCAGGCATTTACGCTTCTGACATCCTTCTGAAAGCTGAGCGCAAGTTCGAGGTCTCCATCGACCTGTTTGAGCAGCTGCCGGCGCCTTACGGGCTCGTGCGCTACGGCGTCGCTCCCGATCATCCACGCATCAAGGGCATCATCAACGCGCTTCGCGACGTGCTCGATCGCGGCGACATCCGCATCTTCGGCAACGTTCGGTACGGCGAGGATCTCACGCTCGAAGACCTCAAGCAGCACTACAACGCGGTGATCTTTGCGACCGGTGCGATCCGCGACCACGAACTCGAGGTTCCGGGGGCCCAGCTGAACGGCTCCTTCGGAGCGGCATCCTTCGTGAACTGGTACGACGGGCATCCCGATGTTCCGCGCGAGTGGAATCTCGACGCGTCGTCTGTCGCGGTGATCGGCAACGGCAACGTCGCACTCGATGTGGCTCGCGTTCTTGCGAAGCACGCGGACGACCTGCTTCCGACGGAGATTCCCGACAACGTCTATGAGGGCCTCAAGGCGTCCAAGATCACCGACGTTCACATCTTCGGGCGGCGTGGGCCTGCGCAGGTGAAGTTCACACCGCTCGAACTGCGTGAGCTGGGCGAGCTGAACGACGTCGACATGATCACGTACGACGAGGACTTCGACTACGACGAGGCCTCGAAGCAGGCGATCGCGAGCAACAAGCAGGTCATGGTCATCGACCGTGTGATGCAGAAGTGGCGTCAGCGTGAGACGGGTCAAGCATCTCGTCGGCTGCACCTGCACTTCTTCGCGAAGCCGCTCGAGATCGTCGACGACGGAGATGGCAACGTCAAGGCCCTGCGATACGAGCGCACACGTCCCGATGGCGAGGGCGGCGTCGAGGGTACCGGTGAGATCCGCGAGGTCGAGGTCGGCCAGGTGTACCGGGCGATCGGCTACTTCGGGTCGCCGCTTCAGGGCATCCCGTTCGACAAGAAGCTCGGCGTGATTCCCAACCACGAGGGCCGTGTCATCGACCGGAAGACGAACGAGCAGGTCCACGGTGTCTACGCGACAGGGTGGATCAAGCGCGGACCGATCGGGCTCATCGGGCACACCAAGTCGGATGCCATGGAGACGGTGTCCCACATCATCAACGATCAGGGCAGCTGGTGGTCTCCGGAGCATCCCGACGAGCAGGCGATCGTCGATCTGCTCAATGAGCGTGACGTTGCCTACACGGATCTCGACGGCTGGCACAACCTGGACGCGCACGAGATCGCGTTGGGGGAGCCGCACGAGCGTGCCCGCATCAAGGTCGTCCCGCGCGACGAGATGGTGAAGATCTCCCGCGGCGAGTAGAACCCGGCCGCCTAGGGGTGTGAACAGGGGCGGCGGTCGGGTTCCAGTCGAGCGCGATTCGGGCTGTCGATCCTGAGTGTCAGCGTAGGAGCGTCTACTGCGAGAGCGTCAGTCCCCACTTGAGGGGTGATCGGTGGACGAGGACCGTGAGCGCGACAGGTGTTTGAAGGGAAACGCAGCACGCCCACGGCCTCGATGTGGGGGCCCATGAAAAGACCTTAAACGTGAATGCTACTCATGCTCAGGCGCCACGGCTGGCCCCCGTTCGGGGCGACGAGGCGCCGCAGCCTGTGAAGACTGCGAAAAGCAGCCTCTTCGCTACTCTGAAGACATGGTGACGTGGCAGCCGGATCCACTCGGGCGAGGCTTCGAACAGGCGAACCTCCCGCTCGCCCCAGATGCCCAGGGCGACGTCGTCGCGACACTCGTCCGAACGACGCGCACGCCGGTGCAGCGCTTCGCGGCATCCCTCAGGCCTCTCTCCGACGTCGACGTTCTGTACATCCACGGCTGGGTCGACTACTTCTTTCAGCGTCACCTCGCCGAAGCGTGGGAGGCCACGGGCGCGCGGTTCCACGCCCTAGATCTTCGCAAGTACGGGCGCAGCCTCCGCGAACACCAGACGCCCGGCTACATCACCGATCTCGAGACGTACGACGAAGACATCGAGGCCGCGTTGGCGGCGATGGGGCACGCGGAGGATGCGCGACGTTCGCGGAGGCTCATCGTGATGGGGCACTCGACGGGAGGGCTGACCGCTGCGCTGTGGGTCGACAGGCATCCCGGCCGTGCTCACGCCCTCGTGCTCAACAGCCCGTGGCTCGAGTTCCAGATCGGCGGTGTCGGACGTGAGGCTCTGACGCCTTTGCTGGAGATCGGCGCGCGTATCACGCCGCTGCGTTCGCTACCGCAGGTCGACCTCGGTTTCTACACGCGCACGATTTCCAACCGATACGAGGGGGAGTGGGAGATCGACCCGCGATGGCGACCGGATCGCGGCTTCGCGACGCACCCAGGCTGGCTCGCGGCGGTGTTTGCGGGGCAGAGGAAGGTCGCGGGCGGCCTCTCGATTGAGGTGCCGACGCTCGTGATGCTGTCGTCGCACTCCACCATCTCGCGGACCTGGTCGGAGGCGATGCGCACCACCGACATCGTGCTGAACGTCGACGAGGTGGCGCAGCGGGTTCCGCGGCTCGGCCGGTCGGTCTCGCTGGTCAGACTGGATGGTGCCCTGCACGACGTGACGCTGTCCGCCAAACCCGTTCGGGAACGAGCGTACTCAGAGCTCACGACGTGGCTGAAGGCATACGGGTGAGAGCGGATGCCGCTGGCCGACCGACCGCGAGCGAAAACCGGTGTCGCACCCCGCTGTTAGCCTGACCGCATGGATGCCGCCATCACAGCCGACGCCGCTCGACGCATGAGGTGGAACGCGCAGCTGCTCGGAGGGTCAGAACTGACGCCTGCGCAGGTCGTCGACCGGGCCGTCGCGCTTCAAGGGCAGGACCTCGGTTCGGTGCTGCGTGCGATCGCTCTGCGCTCGAGGCCCGGTACCACGCTCGATGACGTGCGTGCCGCGTTCGACGCCGGGCAGATCGTGCGCTCGTGGCCGATGCGCGGCACACTCTTCGCCACGACTCCGCGGCATCTCGCGACACTGCTCGCCGTCACGGCCGAGCGAACGCATCGCTCCGCCGCTCGTCGGCGAGAGGAGCTCGGCGTCGACGCGGCCACGATCGACCGGGCGAGCGACATCGCGCGGGAGATGCTCTCGGAGCAGCCGCTGACGCGCGCGCAGATCATCGCGGCGTGGGAGGCCGCGGGCATCCCGGCCACCGGCGGGCGTGGCTACCACCTGCTGATGCACCTCACTGTCGCTGGGCTGACGTGGTGGGGCGCGTTCGCGGACTCGGGGCGAGAGCAGCTGCTCACGCTCGCGGAACTGCCGAAGGTCGAGGGGGTGGATGCCGCGCTGGCGGCGCTCGTCAGGCGGTACGTCGCGGCGCGCGAACCCGTCACCCTCGATGATCTCGCGTGGTGGACGAAGCTGCCCAAGACCATGCTTCGCCGCGGCGTCGCCGATGCAGACCTCACCGAGGTGTCTGTGGACGGAATGGGCGCGCCCGCGTGGGTCGTGAGCGAGCCGCGAGAGCTCGATCCCACCGGCGTTGCGCTGGTGCCCGGATTCGACGAGTGGATCCTCGGCTACGGTGACCGCTCGCTCACGGCGAGCGAGGCGATGCAGCGCGAGCTTGTTCCTGGAAACAACGGGGTCTTCCGCCCCGCCGTTCTCGTCGACGGGGTCACTGTCGGCACGTGGCGTCCGCGCCCCTCGAGACAGGGTGAGCGAGTCAGTCTCGTCGAGAAGGTGTCGGTGCGAACGAGGCGCGCGATCGACGCCGCCGTGGAGGCCTGGCCGTACGACTGATCCTCGCGCGGTGTGCAGCCGTCAGTGCTCTCAGGCGTCAGTGCGCCGCCGGCTGCAGCACGGGAAGCACGATCTGATCGACGAACTCGACGATCGCTTCATCGCTTGGCGGTGCGAAGGTCATGAGGTACTCGTGACGGAGCAGGGTGAACGGCAGGTCGACGACGCGGGGCGTGAGCCTCGCGGCATCCACCTCGCCTCGTTCGACGGCACGCGAGAGAATCGTCGTGACAGACGTTTCGCGCGAGCCGATCATCTCGGCGCGCAGCTCGGCCGGAGTCATTCCGATGTCTTCGAAGTGGCTGGTGACCAGCGCCGTGAGGAGTGCCGCCATCGTGCTCTCACCCGTGGACGCGTTGCGGAGCGTCTCGATCAGATCGCCACGAAGGCCTCCAGTGTCGGGCACTGCCGGCGGGGAGCTCGCGCCGCGGTGCCTGATGGCGGCGCGCAGCAGCGCTTCGCGACCGCTCCAGCGCCGATACAGCACCGGTTTGCTCGTGCGCGCGCGCTCGGCGACGGTATCGAAGGTGAAGCGAGCGTAGCCCTCCTCGACGAGCTGGTTCCACGCGGCCGACAGGATGGCGGCTTCGAGCTCGGCGCCGCGACGGCGCGTCTTCGGAGCATCCACCCGTCATCCCTTCGTCGCAGGAACCTCGTCATCCAGGTTCTCACGGCGGAACGCGAATGCCGGGATCAGCGCCGCAAGCGTGATGCCGATCAGCCACCAGAACGCGGTCTGGAACCCGGTGACGACGTCGCCCGCGACCGCGTTCTCCAGCACGACCGCGATGACGGCGACCCCGAGCGACGCACCGACTTGCTGCGTGATGCGCGTGAGCATCGTCGCGTGTGGCATCTCGTCGTGCTGGACGTCGGCGTACGCGACCATCATCGGGGCCATGATCACGGCGCCGACCCCGAGTCCGCGTACGAACAGCGCGACACCGAGCAGCCATCCGCTGGCATCGGTGCCGGCGAACGCGAACGGAACGGTGCCGAGCGCCGTGATGGCGAACGCACCGATCGTGAGGGTTCGCGCGCCGAATCGGACCGCCAGCTTGCCTGCGATCACCCGGGCGAGCAGGGCGCCGACCCCCTGCGGGACGAGCACGAGCGCGGCGGTCAGTACGCTGTCGCCGCGCACCTGCTGCCAGTAGAGCGGAAGCAGGAACATGCCCGCGTACAGCGCGGCGCCGGCCGTGAAGAGAACGCCGGACGACGTCGCGAGCGACCGAAGGCTCAGCAGGGAGACATCGACGGCGGCGTCGTGTCCGCGGTGCACGGCCCAGATGACGAAGCCTGCGACGAGTGCGGTCCCGCACCCGAGCGGGACGAGCACATCGGGGTGTCCGAACCCTCCATCAGAGGCTACGTTGGACAGCCCGAGCACGATGCCGACGAGCCCCGGGATCAGAAGGGCGAGCCCGGCCAGGTCGACGCGTGCCCGCGGGGCGGCGCTCGGGGCATCCGGTGCGATCATGCGCCACGCCATCAGAAGGCCGATGCCCACGAGCGGCACGTTGATGAGGAAGAGCCAGCGCCACCCGACGGTGTCGAGGAGGATGCCGCCGAGCACCGGTCCGAGAATCGGGCCGAGCGCGAGGGGGACGCTGATCGCCGCGATCGTCGTGCCCATGAGCTTCGCGCTGACCTTGCCGACCGCCTGCACGGCAAGGGTCTGCATGAGAGGGAAGATCATGCCCGCCCCGAAGCCCTGCAGGGCGCGGAACACGATGAGGCTCGTGTCATTCCATGCGAGTGCGCAGGCGGCTGAGAAGACCACGAAGATCGTGAGTGTGATCATCCATGATCGTTTGCCGCCGAGCGTGCTCTGTGCCCAGCCGCTCAGCGGGATGGCCGCGGCGAGGGCAAGCAGATAGGCCGTGACGACCCATTGAATCGTCGCGGGTGTCGAGTCGAGGTCGCTGCTCAGGTGGTCGAGGGCGATCGTGACGATGGTCGAATCGAGAATGGCCGCCGCGCCGCCGACGATGACGGCGCTGATCGTGCGAACCGCCGCGCGTGGCAGGCGTTCTGCGGTCGCGGGCTGGGCGGATGCCGCGCTCATGAGACTCCTTACATAAGAAACGTTCTGGTTTCTAATGTACGCCTGATCGCGAAATTAAGAAACAAAAGAGTATCTTAGAGTTTGCTGGGAGTCGTCTACCCTGGGGCGCATGACTCAGCAGCTGCCTCCGCAACCGGCATCCGTCCGTCCTCCCATTCAGAACGCGCTCGTGATGGCGGCGTTTCCCGCCGCAATGGGAGTCATCTTCATGCTCTCGGCCTTCGTGAACTACGGTTTCGGCCTGGAGGGCATTGTCATCGCGCTCTTCGAGAACCTCCTGCCGCAGTGCATGTTCGCCGCCGGTGCGTTTGTGTCGCTGGCGTTTGTGAAGCCGCCCCGCCTTGACCGATCCGTCAAGGTGCTGATCGTGCCCCTGCTGATCGCGGGTGGCATCGGCACGGTCGTGCATCTGGTTTACCGGCTGATCTACCTCGGCATCCGCTCGGCATTCGAGCACGGTCCGGCTCACTCGATCAACGTCGGCTCCCTGGTCTCCAACGTCATTCTGCTGACGATCGCGGTGGCTCTCGGCGCCGTCATTCTGCGCGCGCGTCTCTGGAAGGGCGAACTCGTGACCGGGGCATCCGCGCGTCAGAACACGGTGGTCGACGCACTGATCATCGCTGGTCTGGTCGTGGCGGAATTCGTCGTCACAGGCCTCTTCACCGGACTGTTCTATGTGTTCACTCCCTATGGCGGTTTCAACGTGTTCGGCACGTACTTCGGCACGGAGCTGCTCCGCGGTGTCTTCGTCGGGGGAGCGGTGCTGCTTGTGCTCGCGGTCATTCGTCCGCTGTCGCGGGTGCGCTCGATCTCGAGTGTCATCGTCACAGCGCTCATCGTTGTGGGAGCGAGCTTCGTGGTGATGGCCATCCTGCAGGTCATCATGCTTGCCATCGAGGGGATGCTGCAGCACGTCTTCTACTACGTGTTCTTCCTCATACTGTGGGGTGCGCTGGACACCGGAATTCTCGTCGCGCTGGCGATCTTCGTCATTCTGGCGCTCCGCGGCGAGCGAGTCGCGACCGCGGGCTGGAGCGTTCAGAGTTAGGTGGAGGAACGCCGAGGTCAGCGCGACTCGGTGAGAGACAGCGCGAAGAGCAGCTCGGCGCGGGTCTCCGCGTCGGCGAGGTTCTTCGCGAGCACTCGGCCCGCGGACTCGACGTGTGATCGGAGCGTGTGCCGGTGGATGCCGAGGGAGCGCGCGGCTGGGTCCCACTGACCATTGTGCCGCAGCCAGGCCCGAAGCGACGGGGTGAGGCGCGTGTCGCTGTGCGCATCGTGGTCCGCGAGCGGTGCGAGGAGCGCGCGGGCCATGGTGCGGACGTCGTCCCGATCGAGAAGGGCGCGCAGCCCGCCGTCCACGACCGCGTCGAACGAGGTGACGGATGCCGCTCGCTCGGCGCGCTCGAGAGCAGCCGCCGCCTCGCGAGACGCGACCGCGGCCGAGCTCGGGGTGGCGAGGGTCGAGAGTCCGACGGCGATGCGGTGCTCGTCCGAGAGCCACGTCGCCCACGAAGTGTCGGGGTCGAGCACGACGAGGCGATCGTCATCGCGCGCGACGAAGAGGTCACGGCGCGCCAGCAGCTCGGCTCTCGCGCGAGCATCGTCGCGCAGCATCCCCACGATGAAGGTGTCGGCGAGAACGCCAGGCCCCGCGAGATCGACGGCGAGTGCGACGTCTCCAGCACGGAGGCTCTGCCAGGCTCCGGTACGCAGATGAAGCGCGGCCTCGGCGAGCGAGCGCTGGCGTTCGAGCGACATTCCCGCCAGCGCGATCACCGCGGCGACCACGCCCTGTGCGGCGTGATCGAGCGGTCCGTCGATCGCGAGGATGCCCCGCAGGTCACCGCCGCGTCCGATCGTCTGCAGGAGAACGCCGTTCTCGGTGGCGCCTGCCGCGCGGACGTCGCGCGCCAGCATCCGCTCGGCCTCAGCCGTGACAGTCTCGTCGTGCCCAGCCGTCGGGTGAGCGTGCAGCCGGTGGCCACGCGCGTCGAACAGTGTCACAGCGCGTTCGAGCCGTCTACCGAGCTCGGCGACGCTCTCCGCGAGGCCGTCGTCGCGCATCGCCGCAAGGGCGATCGTACGCTGGGCGTCCGCAGCCCAGGCGGTTCTTGCCTGCGCCTCGGCGGCGACCAGGTCTGCGACGTACCGGATGACCGCGAGAAACGGGGTGCGATACGGTACATCGAACAGCGGCATCCGCTCGCGGGCGCACGCGTCGATCAACGCCTGCGGAACCTCACTGTAGACGTTCGAGCCGAATCCGATGGCGCGGATGCCGAAGCGAGCGAGTCGCGCGACGTAAGCATCTGCGGCGCCCACATCATCGCCGAGCTGGCGTCCGGTCGTGAGCACGACGTTGCCCTCGCCGAGAAACGGGGTCGGGTCGTCGAGGTCGGTGCCCGTCACCCACGTGATGCGGCGGTCGAGAGGATGCTCGGCAGACGACGTCACCTCGGTTGACGACGTCACCGCGGCGCGCGCTGTTGCCGCGACGGGCGACATCGCCTCGGCGGCCGGTGCCGCATCGGCAAACGTCGTCAGCAGCCGCAGCCCGAGGTCGCTTCGCGCCAGCAGACGCCGAACGGTGATGGCCATGGTTCTGCCATTATGCACTGCATTCTGAGGTTGACGCTCCAAAATGGCACGTTACGAGCCCGGCCGCGGTTCTTAGCATGGGGACAACAGCGCGAACGGGTGCGCGACCTCGATGCGGAGAAAGCCATGACCATTGCAGAACCGACCATCACCACGGGTGGGCCCGCGCTTCCACAGGAGCGCCGACTCGTCACAGGCATCCCCGGACCTCGCTCCACCGAGCTGATGCAGCGCAAGCAGAGCGCCGTCGCGGCTGGCGTCGGCACCACGATGCCCGTGTTCGCCGCGGCCGCGGGAGGCGGTGTCGTCGTCGACGTGGACGGAAACTCACTCATCGACCTCGGCTCCGGAATCGCCGTCACGGGCGTCGGCAACGCGCATCCTCACATCGTGGATGCCGTCGCGGAGCAGGTGGCGAGCTTCACTCACACGTGCTTCATGGTAACTCCCTACGAAAGTTACATCGCGGTCGCTGAAGCGCTGAACCGGGTCACGCCCGGCGATCACGCCAAGCGCAGCGTCCTCTTCAACTCGGGCGCCGAGGCCGTCGAGAACGCGGTCAAGATTGCGCGCGCCCATACTGGACGGCAGGCCGTCGTCGCCTTCGACCACGCCTATCACGGACGCACGAACCTCACGATGGCGCTCACCGCGAAGGCCATGCCGTACAAGCGGGGCTTCGGCCCGTTCGCTTCCGAGATCTACCGCGCGCCCGTGTCGTACCCGCTGCGTGACGGCGGTCTCAGCGGCGAACAGGCCGCGCGTGCTGCGATCGGGCGCATCGAGAAGCAGATCGGCGGCGACCAGGTGGCCGCGATCATCATCGAACCGATTCTCGGTGAGGGCGGCTTCATCGTGCCCGCAGACGGGTTTCTGCCGGCGCTCGCGGCGTGGGCTCGCGAGAACGGCGTCGTGTTCATCGCCGACGAGGTGCAGACCGGTTTCGCTCGCACGGGGCGCATGTTCGCGTGCGAGCACGAGGACGTCGTGCCCGATCTCATCACCACGGCGAAGGGCATCGCTGGCGGACTGCCGCTGTCGGCGGTGACCGGGCACGCAGAGATCATGGATGCCGTTCACACCGGCGGTCTCGGCGGAACGTACGGCGGCAACCCCGTCGCCTGCGCGGCGGCGCTCGCCTCCATCGACGCGTTCGAGAACGAGGGACTCTGCGAAGCCGCGGACCGCATCGGGGACATCATCGTGCGGAGGTTCCGCGACATCGCGGCATCCGACCCCCGTGTGGCTGACGTGCGCGGGCGGGGCGCCATGATCGCGATCGAGTTCTGTGATGCCGAGACGGGGGAGCCGGATGCCGCTCTCGCCACGCGCGTCGCGAAGGCAGCTCACGCCCAGGGGGTCATCGTGCTCACCTGCGGAACCTTCGGCAATGTGATCCGCTTTCTGCCGCCGCTCACGATTCCCCTCGAACTGCTCGTCGAGGGACTGGACATCGTCGCGACCGCGCTGCGCGACGACTCGCAAAGCTCCGCACGGTGATCCGTCGCGGTGAGAACGACACGTAAGGAGAGACCATGATTTCAGAGAAGGACCTGCTCGCGAAGGTGCCGACCGGACTGTTCATCGGCGGGGAGTGGCGCGACGCACCCGAGACGTTCGCCGTCGAGGACCCGTCGACGGGTGAGACGCTCGTCGAGATCGCCAACGCCACCGTCGAGGACGGCAAAGCCGCGCTCGATGCCGCCGTCGCGGCGCAGGAGGAATGGGCTGCGACTCCGCCGCGCACGCGCTCGAACATTCTGCGTGACGCCTTCGACCTCATGCAGGAGCGCCGCGACGAGTTCGCCCTGCTCATGACGCTTGAGATGGGCAAGCCCCTCGCCGAGTCGAACGGTGAGGTCACGTACGGCGGCGAGTTTCTGCGCTGGTTCAGCGAAGAGGCCGTGCGCATCACGGGTCGCTACGGTCTGAACCCGGAGGGCACGGGCCGCATGGTCGTGTCGCAGCACCCCGTCGGCCCCTGCTTCCTCATCACTCCGTGGAACTTCCCGCTCGCGATGGCCACCCGCAAGATCGCTCCGGCGCTGGCCGCGGGCTGCACGGTCGTCGTGAAGCCGGCATCCCTCACCCCGCTCACGACGCTGCACTTCGCGAAGCTGCTCGAGGATGCTGGGCTGCCGAAGGGCGTCGTGAACGTCGTGACGACGAAGCGCACCGGACCGGTCTCCGACGCCATCATCGAAGACCCGCGACTGCGCAAGCTCAGCTTCACCGGCTCGACCGGCGTCGGGCAGGACCTCATCGCGAAGTCCGCGAAGAACGTTCTGCGCACCTCGATGGAGCTCGGCGGCAACGCGCCGTTCATCGTGTTCGACGACGCCGATCTCGACAAAGCGGTCGACGGTGCGATCGCTGCGAAGTTCCGCAACATCGGTCAGGCGTGCACGGCGGCGAACCGCTTCATCGTGCACGAGGCCGTCGCCGACGAGTTCGCCCGCCGTGTGACCGAGAAGGTCACGGCCATGCGGATCGGCCGCGGCACCGAAGACGGCGTCACGATCGGACCGCTCGTGAACGACGCGGCGGTCGAGAAGGCCGATCGCCTGGTTCAGGATGCCGTCGAGCACGGCGCCCAGCTGCTCCACGGAGGCAAGCGCGTCGAGTCGGAAGGGCACTTCTACGAGCCGACCGTCGTCGCGGGTGTGCCGAGCGAGGCGGAGATCCTGCGTGAGGAGATCTTCGGACCCGTGCTCGCGATCGCGCCGTTCTCGACGGAGGACGAAGCAGTGGCGATGGCGAACGGCGTCGAATACGGGCTCATCGCCTACGCCTTCACTGAGAGCCTTGAGCGCGGACACCGCATGATCGAGCGTCTCGAGTCGGGCATGGTGGGCCTCAACGCGGGCGTCATCTCGAACGCGGCCGCACCGTTCGGCGGCGTGAAGCAGTCCGGGCTCGGCCGCGAGGGCGGCCTCGAGGGCATCCACGAGTACCTCAACACCAAGTACACGATGATGCCGGCCTGACAGCACGGCGGCGGGGTCACGAGCCCCGCCGCCAGCGGCATCCGTCCATCGCAAAGGAGCGAGAGCAATGTCACAGTCAACCCAGACCGCACCGGCCGCTACGCCTCACGAGGGCCGCGCGACCCTGCAGAACTTCATCGGCGGACGCTTCGTCGCCGCCGCAGGTAACGACACCATCGACGTCGTGAATCCCGTGACCGAAGAGCGCGTGGCGGTCTCGCCCGTGTCGGTCGAGAGCGATGTGGATGCCGCCTTCGACGCGGCGCGTGACGCCGCGGCATCCTGGGGTCGAACCACCCCCGGCGAGCGTCAGGCCGCTCTGCTCGCGTTCGCCGACGCGCTCGAAGCTCGTGCCGACGACATCGTCGAGGCGCAGCACCGCAACACGGGGCAGCCGAAAGAGACCATCCGCGTTGAGGAAGTGCTGACCGGCTGCGATCAGATCCGCTACTTCGCCGGCGCTGCACGCGTGCTCGAGGGCGCCGCGGCGGGGGAGTACTTCGAGGGGCACACGTCCTACGTGCGACGCGAGCCGATCGGGGTCGTCGCCCAGGTGACGCCGTGGAACTACCCCTTCATGATGGCGGTCTGGAAGATCGCTCCGGCGATCGCGGCCGGTAACACCACGGTTCTGAAGCCGAGCGACACCACGCCCGAATCGACGCTTGTGCTCGCCGACGCGAGCCGCGGAGTGCTGCCCGACGGCGTGCTGAACGTCATTCTCGGCGACGCTTCCACGGGCGAGCTCATGACGGAGCATCCCACTCCCGGCCTCGTGGCGATCACCGGCTCTGTGCGGGCGGGCCGCCAGGTCGCGGCATCCGCGTCGAAGCGCCTGCACCGGTCACACCTCGAGTTGGGCGGAAAGGCTCCCGCGGTCGTCTTCGCCGATGCTGACCTCGGTGCCACGGCCGACGCGCTCGCCGAGTCGGGGTACTTCAACGCGGGGCAGGACTGCACCGCCGTCACGCGTGTGCTCGTGCACGAATCGGTGCACGACGAGTTCGTCGATGAGCTGGTGCGTGCGGCAGAGGCGACGAAGACGGGCACGGATGCTGATGCTCTCTACGGTCCGCTCAACAACGCGGGGCACCTCGCGAAGGTGCAGGCCGTGATCGATGCGCTGCCTGATCATGCCACGATCCGCACCGGCGGTCGGCGAATGGGAGAGCGTGGCTTCTTCTATGCGCCCACTGTCGTGACGGGTGTGCATCAGGATGACGCATGCGTTCAGGAGGAGACCTTCGGGCCGGTGATCACTGTGCAGGCGTTCAGCGACGAGGCGGAGGCGGTCGCACTGGCGAACGACGTCGACTACGGGCTCGCGTCGAGCGTCTGGACCGCAGACCACCCTCGAGCCATGCGTCTCACCCGGGATCTCGACTTCGGCTGTGTGTGGGTCAACACGCACATCCTGCTCACAGCCGAGATGCCGCACGGCGGGTTCAAGATGTCCGGCTACGGAAAGGACCTCTCGATGTACGGCCTGGAGGACTACACCCGCGTGAAGCACGTGATGCACGCGCTGGGCTGAGCGGTCTATGACCAACGCCACAGCGTGCACGGCTGTAGCGATTTTCGAACGATTCCGCGGCATTCCGGAATCGGCGTCGACTCGAGTAACTCGGGATCATCCCAGAGCGTGCACTCGACCGCGTTCATGAGTATTTCGCAATCGCAATACGCTCCGCGCTTTCCCATCCCCGCCTCGAAACGGGTGGCGCGGGGAACGCGTAGATCCCGATATCGAGTTGCCCAGCGGAGTCCGTCGCACCCGTATTCGAGCATGCGATAAACAAAGCAGATCAGGCATTCGTCAGGGCGCGGTGCGGTCAATGCCTCGGCAGTGCGCGCGACAAAGCCCTCTGCCTCACTAATAGCTGTTTCATTCATAGACGCAGTGCACCATGAGCATCTGACATCGACATCGCGTCTCACAATTGACGCGTTATAGGCAATTGACCGTGTGCCACTTTGTCCGCTCTCAGAGCGCCCGGAGGTAGGACAAAGTGGCACACGGTCGCGGGGTCGCTCAGCGCGTCACGGATGCGGGGTCCCCCGGCGCGTCACGGTCGCGGGGTCGCTCAGCGCGTCATGGCTGCGGCAGCACCTCGAGGAACGCCTTCATCCAGGTTCCGTTGTCAGGCCACGCACGTGCACTCACGAGGTTGCCGTCGACGACAGCGCCGCCGTCCTCGAAGACACCGCCCGCGGTCTCGACGTCGACCGCGAGCTGCGGGTACGCGGATGACGTCCGTCCGTTCAACACCCCGGCGGCGGCGAGGATGAGCGGCCCATGGCACGTCGCCGCGACCGGCAGATCCTTCTCCATGAAGTGCCGCACGATGCGCTGCGCATCCGGGTCGTTGCGGATGTACTCCGGCGCACGACCACCGGGCACCACCGCGGCAACATAATCGTCGGGGTTCACGTCACGAAATGCGACGTCCGCAGGCCAGTGGTGGCCGGGGCTCTCCGTGTAGGTGTCGAACCCGTCGACAAAGTTGTGCACCACGAACTGCAGCTTCTTCTTCTCCGGCGCGGCGATGTGCACCTCGTAGCCGGCCTCCTGAAGCCGATGGTAGGGGTAGAAGACCTCAAGGGTCTCGGCGGCATCCCCAGTGAGAATCACGATCTTCGACACGATATACCTCCCAGACAGGCGGCGGAGCCGCGCCCACGGCGGCTCTCGCACTCATTCTCGGCGATTTCTGACCCCGCGACAAGAGGGGGAGAGGACGCCGCGTCTCAGAACGCTCCGAAAGCGCTCCGCACCTCGGCTGCGTCAGCGGAAGTTGATGAACTGCAGATCGATGTCGAGATCGGAGTTCTTGAGCAGCGAGATCGTCGACTGTAGGTCGTCGCGGCTCTTCGACTGCACGCGCAGCTCATCGCCCTGGATCTGGCTCTTCACACTCTTCGGCGCCTCATCGCGGATGATCTTCGAGATCTTCTTCGCCTGGTCGCTCGCGATGCCGTTCTTGAGGCCGACTTCGACGCGGTACTCCTTGCCGCTCGGGTACGGCTCGCCCGACTCGAGGCTCTTGAGCGAGATGCCGCGCTTGATGAACTTCGACTGCACCACATCGAGAATCGCCTTGACGCGCTCCTCGGTGTTGGCCTTCAGCAGGATGCTCTCGCCCGACCACTCGACCGACGGGTCCGTGCCCTTGAAGTCGTAACGCTGCGAGACCTCTTTGCGGGCCTGGTTGACGGCGTTTTCCGCCTCCATCTTGTCGACTTTGCTGACGATGTCAAACGATGAATCTGCCATGCAGACATGCTAGCCCGTATCAGGATGCCGGGGTGGAACCCAGCCGAGTCGTCCGGCACCTACTTCACGGCTCTGTTCCTCGCGATGAGTCTGCGAAGTCCTTCCCAGATCAGCGCTCCGATGAAGATCAGGACTCCCACGACTGCGAGCCACTCAATCCCCTTCGCAAGCAGCCCGATCACGGCGAGTATCACCCCGATGATCAGAAGCGCGACGATGAGGCGTCCCATTGCTTCCTCCATCCCTCGGTAGCGCCGAGTCTCCCCCGCCCGTGACGTCCTGTGAACCCCCTCGACCGAAACGGCAGCTGCTGTTAGGGCCAGCGTGTGAGCAGCGGGTATCAGGATGCCGCGGCGGCGTCACGTGTCTGCGCGAGCTCGACGACCCGCAGCATCCTCTGCCACCATTCGGGCGCGAAGCACGGGTAGGCGCCCTCGCGAAACACGAACATCCACTCGCCGAGAACCTCGATCTCGTAGGCGCCGCTGCTGCCGACGAGCAGCTCGAGCATCTCGGACGTGACGACTGTGTTCGGATCAGCCTCGAAGCCGGGTGGGCTGAAAGCGACGAATGGTGCGGATGCCGTGGCGGGTGCGAGCATCCTCTGATTCGGCTTGAGGCCGTACAGCAGCTGAAGGCTGAAGGGCCCCGTGCTCGGAGTGGTCGTGAGATACATCTGCGGGCGGGGCGACGGCAAGCGAATCGCGACGTAGTGCCAGCGGTTGAGCTTTGTGCTCTTCAGACGCCACGTGCGGAACTCGAGGTTCGCGGCATCGAAGAAGTCCGCGCCATTGCGGAAGATGCGCTCGGTGGCCGTGTGCAGGAGGCCCATGTGGAAGATCCGCCCGGCGTACGGCAGGGTCGACGCGTGAATGTTCATCCCCCAGCCGTTCGCCTTCGCGAAGCGCGCGAGTCGCAGCCACTCGGGCCATGAGGCAGGGTGAGACTTCGTGGGCGGCTTCCGGAGGAACACGATGCCGATGAAGATCGCCACGCACATGACGATCAGGAGCACTCGCGTGATCCAGTTGCCGATGATCAGCACCGGAATCGCGATGACGCCGAGCGCCAGTGCTGAGACCAGCCTGACGTTGCGCGGCGAAGCGTCGGGGTTCGCCGCGCTCTCGAGATCGCCGTAGCGGCCGGTCTGGGCGTCACTGCGGAACGCCTCGGCGTCTTCAGCGCTGGGCTCCTGCAGCAATGGGCCGAAGTTCACGTCAGTCTCCTTCACAGCAGGCCGAACAGGATGCCGATGAGCACGGCACCTCCCACGACGAGTACGGTCGGCAGCAGTCGCGAGCGCGCTGTCAGGCGTTGACCGCCCGCGGCGACGTTCGGCTCGGCCCGGTCGCGGCGGTGCGGCTGTCGGTGTAGCGCTCCGTGCGTGAGAGTGCCTTGGCGCCCACAACGTCGACGATGCTGAGCATGCGGCGCCACTGCGCCTCGTCGCGGGGCTCGAACGGCGTCGTGCTGTAGAAGAACAGCCAATCGTCGACGATCTCGGCGTCGTATACGGCGACGTTGTCGATGAGGAGCGCCATGAGATCGGGGGTGAAGACGTAGAGGGCATCGCGCTCGTACTCGCGAGGGCAGTACAGCGTGAAATAGCGGTCGAAGTCGCCCTCGAGCGAGAGCACCTGATCGCGGGCGACGGTCATCGGAAGGTTGCTGCCCACCACGGGGTTGTTCCCTCTGGAGTCGAGCACCATGTGCGGAAGGTTCCGCTCGAGCCTGATCGCGATGTAGTGCCACTGGTGGCGCAGGAACACCTTCGTCGTTCGCTCGATGAACGTGTAGTTGCCGATGTCGAAGCTGCGGTCGCCGCTTGCGGTGGTGCGGTCTTCGGCGTTGCCGGCGAAGTTGGGGAAGATCAGACCTGGGTACCTGAGACGCGAGGTGGCCGGTTCGAAGCGCCAGCCGTTGGCGAACGCGAACTCCGCGAGGGCGAAACGCTCCTTCCAACGATTCAGGTTCGGTCGCACATAGAACCAGCCCCCGATCGCGGCGCCACAGAGAAGTGCCGCGAAGATGACGATTGCGGAGACCGCGGTGAACATCGGATCGGCGTCTGGCTCGAACATCTTCGGCACCACGATGAACAGGCCGATGACGCCGAAAAGGATGAAGCCGCCGATGAACGTCGACCATTCCTTCTCGAGCCCGCGGAGCTTTGTGGAGTCCTTTCCGAAGACGCCAGCCTTCACGTCCGCCATGAAGGCGGCGAGCTGACCGCGGTGGGGATCCACCTGGAGAGGACGCAGATCGACGGAAGCGGGCATAGCTCGATCATTGGAAATCGACAGGTGGGAGGAGCGGAAGCGTCGGTTCGCGCGCGTGGCGCTCAACGACAGGCGGATGCACGCGCATGCAGCGCTGCTTGTCAACCACTCGCGCGCTGACCGCCCTGAGTTTTAGCGTCAGAGCATGCAGACTGGATGGCGTGTGGTGCGAGCGGCGGCGACCCTGATCGCTGTGCTGGCGCTCACGGCCTGCTCGCTGCATATGCCCACGGACCCGTACGGAAGTCTTGAGCACGCGCGCGGAGGAACGCTGCGAGTCGGCGTCTCGCCGAACGGTGACCTCGCGGTCGTCGAGGAGAACCACGTGAGCGGAAGCGAGGCCGAGCTCGTCAAGGGGTACGCGAAGAGCATCGACGCGAAGATCGAGTGGACCGTCGGAAGCGAGGAAGCACTCGTGCGCGGTCTGGAGACGCAGCAGCTCGACATCGTGATCGCGGGCATCACCGACACGACTCCCTGGGCTGAGCGCGCGGGCATGACTCGTCCCTACCGCAGCATCACCGCGGACGACGGGTCGACGCTCAATCTCGTGATGCTCGTGCCGATGGGAGAGAACGCTCTGCTCAGCTCGTTGGAGACCTACCTCGACTCGCAGCGGGAGAAGAAGTGATCAGCGCGTATTCGCGGGTCGTGCGCGAGCTGCCAGAAGAACAGGACCGCGCCCTCAAGAAGGCGGTTCGGCTCGAGTGGCTCAGCATCGCGTTCACGTCGTTCACGGTCACGATCGTGTTCTTCGTGCTCGGCAATTCGCAGGCGATGAAGACCGCGTGGGTCGAGGACATGCTCTCGACGACCCCGCAGATCGCCTTTCTCGTCGCCGTGATCTTCATCGGGCGGAAGGCGACGAAGAAGCATCCTTACGGCTACCACCGGGCGATGGGCGTCGGCCACCTCGTGGCGGGCGTCGCGCTCGTGCTCGTGGCGACGAACCTCATCGTGGAGGCGGTCACCTCGCTCGTGAGTGCCGAGCACCCGACGATCGGCACTGTGCTCCTGTGGGGGCACACGGTGTGGCTGGGCTGGCTCATGATGGGCGTGATGGCGCTGATCGCTACGCCTCCCGTGCTGTTCGGGCGGGCGAAGAAGAAGATCGCACCCAAACTGCACAACAAGCTGCTCTACGCGGATGCCGACATGAGCAGCGCCGACTGGACCACCAACGTCGGCTCGATCGTGGGCGTCGCAGGCATCGGAATCGGGCTGTGGTGGCTGGACTCCGCCGCGGCGCTGTTCATCGCCGGCGGCATCCTGTGGGACGGTCTCCGAAACACCAAGTCAGCGGTGCTCGACCTCATGGATCAGCGTGCGACGACGTATGACCAGAAGTCGACGCACCCCATCATCGGCAAGCTCCATGAGCACCTGCTCTCGCTCCCGTGGGTCGTCGACGTCGGATCGCGTGCGCGTGAGGTGGGGCAGGTTCTTCACGTCGAGACGTTCGTCGTGCTGAAGGGCGACTCGTTCTCAGATCAGAAGCTGCACGACACCGCTGTGCAGTGCCAGAAGCTCGACTGGCGGGTCGAAGACCTCGTGCTGGTGCCGGTCATGGAGGTGCCGGACTACGCGACGACGCCCTCGGATGCAGAGAGTCAGTCGCGCGGCCAGACCGTGTAGTGGATGGTCTGCGCCACGATGAGCCCGTCGACGACGTGGAACGAATCTGCGCCGTCGCGGACGATCTCGTCTTCGCCGGTCGCCGTCCACTCGAGAAAGCCGTACTCGCGCTCGACGACGGTGCGGTTGTAGGCGAAGTCGCCGGTCTTCACCGCCTCGGCGAGCAGAGCGGCCGATTGCCGGATGCCGTCGTGGCCGCGGAACGTGCCGAAGCCCGACAGAATCAGAATGCTCTCGTCGAAGTTGTGGGCGATGTCGGCCTCGAGTTCACCCTCGAGACGCTTGATGAGGTGATCGTGGATGACCTCAGTGGGTGTGCGTGTCATGTCTTCCTCCCGATACGACGTCTTTCCAGCGTGACAAGGAGGATGCTTCGCGCGACAGCCGTTGACAATGAGGATGCTCCGCGCAGCGGGGCGTGCTCAGCCCGGCGCGATCTCTGAGACGGCGTCGGAGAGCGCCTCGCGCACGGCGACCACTCCGGGGCGGGTGGCGTTCGAGGGCCTCGCGGAGGTGAAGACATCGCGATGGGGACTTCCGGGGAGATCGACGAGATGCACGGACGGCTCTTCGCCCGCCCACACGAGGTCGGGGAGAAGACCCACGGCGTTGCCGCTGCGGATCAGCCGGATGTGCGCCATGAGGTCGGCTGTCTCGAAGCGTACGTCGGGTTCGAAGCCAGCCCCGCGGCAGAGCTGCAGCGCCCAGCTGCGCGAGGCGGTTCCCTCCGGCTCCATGACCCAGGGGCGCGTGCTGACGGCTGCCGCGAAGCTGCCGGCCGTGGCGCGCGGTGCGTCCGCGGCATCCGTCTCCGGTGGCATCGCCAGCCTGATCGCGTCGCTTCCGAGGGGTACACGGTCGAGGTCCGGGCGCAGCGCGCGCGTGTGACCGGGGTACTGCTCGGCGATCACGAGGTCGAAGTCGCGGGCCGACACCTCGAACAGCGCCGCGTCGGGCTCCCGCTCGACGGTGATGACGCGGAGGTGAGGATGCCTCTCGGCGACGAGTGAGATGGCGCGCGGGATGATCGCGTGCGCGGCGGACTGGAACACCGCGAGCCGCACGGTGCCCGAGACGCCCTCGAGTGTTCCGGACACCGCGGCCTGTGCGGCGTCGAGGTCGTCGAGCAGACGCGCCGCGTGCGCCGCGAGTACCTCGCCCTGCGGGGTGAGAACGACCCGTCGCCCCGCTTTGCGCACGAGGGAGACGCCCGTCTCGCGCTCCAGCTGCGCGAGCTGCTGTGACACGGCGGACGGACTGTACGACAGGGCTTCGGCGACTGCGGAGAGCGTGCCGCGCAGCTTGAGCTCGTGCAGCACGCGGAGGCGTCGCATGTCGAGCATCCATTCACCTCTTTTCGTTAAGCCTGTGTGACCAATGTAAGCCGCAACCATCAGCCGAGATGACGAATAACCGCTGTGCCCCATGCCAACGTCAGCGAGGGGGAATAGTCTCGTGGGCATGGCACAACCAGCGACGGACGCGATTCGACACGATCTTGCCCAGGAGGCCGTGCAGCTTGCCCACCGGTGGGTCCACGAGAGCGCCGCCTATCCGGCAGACCCTGCGGCGCAGCGACTCGCAGGCGTTCTGCGCGACCCGAACGGCCTGGCGTTCACGGTTGGCTTCGTCGACGGGGTCATGCGCCCCGAGGACCTCTTCGTCGCGGGCTACGGGCTGCAGAAGGTGGCCGGGCTGACGCCGAAGTTTCTGCCTTGGTACCTGCGCGCCGCCATCTGGTGCGGCGGTGTGCTGGGGCCGGTGCTCCCGGGCATCGTGATTCCGATCTCGCGTCGTGTGCTGCGCGAGATGGTCGGGCACCTCGTGGTCGATGCGACCCCAGAGAAGCTGGGGCCGGCGATCGCTCACCTGCGCGAGGACGGTTCGCGGCTGAACCTGAATCTGCTGGGCGAGGCCGTTCTTGGCGAGAAGGAGGCACAGCGCCGCTTCGATGGAACGATGCGTCTGCTCGAGCGCGACGACGTCGACTACGTCTCCATCAAGGTGTCGTCGATCGTCTCGCAGCTGTCGATGTGGTCGTTCGACGAGGCTGTCGAGCACGTCGTGCAGAAGCTGCTGCCGCTGTATCGGCTCGCGGCCGACGCTGAGCGGCGCGGCCATCGCAAGTTCATCAACCTCGACATGGAGGAGTACCGCGACCTCGACCTCACGATCGCCGTGTTCACGCACGTGCTCGAGCATGACGATCTCCGCGGTCTCGAGGCGGGCATCGTTCTGCAGGCGTATCTGCCCGACGCGCTCGCCGCGATGCAGCAGCTGAACGCGTGGGCGCGCACGCGTCGAGCCGCCGGGGGAGCACCCATCAAGGTGCGTCTCGTCAAGGGCGCGAACATCGAGATGGAGAACGTCGACGCGCAGATCCACGGCTGGCCCAAAGCGACGTATTCGGTCAAGCAGGACACCGATGCGAACTACAAGCGTGTGCTCGAGTGGGCGCTGACGCCAGAGCGGACGGATGCCGTGAGGCTCGGCGTCGCCGGTCACAACCTGTTCGACGTGGCATACGCCTGGCTGCTCGCCCAGCGAATGGGTGTGACGCACGCGGTGGAGTTCGAGATGCTGCTCGGCATGGCGACCGGGCAGGCGCAGGCGGTGCGAGCGGTCGTCGGAAACCTTCTGCTCTACACGCCCGTCGTGAACCCGCACGAGTTCGACGTCGCGATCTCGTATCTCATCCGCAGGCTTGAGGAGAACGCGTCGAGCGACAACTACATGTCGGTTGTGTTCGAACTGCACGAGAACCACGAGCTGCTGCAGCGCGAGACGCAGCGCTTTCTGAGCTCCATCGAGGAGCTCTCGCGCGACGGGTCCCTGCCGCCGACGCCCAACCGCACGCAGAATCGTCAGTCGGAGTGGCGTTTCGCCGCCGATCCCGACGCCGATGCGACGGCGGAGAACGCGATCGTGCAGGATGCTTCTGCGCAGAGCACAGCGAACGCGGCATCCGACCCCCTCACGACGCCAGAAGAGACGTTCCCCGAGCAGGGGCTTACGCAGCAGGTGCTGAATCTCGGTCGCCCGTCCGGAGATAAGCCGGGCCCCTTCGACACGACCCGCATCTTCACGGGGACCTTCGAGACGGTGACGCGGTCGGATGCCGGCATGCCCGGGTTCCGCAATACCCCGGACACCGACCCGGCGATTCCGGCGAACCGGGAGTGGGGCCGCGGCATCATCTCGCGCATGGCCGATTCGCGGCTCGGCGTCGACACGGTCGAGAGACTGACCGTCACCGATGAGCAGGAGCTCGAGGCGATCATCGAGCGTGTGCGCGCCGCGGGCGCCGAGTGGGGCACGAAGCCCGGCTCTGAGCGTGCGGAGGTGCTTGAGAAGGCGGCCGACGCGCTCGCCGCGCACCGCGATCAGCTGCTCGAGGTCATGGGTGCCGAGGCGGGCAAGACCATCGGCGAGGGCGACCCCGAGGTGAGCGAGGCCATCGACTTCGCGCACTACTACGCCGCGCAGGCGCGCCAGCTCGACCGTGTGCAGGGCGCTGTCTTCGAGTCGTCTGACCTCATCGTGGTGACGCCGCCGTGGAACTTTCCGCTCGCGATTCCGACCGGCGGTGTTCTCGCCGCACTGGCTTCGGGGTCGGGCGTCATCATCAAACCCGCACCGCAGGCTGAGCGCACTGCAGCCGTCATGGTGGAGGCGCTGTGGGAGGCCGGTGTGCCCCGCGATCTGCTCGCGTACGTCTCCATCGAGGAGGGCGACCTCGGCCGACAGCTCATCGCGCATGACGCCGTCGACCGCGTCATTCTCACCGGCGCGTGGGACACCGCGAAGCTGTTCCGGTCCTGGAAGCCCGACCTGCCGATCCTCGCCGAGACGAGCGGCAAGAACGCGATCATCGTCATGCCGAGCGCTGACATGGACCTCGCGGCGGCCGACGTTGTGAAGAGCGCGTTCGGCCACGCGGGGCAGAAGTGCTCGGCATCCAGTCTTGTCATTCTCGTCGGGTCCGCCGCGAAGTCCGAGCGATTCGAGAGACAGCTTGTGGATGCCGCGATGTCGCTGCGCGTCGGGTATCCCTCCGACCCGAGCGCGCAGATGGGGCCCCTCATCGAACCGGCGCAGGGCAAGCTGCTGCACGCACTCACCGAGCTGGGCGTGGGCGAAGAGTGGCTGGTGCAGCCGCACCGTCTCGACCGGCCGGGGCAGCTGTGGTCGCCCGGCATCCGCACCGGAGTGAAGCCCGGCTCGTACTTCCACCTGACTGAGTTCTTCGGACCGGTGCTCGGCGTCATGCGCGCACGGTCGCTCGATGAGGCGATTCGGTATGTCAACGTCATCGAGTACGGATTGACCTCCGGGCTGCACACGCAGGACCCGGACGATCTCGCCGAATGGGTCGACAAGGTGGAGGCCGGCAATCTCTACGTGAACCGCGGCATCACGGGGGCGATCGTGCAGCGGCAGCCGTTCGGCGGGTGGAAGCGCTCGTCCGTCGGCACCGGTACCAAGGCGGGCGGCCCGAGCTATCTCTACGCTCTCGGCTCGTGGCGTTCGGCCCGCGGGTCGTCGAGTTCGACGCTTCACCTGCGCGGCCTCGACTCCCGCATCACCCGGCTCATCGAATCGGCGCAGCCATCGATGGACTACGAGGAGTTCGACGTTCTGCGCCGCAGCGCGCTGTCGGACGCCGTTGCGTGGGCGAACGAGTACGGCGAGGTGACCGACGCCACCGGGCTCGACGTGGAGCGCAACCTGCTGCGCTACCGGTCCGTGCCCGTTGTGATCCGTGCGATGGATGACGCTGTTCTCGGTGAAGTGCTGCGTATCGTCGTCGCTGGCGTGCGCGCGAAGTCGTCGCTCAGAGTGAGTGTGGCGAACGCGCTCCCGACACCGGTTCTGCGCGTTCTCGACGGTCTCGGTGTGGTCGTGACGGTCGAACCGGATGCCGAGTGGATGCAGCGCATCGCGAATCCGCCCGTCGTCGATGGCGAGCAGCAGTCGCGACCGCCGCGTGTGCGGATCGTCGGGTCGGATGCCGACGCGCGACGTCGCCTGCACCAGAGCCTCGCGGCCACGCTCGACGGCGACCCGGACGTCGCGATTCACGCGGGCCCGGTCACACAGTCGGGGCGCATCGAGATGCTGACGTTCCTGCGTGAGCAGGCGATCTCCATCACAGCACACCGCTTCGGCAACCTCGACCCCTGGAGCGAAGGCGTGATCTGACGCGGAGCGTCTCGTCGCAAACAGGCGGCTCCCAGCGGACACTGTGACTCTCCCAGACTCGGGCGGGTAGTGTGCCCCTTCATGCCTGAAAACTGCGGAAGGATGCTGCGATGAGCGAGCGCCGCGAGCGAGGCTCCCGCGCAGCCACAGTGCGCCACGGACGCCAGACGCCGCGTTCTGGGCTCAGAACAGCCGTCAAGATCGCCGTCGCGGCGGTCGCCGTCGTCGCGCTGAGCGTGGCCGGTGTCGCGACCTGGGCGGTCATCGACATTATGGGACGAGTGGATCGCGGAGGCGTCGCTCTTCCGGGCCACTCGGGGCAGCCCGTTCCTGACATCAATGCGATCGAGGGCGGCGTCAATCTGCTGCTCGTCGGAAGCGACAGCCGTGAGGGGCAGGGTGACGGCTTCGGCGATCCGAAGCTGCTGACCGGACAGCTCAACGATGTGACGATCCTCGTGCACATCTCCGAAGATCACTCGAACGCGACAGCGATCTCGATTCCGCGCGACACCTTCGTGCAGGTTCCCGAGTGTCCGCATCCGGCAGATGAAGACGGAAATGTGCCCGAGGGTACGCAGCCTGCGGCGGGCATGCAGAAGATCAACACGACGCTCAAGCACGGCGGTCTCGGCTGCACGGCGGCGACGGTCGAGAAGCTCACCGGGCTGCCGATCCACTTCGCTGGAGCCATCAAGTTCAACGGCGTCACCGCGATGGCGAACGCGATCGGCGGTGTCGAGGTGTGTCTCGCTGAGCCGATCGTCGATCCGAAGACCAACCTCAATCTGCCCGCGGGCGATGTCACGCTCACGGGCGAGACAGCGCTGCAGTTCCTGCGCACTCGCTACGGTGTGGGCGACGGCTCGGATCTCGGTCGCATCAGCAACCAGCAGGTGTACATGTCGGCGCTCATGCGCAAGATCCTCTCCGGAGAGACCCTCTCCGATCCGGTGAAGCTCTACAAGCTCGCTCGGGTCGCGGCCGACAACATGACCCTGTCGGAGGACCTTCAGAACATCAACACGATGGTGTCGATCGCGCTCGCGATGAAGGGGATGTCGACGGAGAACATCGCCTTCGTGAAGTTCCCGACCGGCTCAGGCATGGTCGGCGGCCAAGAAGGCGAGGTTGTGAATCAGGATGCCGCTGAGACTCTGCTCGCCGCTGTGAAGGCGGACAAAGGGCTGTCGATCACGGGAGGAACCGGGCAGTACGGCGCCGTTCCGAAGGGCGGCGCCTCTACTGAGCCTCCCACCGACGAGACTGAGCCGCCCTCGGGTGACGGAGGGTCCACGTCGCCTCCGACGGACGGGCCTGTCGAGCTGCCGGACAGCGTGACGGGTCAGACTGCTGCAGACGAGACGTGCTCCAACGGCCGAGGCTGAGCTTCACTCGGCTGCTTACGCATCCTGAGACGAGTGCGGTGAGCGGACGGACACTGCTGATGCAGCATCCGTCCGCTCTCAGAGTCGTGCGCTCTTACCTGACGTTCTCCTCCTCCGGGGCCTGAGGCTCTAGTCCTCTTTAGTCCTCCTGAGGGCCCGAGCGATGAGCACCTTCGGTCACCTGAGCATCGATGGTGATCGCCTCACGCTCACGAGTCGCAAGGTCTTCGGCCGCCAACCGCTCTTCCAGCTTGGCCTGACGCCTGCGAAGCCAGAGTCCCGCGATCATGACGAGTGCGAGGAATGCATACGCTCCGATCGCAAATGGACTCGTCACCAGATACGTCGGGTCACCCTGACTGATCATGAGCGACTTGCGCAGCTGCTCCTCGGCCATCGGCCCAAGAATCATTCCGATCACAAGCGGTGCGACCGGGTACCCATAACGCCGCATGAAGAATCCGACGACACCGAGCACCAGGAGGATGATCACCTCGAGATAGTTGAACTTGTTCGCATACGCCCCGAATCCGGCGAACAGCAGGATGCCCGCATACAGATAGTGCCGCGGAATCTGCAGCAGCTTCACCCACATACCGACGAGCGGCAGGTTCAGCACGACGAGCACAAGGTTGCCGATGTACAGACTCGCAATGAGTGCCCACACGAGCGCCGGCTGACTGTCGAACAGCAGCGGACCGGGACGGATGCCGTAGGTCTGCAGCGCCGAGATCATGATCGCCGCCGTCGCCGTGGTCGGAAGCCCGAGCGTCAGCAACGGCACGAGCACACCGGCCGCCGCCGCGTTGTTCGCCGACTCCGGCCCGGCGACACCTTCGATCGCGCCCTTTCCAAACTGATCCTTGCGCTTCGAGAGCTTGCGCTCTGCGGCGTAGGAGAGGAACGTCGCGACATCCGCACCACCTGCCGGAACCGTGCCGATCGGAAATCCGATCGCCGAACCGCGCAGCCACGGCTTCCATGAGCGCTTCCAGTCGTCACGCGACATCCACGTGCGCCAACCGGACGTGACCGGAATCACTGAGATCGGCCCGCGACGCAGCCGCGACGCGACATAGAGCGTCTCACCCACCGCGAAGAGCGCGACCGCCACGATCACAACCGAGATGCCGTCTGCCAACACCGGAGAGCCGAGCGTGAAACGCTGCTGGCCACTCGTGACGTCTGTGCCGACGAGACCGAGCAGAAGGCCGCCCATGAGCGAGATCACTCCGCGCAGCGGAGATGATCCGAGCAGAGCACCGACCGTGACGAACGCGACGATCATGAGCGCGAAGTAGTCGTTCGGCCGCAGCGACACCGCCCAATCGGCGATGTACGGCGCGACGAACGTCAGCGCGATGGTGGCGAGGGTGCCCGCGATGAACGAGCCGATCGCCGCGGTCGCCAAGGCGGCGGCACCGCGCCCGAGCTTCGCCATCTTATGGCCCTCGAGCGCGGTGACGATCGACGCCGATTCACCGGGGGTATTCAGAAGAATCGACGTCGTCGACCCGCCGTACATGCCGCCGTAGTAGATGCCTGCGAAAGCGATCATGGCTGCCGTCGGGTCGAGCGTGTAGGTCAGAGGGAGCAGCAGCGCGACGGTCATGGCCGGCCCGATGCCGGGCAGAACTCCGACGGCGGTGCCCACGAGCACACCGAGCAAGGCGTACAGAAGATACTGCGGCTGAAGGGCCGTTGCGAAGCCGTTCAGCAGAAGATCGAGGCTATCCATTGAAGATCGGTATCCATTCCAGGAGCGGGCCGGGCGGCAGCGAGAGGCCGAGCCCGACACCGAAGGCGAGCTGAATCAGCAGTCCGAGCACGACGCCGGCGACAGCCGCACGCCAGAGCGACTTCGCACCGAGCGCCCACGCTGCTCCGAAGAACAGCAGCGCGGCGGCGAACGGCCAGCCGATCAGATCGATGAGGAAGGCGTGGGCGAGAAAGAAGACTACGAGCTTCGCGACCGTGAGCCAGTCGGTGCCCGCGCCAGCATCGGCATCCTCACTGTCTTCTGCCTCACCCCTGGCGCCGAGGAAGACGGCGATGAGCGTCGCGATGCCCGTAAGGGTGAGCGCTCCGCCCACGATGTACGGAAAGACCTGCGGGCCGACCGTGTTGGCCGTCGGCGGCACATGGATCTGGCTCGCGACGACGAGCGCGAACACGCCGAGAGCGATGCAGGATGCCGCGAAGACGATCTCTCCGACGGTATTGCTCTTCGACCGCTCTGCCTCTGCGGGTTCGCCTGCGGTCGGCCCGGTCATCTCTGAATCTGTGCGGGGCTCCCGCGATGCTGCGGGAGCCCCGTCGTTCGTTGCCGACATGATGCTAGATCAAGCCGATGTTCTTCAGCGTCTCGGTCACGGAGGCGATGTCATCGGTCAGGAACTCGTCGAACTCGTCGCCCGCCATGAAGGCGTCGTCCCAGCCCTTCTTCTCGAGTTCGTCCTTCCAGACATCAGTCTCATACATCTGCGTGACGACGTCGATGAGCGCCTGCCGCTCGTCGTCCGAGATGTCACCGGGAGCGAGAACGCCACGCCAGTTCGTCAGCTCGACGTCATAGCCGGCCTCGGTGATCGTCGGGGTGTCAGGGAGCATCCCCGAGCGCTCCGGAGACGACACCGCGAGAGCGCGAAGGCTGCCCGATTCAATGTGCTCCGCAAACTCTGCGACGCCCGAGATGCCCGCTGAGACGTTGCCGCCGAGCAGCATCGTCACGGCTTCGCCGCCACCCGAGTTGGCGATGTAGTTGAGTGTCGAGTTGGTGTCCTCCGGCGCGACGCCCGCCGCGGCGAGCAGCTGACCGGCGAGGATGTGGTCTGCGCCACCCGCGGAGCCGCCCGTCACGGTGACATCCTTCTTGTTCTTCACCATGTCCTCGACGAGGTCTGTGAGCGTCTCGTACTTCGAGTTGGCGGGAACGACGACGACGAGCGCCTCCTCGGTGAGCTTTGCGATCGGAGTGGTGTCTTCGATGCGCGTCTCGGACTCGTTCGTCTCGACCGCGCCGACCATGACGAGACCGGTGACGAAGAGCGTGTACGGATTCGACTCGGTCGCAAGCGAGGCGAGGCCGACCGTGCCGCCCGCGCCTCCGATGTTGGTGACGGGTGCTGAGCTGACGATCTTCTCGCTCGTCATCACCTGCTGCATGGTGCGACCGGTCTGGTCCCACCCTCCGCCCGGGTCGGCGGGAACTATGATGTCGACGCTGTCGGGGCCGTCCCCTCCAGACGCTTTCGTGTCTCCGCCGGCCTGCGCGGAGCAGCCGGTGAGAGCGAGAGCCGCGGCCGCGGTGATCGCGGTAGCGCCGACGGTCCATCGACGCCTGGTTCTGCTGTGTGCCATGGGTTCGTGATCCTCCTCGTTGAGTGATGCAGGACCCCCTCGCGGACGAGGTGGTGCTCAGTGACACTAGGGGGAGGAGCGCCCGCTGGTGAAGCATCCGGTCATTGAGTGCATTGTGTTCATTGTGTTCACCGATGAGGCGAGCCGGGTGAGGTCTCGGGGTGCGACCATGATGCACATGGCTCGGCCGATGTCGCTTCGAGTGCAGCTGATCCTGCTGCAAGTCTCCATCGTGCTCGCGACGGTCGTGATCGCGGGAGTGACCTCCGCCTGGAACAAGGAGCGGCAGGTTCGCGAGGCCTACAAGGACCGCATGGTGTCGGTCGCCGAGTCGATCGCCGCGATGCCGACGATTCTCGAGGCGTACGAGAGTGACGACCCCGCCGAGACGATTCAGCCGATCGCCGAGGTCATTCGCGAAGCGTCGAACGTGACGTATGTGGTCGTGACGGATGCCGCGGGGATCCGCTACTCTCACCCGGTGGCGAGCCGCATAGGAAAGCGCGTCTCGACCGATCCGTCGGTTCCTCTGTCGGGGGAGATGTACGTCGGCACCCAGACGGGAACGCTCGGGGAATCGTGGCGGGTGAAGGTGCCCGTGTTCGCAGACGATGAGGTGATCGGCACAGTCTCCGTCGGCATCCTCGAATCTGAACTCGATGAGGCCCTCGTGAGTGACATCACCGAACTCGTGATCGTGCTTGCGATCGCTGCGAGCCTCGGCGTTCTCGGGGCGGCGTGGGCGACCCGTGTGATCCGTCGGCGCATCTACTCGCTCGAGCCGGACGAGATCGCGGCGCTGCTCGAGACGCGGGACGCCATGCTCCACGGCATCCGCGAGGGCATCGTCGCCGTCGATGACGGACAGCGGATGGCCCTTGTGAACGATGAGGCGCGGCGTCTGCTGGACCTCGACCCCGACGAGCGCTACGTGGGCCGCCCGGCCTCCGAGGTGCTCGAGCCCGACATGCTCGAGCTCGTCGCACAGGGCGACGTCGATGAGAAGCTGCTGCTGGCGGGCCATCGTGCGCTCATCGTGCGCAGCGACAGCGTCGCCGTCGAGGGCGGGCCGACGGCGGTCGTTCTCATCGTGCGCGACCACACGCACCTGCACGAGATGCTGCGCGAACTCGAGGGGGCGCAGAGCCTCGCCGAAGGGCTGCGCGCCCAGGCGCACGAGTTCTCGAACCAGCTGCACGTGATCTCCGGTCTCATCGAGCTCGGGCGCACAGAGGAAGCGATCGCGTTCATCGAGCGCACCGGCGGCGGCGTCGCGCTGCACGCCGATCACGCGCATCCGGGAATCCTCGACATTGAGGTGAGTGCGCTGCTCATCTCGCTCGACGCGCGAGCCCGTGAGCGGGCGATCACGCTCGAGATCGACCCGAGCAGTTCGCTGCGCGACCTCGCGGATGACCACGATTCGCGGCTCGATGTGCTCACGGTGATCGGAAACCTCGTCGAGAACGCCTTCGATGCGTGTGCGCTGGGAGGAACCGTGAGCATCAGCATCCGCGAACCGGACGGCTGCGTCATCGAGGTGACCGATGACGGCGACGGGGTGCCAGACGGGCTCGCCGGCTCCGTGTTCGACACGGGTGTGACGACGAAGACGGATGCCGATGGGCGACGCGGCATCGGCCTCGCTCTGGTACGTCGCATCGCCGTGCGGCACGGAGGCGACGTCGAGCTCATCTCGGAGCCCGGTGCCGGCGCGACGTTCACAGTGCGGCTGCCGCAGCTCGCCGATGCGCCGGTCGTGGGAGGGACGCGGTGACCGAACGATTCTCGGTGCTCGTCGTCGACGACGACTTCGCAGTCGCCGGCATCCATCGTGGTTTCATCGAGGGCATCGAGGACTTCGAGGTCATCGGCACAGCCCATTCGGGAAGGGAAGCACTGCAGCTGGCGAAGCGGCTCGTGCCCGACCTGATCATTCTCGACCTGTACCTCCCCGACATCAACGGACTCGACGTGCTCGCCCAGCTGCGCGCCGAGGAGGCTACACAGAACATCGACGTGATCGCCGTGACTGCCGCACGCGACGTCGACAGTGTGCGGAGAGCGAAGCTCGGGGGAGCGTTCCGGTACCTCGTCAAACCGTTCAGCGCGGGGATGCTGAGATCCGCGCTCGCCGAGTTCGCTCAGACCCGCAGACGCCTCGACACGGCCCCGGGCGCGGTCATCGACCAGTCGGCGATCAACGCGATCATGCACGGCGGTCAGGTCGCTGTGCCGCACGCTTCGCTGCCGAAAGGCATCGGGGAGGCGACGCTGCGTCGCGTGGTCGTCGCGCTGCAGAACGCTGACGAGTCGGCATCCGCACTGGAGATCGCCGAGGCGACTGGCCTCTCTCGCGTGAGCGCTCGACGGTACCTCGAATACCTCGTCTCGATCGGCCAGGCCTCCGTGACCCCGCGCTACGGGCAGGCGGGGCGACCGGAGCTGCGTTACGCACTCAGTCACTGAAGCGCAGAGACTGAAGCGCGGAGATCCAAGCGCAGAGACCGAAGCACTGAGACAGGACTCGTCGGTCTCGCTCTGGTGCACAGTCGCAGACCAGCGCACAGAACTGAACCTCTTGTGAACCCCGCACGGCAGGCGTACTGTGCGAATTGGAGCCCCGTTCTCTACGGCGAGACTCGCACTGCCAACGGAGGCAGTCGACATTGGAGGAGGCTCATCATGAGCGACATCACACCTCTGCGAACAGCTCTGCGGCGCGGAAGCGGCCTCAAGAGCCTCAACAACACGTGGGGGGAGGTGCTCGCAGAGTTTCTCGGAACGTTCGTGCTGATCGCGTTCGGCGACGGCGTCGTCGCGATGGCGGTCGCCGGCCTCCCCGGATCAGGCCGTACGGAGGACCCGACCGCGTTCTTCCTCGGCGCCGGCGACTGGCTGCTCATCGCCTGGGGCTGGGCGTTCGCGGTCGCGTTCGGCGTGTACGTCGCGGGAGGCGTCAGCGGTGCGCACATCAACCCCGCCGTGACTGTCGCGTTCGCAGTGCGACGCAAGTTCCCCTGGCGGAAGGTCGGCCCGTACATCGTCGCGCAGGTGGTCGGCGCCTTCGCCGGCGCGGCACTGGTCTACCTGCTGTACTCCGACGCGATCAACGCGTTCAACGAGGCGATGGGCGTCAGCAGAACCGATCCGGACGGCAACATCTCATTCTCGATCTTCGCGACCTTCCCCGCCCCGTACTTCGACGGCAACATGTGGATTCCGCTCGCGGACCAGATCGTCGGTACGGCCTTCCTCGTGATGTTCGTCGTCGCGATCGTCGACATGCGCAACGCCGCGGTGAAAGCCGGCCTCGGACCGCTGCTGATCGGCCTCGCGGTCGCGGCGATCGGAATCTCGTTCGGCGCGAACGCCGGGTACGCGATCAACCCCGCCCGTGACTTCGGGCCGCGGCTCTTCGCGTGGATGGCCGGTTGGGGCGACATCGCTCTGCCGGGAACGGTCGAGGGGTCGTTCACGGCGTACTTCTGGGTGCCGATCGTCGGGCCGCTCATCGGGGGCGTCATCGGCGTGATCGTCTACGACCTGTTCATCGGCGACGTGCTGCATTCTCGTGAGCTCGTGGGCGAGAGCGAACCGGCGGGTCGCACCCGAGATTGATCAACCGGGGCTGAACGCACGGGGCAGTGGTTGCTCGTCCATCGGGGTGGCAAGATGGACGGCAACCCGCTCCGGCGTGCCGGAGCATTCACGAAGATTCAAAGGAGAACTCTCGTGTTTGACAGCCCGTTCCCTGATGTTGCCATTCCCGACCTGAGCGTCTACGACTACCTGTTCGGAAACATGAGCCAAGAGGATGCCGCTCGCGTCGCGCTCGTCGACCCCGGCACCGGCGCCGAGACGACGTACGGAGCACTCAAAGCGCAGATCGACGCGTTCGCCGGAGCACTCGCCGCGCGCGGTGTCGACTCCGATACCGTCATCGGTCTGCTGTGTCCGAACGTGCCCGCCTTCGCGACCGTGTTCCACGGCATCCTTCGCCTCGGAGCCACCGTCACGACGTTCAATTCGCTGTACACAGCCGGAGAGATCCAGTCGCAGATCGAGGATGCCGGTGCGACCTGGCTCGTGACGGTGAGCCCGCTGCTGCCGCAGGCCGCCGAGGCTGCGACGGCACGCGGCATCCCCGATGACCACCTCATCGTTCTCGACGGAGCAGACGGCCACCCGAATCTGCGGGAGCTTCTCGGTGAGCAGCGCACTCCACCTGAAGTGTCGATCGACGCCGCCTCGGACGTGGCCGTGCTGCCGTACTCGTCGGGCACGACTGGAACGCCGAAAGGCGTCATGCTGAGCCACCGCAACCTCGTGGCGAACGTGGAGCAATCCCGCGTCAACATCGACCTGCGCTCGAGCGACCGGGTTCTTGCCGTGTTGCCGTTCTTCCACATCTACGGCATGACGGTGCTGCTCAACCTGGCGCTGCGCCAGCGCGCGAGCCTTGTGACGATGCCGCGGTTCGACCTCGTCGAGTTCCTCGCGAACATCCAGGAGCACGGCTGCACGTATCTCTACATCGCGCCGCCGATCGCGGTCGCTCTGGCGAAGCATCCCATCGTCGATCAGTACGACATCTCGACCGTGCACACTGTGTTCTCGGGCGCCGCGCCGCTCGACGGCGACACCGCGGAGCTCGCTGGTCGCCGCATCCACGCCCGCATGATGCAGGGCTACGGGCTCACCGAGACGAGCCCGGTCACGCACGCGATGCCGTACACGCGCGACGACATTCCGGTGAGCTCGGTCGGCGTGCCGCTGCCGAACACGCAGTGCAAGCTCGTCGACCCCGACAGCGGCGACGAGATCACCGAGTTCGGCGACGGCGACGTCACGAAGCCCGGCGAGCTGTGGATCAAGGGGCCGCAGGTGATGATGGGGTACCTCAACCGCCCGGACGCCACGGCTGACGCCATCGACGCCGACGGGTTCTTCCACACCGGCGACGTCGCGACGCTGCACCGTGACGGCTGGTACACGATCGTCGACCGCGTGAAGGAGCTCATCAAGTACCACGGCTACCAGGTGCCGCCGGCCGAGCTCGAGGCGCTGCTGCTCGGGCATCCCAAGGTCGCCGATGTCGCTGTGATCGGAGTGAGCGACGATGATGGGCAGGAGATCCCGAAAGCCTTCGTCGTGCCCGCGGCCGATGTCGAGCTGACCGCGGACGAGGTGATGTCGTTCGTCGCTGAACGCGTCGCGCCCTACAAGAAGGTGCGCCGGGTCGAGTTCATCGACGCGATTCCGAAGTCCAGCTCGGGCAAGATCCTGCGCAAAGACCTCCGGGCACGCGAGACGGCGGCGGTGTGAGCTGAAGCGGGCAGGTGAATCAGTGGATGCCGAGCGCGGCTCTGACCCGGTCGAGGGCTTCGCCGGCATCCACCCTCAGTTCTCGCGCGAGCTCGGCGTAGTCGCGGGCGGCCTCCTGCAGACGGCGCTGCGTGGCGTCGCCGTGCGCAGACACGAACGACCCGCTGCGTCCGCGCGTCTCGATGACGCCGTCGGCCTCGAGTGAACGGTAGGCCTTCGCGACGGTGTTCGCCGCGAGGCCGAGCTCGGTCGCGAGCGCCCGCACGGTCGGCAGCTTGTCACCGGCGACGACCGTGCCGTCGCGCACAGCGCTGATCAGCTGAGTGCGCAGCTGCTCGAACGGCGGCTCGGATGCCTCCGCATCGACTGCTGAGAACGGGTTCGGCACATCGCCTCCTTCGACCTCCCCAGTGTGGCAAGCGCACAGGCGAGGGGCAAGCGTAGGCTCGAAGGGCAGGGAAAACGGTACGGGAAAGGGGAGGCGACCTATGCTCGCGGTCAGCTACGGCGAGTTCGGTGACAGTTCGGTGATGCGCGTCGGCGAGGTGGCCGAGCCGCACGCGCCGGAGGGTCGAGTGCGCATCCGAGTGCGCGCGGCCGGTGTGAACATGGCCGATGTCAAGAAGCGCAACGGACAGATGGGGGACGCCAAGTTCCCCGTGATCCCGGGGTTCGACGCATCCGGCGTGGTCGATGAGGTCGGTGAGGGAATCGAACACGTCGCGGTCGGTGACGAGGTGCTCGGGTGGGGCTTCCGCACGCACGCTGAGTTCGCGGTGCTCAAGCATGTCGTTCAGAAGCCGCCGCAGCTCGGCTGGACACAGGCCGCTGCGCTGTCGCTCGTGACCGAGACCGCTGAGCGCGCCCTGCGGCTGCTGCGCGTCGAGGCAGGCCAGACCGTCGTCATCGAAGGTGCGTCGGGAGGCGTCGGCGCCGCTGCCGTGCAGCTCGCTCGCATCCGCGGTGCCCGTGTCATCGGGTCGGCGTCTGAGCGCAACCACGACTTTCTCGCCGCGCTCGGCGCGGAGCCCGTGCTCTACGGGCGAGGCATGTCCGAGCGGGTGCGTGGCTTGACCGATCGCGTCGACGCCGTGCTCGACACCGCCGGATCGGGTTCTCTGCCGGAACTCATCGACCTCGTGGACGATGCCGCACAGGTCGTGTCTGTCGCAGATTTCACCGCGCCGGAGCACGGGGCACGAGCAACCGGTGGAGGCCCGGACGGGGCGTGGGACGTGCTGTCTGACGTACCGCGACTCATCGCGGAGCACGGCTACACGGCACGTATCGACTCGGTTTTTCCTCTGGTGGATGCCGCGTCCGCATACGACCGCGTTGAGCGAGGCCGACCGCAGGGCAAAGTCGTGCTCGACGTGTCGCTCTCCTGAGTCGACTGTCGGCAACCGGTGGTTCACCGAATCGACACCGCGTGCCCGTAGACATGTGGCGAAGCCCCTCCGAGAGGAACCCTCCCGCCCATGTCACGTCTGTCTTCCGCGCTGCGCTGCAGCATCGCGGCATCCGCTCTCATCGTCACCGCGCTCGCGGCAACCGCCCCTGCCGCCGCCATGCCCCACATGGCATCGGGCGCCGATGCTGCCGCGACGGCCGCGGCCTCCGGCCCAGCCGAACCGATCAGCCTGTCTGCTGAGAGCGCCGCGCTGTCGCTGAGCGTGCTCGGTCGCTATGAGACGGGCGTCTTCGACGAATCGGCGGCGGAGATCGTCGCCTACTACGGCGGCCGCAGCTACACCGTCAACGCACAGCGCGCGGTCGTCGATGTGGTCGACATCAGCGACCCGAGCTCACCGGCACTGCTCTACTCACTCGCGGGCACGGGCGTCGCCAACTCGATCGCGATTCGCGAGGACGGCCTCGGGGTGGTCGCTCTCGAAGCCGAGAACAAGACGGATGCCGGCACGCTCATGTTCTTCGACGCGAACGCAGATTCGGCCGATGCCGTTCTCGGATCCGTCACGGTCGGCGCTCTTCCCGACATGGTCGCTCTGAGCGCCGACGGAACATATGCGGTCGTCGCGAACGAGGGCGAACCCGCCGATGACTTCACGGTCGACCCCGAGGGCTCCGTCAGCGTCGTTCAGCTGCCGGCGGACCTCGCGGCGCCGGGGCAGGATGCCGTTCGCACGGCGACCTTCCACGACTTCGAGGCCGAGGGCACGAAGACCCTCGACGCCGCAGTGCGCATCTTCGGGCCGAACCCCGAGGGCGACCTCCCGGTGTCGCGCAACCTCGAGCCGGAGTACATCGCGGTCTCGGGAGGAACCGCGTACGCCACCCTCCAGGAGGCCAACGCCATCGCGGTCGTCGACCTTGCGAGCGCGACCGTCACGGACGTCTGGCCGCTCGGCTTCAAGGATCACGGACTCGCGGGCAGCGGCCTCGACGCCTCGGACCGCGACCCGAAGGGTGCCCCGACCGTGAACATCGCAACATACGACGGGCTGCACGGCGTGTACATGCCCGACGGCATCAGCGCGTTCGAGGTCGACGGTGAGACGTACCTCGTGACGGCGAACGAGGGCGACTCCCGCGAGTGGGGCGATTTCGTGGATGCTGCGCGGGTCAAGGACCTCGGTGACGACGGCCTCGCGCCCGTGTGCGCGACGAGTCCGCTCGCGAGCAAGACCGGGGATGCGGACCTCGGCCGGTTGAACATCGTCACCGACCTGGGGCTCTCCGTCGACGGCAGCTGCTACGAGGAGCTCTACGCGTTCGGTGCGCGGTCGTTCTCGATCTGGACGGCCTCGGGCGACCTCGTGTTCGACTCCGGCGACGACTTCGAGCAGCTCACTTCGGCGGCCGTTCCCGAGTTCTTCAACTCCAACCACAGTGAGTCGAACCTCGAGGGTCGGAGCGACGATAAGGGCCCCGAGCCCGAGAGTGTGACGCTCGGTGTCGTCGACGGCCGAACGTACGCATTCGTCGGGTTCGAGCGGGTCGGCGGTATCGCCGTGTATGACGTGACGGAGCCCGCCGCGGCATCCTTCGTGACATACCTGAACAACCGCGACTTCGCGATCTCGGTCGAGGATGCCGCGGATCCCGCCGCCGTTCTGCCGGCTGCAGGGGACCTCGGACCCGAGGGCATCACGTTCGTCGCCGCCGAGGTATCGCCGACCGGTGAGCCGCTGCTCGCGGTCGGCAACGAGGTCTCGGGAACCACGAGTTACTACGGCATTGAGCGCGTCGGCGGCGAGGCCGGTGGGCCGGGCGGAGAGAAGCCGGGTGATGGCGGCCCCGGTGAGGGCACTGGCTCCGGTGATGGCGGCCCGGGCGAGGGCGGTTCCGGCGAGGGCGAGCAGCCTGGTGCTGATGCTGGGCAGTCGGGCGACGGCTCTCAGCCCGGCGACGCGACCTCGCCCGACAGTTCCGATGGGGCAGACGACGCTTCTGATGCGACGCGCGACGCGTCCGGTGAGCTTCCGTACACCGGCCTGAACGCTGGCCTTGTGACGCTGCTGGCGGCACTCGCGGCCGCCGTGCTCCTCATCGGCGCGACCGTGCTGCTCGTCGCCCGCCGTGCCGCTCGCCGGTAGCAGCCGCTAGCGGCCCGTGCCCTCGGGGGCCGCCGTGCCTCCGGACCGCCGTGCCTTCGGGCCGCGGTGCCGTGGGCTGCAGCGTCTCCGGGCCGCCGTGTCCTCGGGGCTCGGGGCCGCAGTGCCGCGGAGTCTCCGGGCCGCGTGCCTCGGCGCTGCCGCGACTCCGGACCGCCGTGCCTCTCACGCAGTCGGAAATTTCGGGCGGGTGCGGCGTGTCGCTGCAGGACACGCCGCACGGCCGAAATCTTTCCGATTTGGTGAGAATTGTGCGCCATCTCGAGGGTGGTGCAGAGGCCCGAGGGTGGCGAAGGGACCCGAAGATGGGGCGGCAGTGCCAGCGACGGTGAACTCTGCAAAGAAGGACTCCCCGAGGGTGGGCGTCAGCGTGGGCGACGGTGAACTCTCCGACGAAGGCCCCCCGAAGCCCGAGCCACGCAACCCCTTGCAGCCTCCCGCACGCCGGTGGTGTGCTGGCATCAGGTGGTGATGATGCTCACTCTCGACTGGGCCGACGCGTGGACGAACGCTCTGCAGGTGCTCGATGCCGACGACTACACGATCGCCCGCGAGGTTCTGCAGCGCGGCACTGCGGCCGTCTTCGCGGTCGCACTCGCCTCCGCAATCGCACAGTTTCCGGCGCTGCTCGGCGATCGCGGACTTCTGCCCGCGCCGCGCTTCATCGCCCGCACCTCGGGACGCAGTGTTCCGAGCATCTTCCGGCTACGGTGGTTCTCGTACAGCGACGCCAAGCTCCGGGTCTCGGCCGCGGTGGGCATCGCCCTCGCGGCATCCCTCGTCATTGGTCTGCCCCAGCTCGGCCCGCCCTGGCTGCCGCTTCTCGCCTTCGCGCTTCTGTGGGTGCTGTACTACTCGATCGTGAACATCGGGCAGCGGTTCTACGGCTTCGGCTGGGAGTCGCTCCTGCTCGAGACCGGCGCGATCGTGGCGTTTCTCGGATCGTCGCAGAACGCCCCACCCCTGCTGATCATGGTATTCGTGTGGTGGCTCGTGGTGCGCGTCGAGTTCGGCGCCGGAATGATCAAGATGCGCGGCGACCGCTCGTGGCGCGACCTGACCGCGATGAACTACCACCACGAGACCCAGCCCATGCCCGGGCCGCTCAGCCGCCAGGCGCACCTGCTGCCGACGCCGTTCCACAAGATGGAGACGCTCGGCAACAACGTCATCCAGCTCGGTGCGCCCTGGTTGCTCTTCGCGCCGCAGCCTATCGCGGGCTTCGCGGCCGCGCTCATCGTCCTCACGCAGCTGTGGCTCGTCGTCACGGGCAACTTCGCGTGGCTCAACTGGATCACCATCGTCATCGGGTTCTCGGGCCTGAGCGATTCGTTCCTCGCGTGGATCACCGGGCACGGCTGGCCGGGCTGGAGCTGGTTCGGCGTTCCGCTCGGCAGTGGCAGTGGCGCCGGCGGTGGCAGCGGTGGGGATGCCGCTCCCGGCACGGCCGAAGCGGGCGTCGGAGCCGCGGCATCCGTGTCACCCCTCTGGTGGTTCGTGCTGACGACCGTCGTGTTCATCGTGTACGCGTGGCTCTCCGCCCCCGCGATGGCGAACCTGTTCAGCAGCGGCCAGCTCATGAACGCGAGTTTCAACCGGTGGGGCATCGGCAACGCCTACGGAGCGTTCGGCAGCGTCACCCAGCTGCGACGCGAGGTCGTGATCGAGGGGACCCTCGCGGAGAACCCCCGCGCAGACGACTGGCATGCCTACGAGTTCAAGGGCAAGCCGACCGACGTCATGCGGCGTCCGCGGCAGTTCGCGCCGTATCACCTGCGGCTCGATTGGCAGATGTGGTTTCTCGCGCTCGGTGCGTGGAACGAGGTGTGGTTCGAGCGGCTCATCGTAAAACTGCTCGAGGGGGATGCCGCGACGCTGCGCCTGCTGCGGTCGGATCCGTTCGGGGGTGAACCGCCCGCCGCGATCCGCGCCCGAGTGTTCGCCTATCGGTTCTCGACTCGCGAGGAGAAGCGCGAGACCGGCGCGATCTGGGTGCGCGACGAGCTTGCCACCCTCGTGCGGCCGGTCACTCGGGCGGACCTTCACTGACCGGGCTCTGTCCGCGGTCGGGGCGGCCCCACCTCAGCGGGAGTGATTGTTGCGTGTGCGGCGCATCGACTGCCGCGCCGCCCGGTCGAGGCCGAAGGCCCGGCGGGTGACGTGCCCGCCGATCGTGGTTCCGGCTGCCAGGCCGATGCCGACCGCCAGCGCTGTGAACAGCTCGGTGAGCGCAGCCACGATTCCCTGTGGTCCGTCCATGAGGGTGAAAAGTCCGCGGTAGACGGTGAGACCCGGAATGAGACCGATGATCCCCGCCATGGTGAGGGCGGCCTCAGGCACGGTGATCCAGCGATACACGAGGTAGCTCAGAACACCCGCGACCACTCCGGCGACTCCGGGTGCGAGTCCGGGGTCGGGGAGGAACGGCTGCACGATGAAGAACACCGCGAAGACGATGCTCGCCAGGGCCGCCATGATCGGCGCGATGATGAGCCGCACGTACGATGTGAGGGCGAAGCCGATGCCGATGAGACCGGCGCCGGCCATGCCCGCGAAGATGTTGTCGGTTCGACCGAGTGATGTGCCGACTTCGATGGGGATGCCGAGCCGCATGGTGAACCCGATGGTGAGCGAGATGCCCACGGTGAGCCCCAGTGTCATCATAAGCACTTCGAGCCCGCGCGCGGAGGCGGTGATGTAGTACCCGTCGATGGCGTCGCGGGCGGATGCCGTCAGGCCGATGCCCGACAGAAGCAGCATGATTCCCGAGATCACGATCACCGTCGGCTGGATGTTTCCGGGAAGTTCGATGCCGATGTTGCTCGCCCAGTACAGCCCTGAGGCGAACATCGTGATGACGACCGCGGCTGCCATCTGCACGAAGAACGCCGAGACGCCCCACTTCTCGAGGCGCCGCGTCACGATGTCGGCGACGATCGCCGAGAGTGCCGCCGCGACGATCACGACGAAGCTCGCGTCGTACATCACCACGACACCGGCGGCAAGGATCGCCTTTCCTGCGGCGACCACCCAGCGGCGGTACGGATGCGGCTGCACGAGGATCTCCCCGAGGTGACGTCGCGCGACGTCTGGATCGACGGGCTCGGGTGACTCCGTGATCTCCTCGATCAGCCGGTACACGTCACGAAGGCGCGTGTAGTCGGTCGTGCGGGCTTTCACGATGCGCATGACCGAGATCGGGTCCTCATCGAGACCGCGGTGGACCGAGACCGTGATCGACGTGAACGCGATGTCCACGTGCATCCCGGTGATGCCGAAGCTGGAGCTCAGGCGGATGCAGGTTGCAACGACGTCCGCGGACGACGCTCCCGTAGCGAGCATCGCTTCGCCGACGCGGAGGCACAGCTCGATGACCGAGCGCGCGTGCCTCTGCGAGACGGAGTCGTCGCTTCCGGGCAGTGCGATGCGCTGCGTGGGCATCCCGATTCCGCGCACCATTCCGCCGGCCAGGTCGGCGAGCGACCTGCTCATCCGCAGCCGGAGGTTGCGCTGCTTTCTGCTGCTCTCGTGACTCACTTTTCCAGGTTAGATCTCAGTCGATGGGGCGGTCGATCAGGCGGGACATGACGATGGACGAACGCGTGTGGTCGACGTTCGGGGCGACCCGAACCTTCTCGAGAGCGTCCTCCAAGGCGGGCAGGTTCCGTGCGCGGATGTGCACCATCGCGTCGGCGCTGCCCGAGACCGTGCAGGCCTCGACGACCTCGGGAACGTGCATCATCATCTGGCGCAGCTCGTCGGGTGCGACGGTGCCGCGGCAGAAGAGCTCCACGTACGCCTCGGTCTGACGGCCATCGATCGCGGGGTCGACCTGCACCGTGAAGCCTCGAATCACACCGTCGGCCACCAGGCGGTCCACACGTCGTTTGACAGCGGATGCCGAGAGCCCGACGACCTGCCCGATATCCCCGTATCCGGCACGGGCGTTCTGCCTGAGCTGATCGATGATTCCGCGGTCGATGTTGTCCATGTCGTTCATGGTAATCATCTAAATGTGCGTTTCTCTCGGCGTTTGCGCAGGAAAAGTGCGTGCGTTGTGGAGTCTCCGCCGCGGGAGCGGTGCAACACTGGTAAAGGAGGCGTGCCCGGAGCTGACAGCGCCCGGGCCAAGAGGACAGCGTCCGCCGATCCACGTATTTCACTGGAGACGCTATGACCAGCACCGACACCGTGACCGCCCCGACGAGCAAGCGCACACCGCAGCCTCGCACGTATCTGATGTGCCGACCTGAGCACTTCACGGTCTCGTATCGCATCAACCCCTGGATGGAGCCCGCCAATCCGACGGACACGGCCCGCGCGGTTGAGCAGTGGCAGAGCCTGTACGACACGTACGTCTCGCTCGGCCACACCATCGAACTGATTGACCCGATTCCGGGGCTTCCCGACATGGTGTACACCGCCAATGGGGGTTTCATCATCGACGGAACCGCGTATGGCGCGAGCTTCACGTACCCCGAGCGTCAGCCTGAGGGCCCGGCGTTCATGCAGTGGTTCGCGGACCACGGCTTCGACGTCGTTGAGCCGAAGAACATCAACGAGGGCGAGGGTGACTTTCTGCTGGTCGGTGACACGATCCTGGCGGGAACCGGCTTTCGCAGCACGACAGACAGTCACAAGGAGCTCGCGGATCTCTATGGTCGCGAGGTGCTGTCGCTCACGCTCACGAACCCGAACTTCTACCACCTCGACACCGCGATCTCGGTTCTCGACCCGCTCACGGGTGATCGTGACGCGAACATCGCCTACCTTCCGAGCGCGTTTGACGAGGCATCCTTGGCTCTTCTCGAGGAGCGCTACCCGAATGCGATTCACGTGAGCGAAGAGGATTCCCGCATTCTCGGTCTCAACTCGATCTCCGACGGCTACAACGTCGTGATCGCGAAGCGTGCGACGGGCTTCGAGGCGCAGCTGCGGGAGCGCGGCTACAACCCGATCGGGGTGGATCTCTCCGAGCTGCTGCTCGGTGGCGGTGGAGTGAAGTGCTGCACGCTGGAGCTGCGTCGCTGATCGGCATCCTGCAGCCCAACCCACCACCTCTCGCACCACCTCCCTAACCGCGCTATTTGTTCGGGCTTGCGCTACAGAAATTCCTGTAGCGCAAGCCCGGAACTGTAGCGCAAGCCGGAAACTGTAGCGCAAGCCCGAAACTGCAGCGCGAGCCTGGAGCCGCAGCGGACTGGTTGGGCATCAGCTGGGCACTCTGCGGGGGCGTGCGAGGTGTGGATGCTTCGCAAAGGCACAGTCGCTCCCCGGTAGGCTTGAGTGCCGCGCGAGCGTGAGTCTGACGCCGTGCGTTCGACACTGGGGGAGGATGCCGTGGCCCACACGCTCGTCATCATTCCGACCTACAACGAACGTGCGGGCATCGCCTCGATCGCGGAGCGCGTGCGTACGGCGGCTCCCGACGCGCACATCCTCGTCGCCGACGATGCCTCTCCGGACGGCACCGGAAAGATCGCCGACGAGCTCGCGGCATCCGATTCGCAGATTCACGTCCTGCATCGACCCGGCAAGCAGGGCCTTGGCGCTGCGTACACGGACGCCTTCGACTGGGGGCTCGAGCGCGGTTACGACCGACTCGTCGAGATGGATGCCGACGGCTCCCACCAGCCGGAGCAGCTGCCCGCGCTTCTGGAGGCCGCTGAATCGGCGGACCTCGTGCTCGGTTCGCGCTGGGTCCCCGGCGGCGGCATCGAGAACTGGCCCTGGCACCGGCGGATGCTCTCGCGCGGTGGCAGTGCGTACGCGCGAACCGTGCTCGGGATGCCGTACCGCGACGTGACCGGCGGATTTCGAGTCTTCACGGCCGAGGCGCTGCGACGGATCCCGCGCGACGAGGTGCACAGCCAAGGCTACGGCTTTCAGGTCGACATGCTCTGGCGCGCGCATCGAGCGGGTCTTCGCATCATCGAGGTTCCGATCACGTTCGTCGAACGCACGCAGGGCCGCTCCAAGATGACGGGCGGCATCGTCTTCGAGGCGATCTGGCGCGTCACGATGTGGGGCGTCGCCGCGCTGCCGGCTCGGCTGCGCCGCTCGTGACGGCGGCGCGGCTCAGACCGTGCTGACCGCGGTCAGGTGGCGGATGCCGTCGGGCGTCGCCTCGATGCGGTCGACGGTCATGACGGCGAAGTCTTCCGGGCTGATGCGCGAACCGTGCGTGGAATCGACGAGCAGGGTGTCTGTGCCGAGCGTGTATCGTCCCGTGCGGGTGCCGGGTGAGATCACTGCCGGCGGACTCAGGTAGATCCAGTCGGCGGAGGACTGTTGGCACTCGGCGTGCTGCTCCAGGCTCGCTCGTGCGCTTGGCTGCCATTCGGCGGGCACAAGGCTCGGATCGTCAATGACCCGGCCGTGTCCGCTCGGATGGGTGAGCGGCGCGGATCCGCCGATGACGACGACTCGTCGTCCCGCGGTTTCGGCGGCGGCGAGCACGGTCCGGGTGACGGGGCGGACGGCGTGCTCGTCGCCCGGCGCGGGACGCGTGGCGAGAACGAGCACGTCGTGTTCACGTGCCATGGCCAAAGCGGTGCCTGGGTCAGAGGCATCCCCTGCGACCGTCTGCGATGCGCCTTCGGCGTGCTGCGCGGATCGCGAAAGCCCTGTCACGGTGTGGCCTCGCTGCGCTGCTTCCGCGACGATGCGTGAGCCGATCATGCCGGATGCTCCGAGGACGGCGATTCTCATGAGGTGACCTTTCTAGTGCGTGAGTGTGGTGCGTGGATCTGTTTCGTGAAGATGACGTACTGGATGCCCCGCGCGGATGACGTGCGGAGCATTTCCACTGCGCTATTTGTTCGGACGTGCGCTACAGGAAATTCAGTAGCGCGAACCCGAACAAATAGCGCGGGGCGGGGTGGGTGTGGGATGCCGCTGCCGCCGACGCTCTGCTGGCGGGACGAGTTGCGAGGCGACGATCGCGGCGAGAGCGAGCGCGAACCCGACGAGCTGACCGAGCGTGAGCGTCTCGCCGAGCAGCAGAGCGCCGAGCGACGCGGCCACGAGCGGCGAGAGCAGCGCGAGCACAGCGGCGGCGGTGACCGGCAGGCGGCGGATTCCGTTGAACCACAGTGTGTACGCGATCAGTCCGCCGACGATGCCGAGCCACGCGTATCCGCCGATCGCCTGCGCGTCGATCACAGCGGGAACCCCCTCGAACACGAGGGTGATCGGCAGAAGTACGACCCCTCCCGCGGCGAGCTGCCAGCCAGCCAGAGCCAGCCCCGATACGCCCTCCGGGCGACCCCACTTCTTCGTGAGCACGACACCGAGACCCATCGACACCGGTCCGGCGAGCCCCGCAATGACTCCGACGACGTCGAGCGTTGCGGTCGAGCGCAGCACCACGAGTGCGACGCCGCCGAGCCCGACGACTCCCCAGAAGAGGCGCCACGGCGAGAGGCGCTCGCCGAGCACCGGCACGACCAGCAGCGCAACGATGAGTGGCTGGAACGCACCGAGCGTCGCGGCCACGCCTCCGGGGAGTCGGTACGCGGCGAGGAAGAGCAGCGGAAAGAACGCGCCGATGTTCAGGGTCCCGAGCACAGCCGACTTCCACCACCACGAGCCCCGGGGCAGGCGCCGCGCGATCACGATGGCGAGAAGCCCGGCAGGCAGCGCCCTCACGAGCGAGGCGAACAGCGGGTGATCCGCGGGCAGCAGCTCTGTCGTGACGATGTAGGTCGTGCCCCACACGGTGGGCGCGAGTGCGGTCAGCAGGATGAGCAGCGGTTTCATCTCTATCTCTTAACGTTAAACAGTTTAGGGCTGAGATAATAGAGGGAGCTACACTCGGCGTCAAATAGTTGAACGTTGAAAGGTTGCAGATGGCAGACAGCGTCGACCGGATCATCGCGCAGTGGAACGCCACAAAGCCGAACCTCGATGTCAGCGCGATGGGGATCATCGGGCGCATCTCGCGACTCGAGAACATCCATGATGCGGCGATACGCGAGGTCTTCGCCCGGCACAACCTGCTGAGAGGTGAGTTCGACATCCTCGCGACGCTCGTTCGCGCCGATCCCGCGGGCGAGGGGCTCACCGCGGGCCAACTCACGGCGCAGACGATGGTCACATCGGGCGCCATCACCAACCGGCTCGATCGCCTTGTCGCGAAAGGCTACGTCACCCGAGAGGTCGACCCCGGCAACCGGCGCTCGGTGCGGGTGCGGCTCACCCCCGAGGGTCGCGAGGTCGTCGATGACGCGCTTCTTGAGCACGTCGACAACGAAGAGCGGATGCTGCAGAGCCTCAGCGCCGAGCAGCGCGATGCGCTCGCCGGCATCCTCAGTCACCTGCTGACCGCGCACGAACGCGGGTGACAGGCATGCCTCAGGCGAGGCAGCGGGGATGCCGCGACGCTACGCCACCGGACGCATCGGCGCGCCGAAGTAGCGGTTCATCGTGCGGCGCCACGCGTTGCTCCGCAGGTGCGGATAGAGCAGCGAGGCGGCGACGCAGTACTTGCTGACCGAGTGCGGGCGGATGCCGGAGTCGCGCAGCATCCGGTCGAGCGGGCCCTGTGCCCCGGAGGTCTTCGTCTCGACGAGCACGTCCTCCGGCCCGCGGTGCACGTCGTCGCCCGACACGCACGTCAGGTCGACATCGCACGTCACCCGCTGGTCGTCGTGGCAGAGCGTTGCGCGACGATACACGGTCTCGAGCACGGGGCGCAGCTGCGAGGCATCCTCGCCCGTGATCGACTCGATGAACTCGATGGCCTCCGGTCCGAGCTGGCCGGGATGCTCCGGATCGTGCGCGATGCGCTGCTTCACCGTCTGCCCGCGATAGCCCTTCGACTTCACCTCGAGGCGGCAGTCGCCCGACTCGCAGTACGTGCGCGTGCGCACCTTGAAGCGGTGGCGGCGCCCCTGCGCGTGCTGGCGGAAGAACCGGAAATCGGGGCTGTCGAAGTAGATGGTGCGGTATTCGAAGAGACGGATGCCGTCGATCTCGAGCGCCCGAAACTCATCGCTCGCCTGATCGACGAGCCCGCTGAACAGGTCGCGCGGCACGAAGTACTTTCGATCCACGCGCGTCATCAGCTCGGCGTGCGCGTTGAGCTCGTCGAGGCTGATCGGGTCGAGTGCTTCCAACGGTCCGCGAAGAATCGTCGTTGAGCTCATCGCACGGCCTCGCGTTCGGCGGGCACACCGTCTACGGACTCGGCGGGTGCTGCATCCGCGGAGTCGGCGCGTGCGCCAGAGAAGGAGATGTGCTCGAGAGAAGGACGGAATCGTGCAAAACGTCCTTCTGAGTGGCTCTTTTCCTTCTGAGATGCGCGGGGCTGAGGTGCAGTGCTCTCAGGCGCACGGGCGCTGTACCGCACGTCGACCAGCGTCGTGTCGCGCACGAGGTCGACATCGAGCACCTCGACGTGAGCGACGCGACCGAGGGTCTCCTCGAGGTGTGCCTTGAGCGCGGCCTCGTCGGTGTACGCGCGGTCGAGCGTGAGCGTGTGGCGGCGGGTCCGTGGCGCGATGTGCGGGCTGTCGACCACGAACATCACGAGCAGCATGAGCGCCGAGAGCGCCGGCGTCACCCAGATGGGCTCGGGGCGCAGACCCGCGAGCAGACCGAGCGCGAGAGATACGAAGTAGTACGCGATCTCCTGCTGCGTGATCTGGTCGCTGCGCAGTCTGATGATCGACAGGATGCCGAAGAGACCGATGCCCAACCCGATGCCGACCTCGACGGAGCTCAGCGCGATGGTCACCGCCAGCACGCCGACGTTGAGGGCGATGTACGACAGCTGCAGATCGCGCCGGCGGTGGCGGCGGAAGTACAGCGCTGACGCCAGGATCGTGATGGCGATGAGGTCAGTGGCGATCGCAATGATGAGCGACATAAGTTCTCTCCCGTCTGTTCACTCTCAGTCTTTGGGACGGGATTAACGCCACGGTGAGTCGAAGATGAGAGAACTCACATGTGGGGTGGATGCCGAGCTACACAGCACGCAGACGGTAGCCGGCGCCCCGCACCGTTTCGATGCGGTCGGTGCCAAGCTTGCCGCGAAGGTAACGCACGTACACGTCGACGACGTTCGAGCCGGGGTCGAAGTCGAACCCCCAGACCTGGCTGAGCAGCTGCTGCCTCGTGAGGACCTCATCGGGGTGCCGCATGAACACCTCGAGCAGAGCGTACTCGCGCGTGGTCAGCTCGATCGTCTCGTCACCCACGAGGGCACGCCTGGTGCGCAGGTCGAGGGAGAGGTTCGCGACCTTCAGAATGGTCGCTTCGCCCGCGGACTCCGAACGCAGCCGCAGCCGCACACGCGCGAGCAGCTCATCGAATGAGAACGGTTTGCGCATATAGTCGTCGGCTCCGCCCGAAAGTCCCGCCACAGTGTCTTCGATCGCGTCGCGGGCGGTGAGGATGATGATGGGGATGTCGATGCGGTCCGCGCGGATGCGGCGCAGCACACTGAAGCCGTCGAGCCCCGGCAGGCCGATGTCGAGCACAAGGAGGTCGAATTCACCCGAACGCGCGAACTCGACGACTGAGTGGCCGTCGGTGACCGTCTCAGAGCGGAAGCCGTTCGCCCGAAGGCCCTTCTCGATGAACGACGAGATGCGGTCTTCGTCCTCGGCGATGAGAATGCGCTTCACTGTTCCTCCTCGTGCAGGGGCAGATCGAGGGTGAAGGCGGCACCATCACCCGGGGTCGAGTCGACGACGACGCTGCCGCCGTGCGCCTGGGCGATGCGGGCGACGATCGCGAGACCGAGGCCCGTGCTCTGACCGCGGCTGTCGGCTGCCGCGCGGGCGAACCTCTCGAAGATGCGCTTGTGCTCCTCCTCGGGGATTCCCTCGCCCGTGTCGCGCACCCAGAGCAGCAGGCGGTCATCGCTCACGCGACCGCCGATGGCGATCGTATCGCCTGTCTCTGTGTGCGCGACTGCGTTGGCGGCGAGCTGCAGCAGCGCCTGGGCCAGTCGTTGCTCGTCGGCCACGGCATAGGCTTCGGGGGTGTTGTCGATCGTCCACTGACGGTCGGCGAGGGCGGTCGCCTTCGCGAAGGTCTCGACGACCAGGTCGGTGAGGTCGGTTCTCGCGAGCACAAGGAAGTCGGGGCGCTCGCTTCGCGCGAGCAGAATCAGATCGTCCACAAGGCGTGACATGCGCCCGAGCTCGTCTTCCACGAGGCGCAGGGTCTGCTCGCGATCCTCCGGGTCGTCGCCCATGACCTCGAGGTGACCGCGGATGATGGTGATCGGGGTGCGGAGCTCGTGGCCGGCGTCGTCGAGAAAGCGGCGCTGACCGTCGAACGCGGACTCGAGGCGATCGAGCATCCTGTTGAATGTCTCCGCGAGCTGAGCGACGTCATCGGTCCCGACCACGTCGATGCGCCGACCCAGGTCGGTTTCACTGATGCGGGATGCCGTTTCGCGGACGTCCCTGATCGGGGCGAGCACTCGCCCGGCGATGAACCAGCCGGTGATGGCCGCGAGTGCGAGCGCACCGACCGCGACGAGCGACATCACCCAGATGGTGGCCCACGCCTCGTCATACTCGTCGGCCGGAAACTCGGCGATCACGAGGTGCCCCGTCGACGGGTCGCCCTCGACCGAGACGGGGAGGATCCCGTAGATCACCGGGCCGTCGGGTGTGCTGAGTCGTCCGGTCGTGGGTTCCGTGACGGATGCCGCCATGCGGACGAACTCGGCATCGGCGTCGAGCCGCACACGAGGGTCGCCCACGCTGCGCCTGTCAGGGGTGCCATCGATGATGCTGAAGAACGTCTCCGTGTGCTCCGGCAGATTGTGCTGCAGGTGGCTCGTGAGCAGTTCGCGCACGGTGAAGAACTCGCGCCCGGTCGACGGATCCGGCTTCGACGCGAACGCCCGGAACTTCTCGGTCTCGTGCACGAGCTCGGCGTTCATCTGAGCATCCACTCGCGTGAACGCGGAGCGACCTGTGATCACGACGATCGCGACGATGGCGACCGCGACGATGAGAAGAATCCAACCGAGGATACGCGCGCGAGCTGTCAGGCCATGGCGACGCTCAGTCGTCATCGTCGTCCCAGTCGTCATCGTCATCGTCATCGTCCACGTCGTCATCGTGATCGTCGTCGCCCGCGTCGCGTGGCGGTGCAGGCGGAACAGTGGTGGCGCCCTCATCCGGCGTGACCGTGGGAGGAGGCGTTGTGTGGATGTCGTCGGGGTCACCTGTCGGTGTGATGTGAACGGCGGGACCCAGATTCGGCACGGTGGGCTCCGTCAGGGCATCTGCGCACACCCATATTCCGGCCGCGATGAGCGCCGCGGCCGGAATCGCCACCCAGGTGTACCGAGCCATGCTCCCAGTCTGGCCGACCGGAGGCGCCCTCGGGTGAGTTTCACATGAGAGAGCTCTCATGTGAGGCGCGCGGCTACGCGGCGAGTGCCAGGGCGTCGGGAAACTGACGGCGGATGGTGCGGTACCACGCGTTTCCCGGGAGATGGGGGTAGAGCAGCGTGGCCGCAATGCAGTACTTGCTCACGGAGTGCGCGCGGATGCCCTCACCCAGCAACGCGCGGTCGAGCGGCCCCGCGCTGCCCTCGGTCTTGGTCTCGACGAGCACCGAGTCCGGCCCGTCGAAGGAGGCGCGATCGTTGTAGAACCGCAGGTCGAGATCGAGTGTGACGCGCTGGGACCCGTGGCACAGCGTGCCGCGACGATAGTCGGTGTGCAGCACGGGGGTCAGGGCGTGCGGATCGGTGTCGACGATCGAGTCGATGAACCGATGATCGCGTTCGCCGAGGCGCTCGGGGCGCACTGGATCGTGGTCGATGCGCTCCTTCACGGTCTGTCCGCGGTAGCCCTTCGACTTCACCTCGAGCATGCAGTCGCCTGACTCATAGGTGCGGGTGCGCACCTTGTACCGGTGTCGTCGACCCTGTGCGTGCTGCCTGAAGAAGACGAAATCGGGCGAGTCGAAGTACACCGTGCGGTAGTCGAACACACGCCCACCATCGATCTGCAGCATGCGGAACTCCGTGAGCTCTCGTGTCATGATCGCTGCGAGAAGATCGCGCGGCACGAAGTATTTGCGGTCCACACGCGTCATGAGCCGTGCTTGGGCGTTCAGCTCGTCGAGGCTGATGGGACGAAGTGCGTGGTCAGTTCGGTCTCGTCGGCGATCGCCCGGTCGAGTGTCATCGTGTGGTGGCGTGCATCGGCGGCGAGGTGTGTGCTGTCGACGATGAGCATGACCAGCAGAATCAAGGCGGAGAGTGCCGGTGTGATCCACATTGGCGAGGGGTGCAGACCAGCGAGGATGCCGAGGGCGAGCGACACGAAGTAGTACGCGATCTCCTGTTGCGTGATCTGGTCGCTGCGCAGGCGAATGACCGAGAGGATGCCGAACAGGCCGATGCCCAGTCCGAGGCCGACGTCGACGGACTCCAGCGCGATCGTGACCGCGACGATGCCGACGTTCAGAGCGATGTACGAGAGCATCAGGTCGCGGCGACGGTGGCGGCGGAACTACAGCCCGCAGGCGAGGAGGGTGATTGCAATCAGATCGGTCGCGATCGCGACGGCGAGTGTCATTTGGTGTGCTCCTTGTGGGTCTTCACCAAAAATAAATTCTCCAGATGGAGAGTTTTCAGTTCGTAAGTTCTTTCGCGGCGTGCTCCCAGCGCGCTCACTGCTGAGAGAGTCATCGCATGCAGGGGCCGCGAGGGGTAGTGGGAGGGCCGCCGGGGGCGAGCCCTCCCGACGGGTCACGCGATCGCGTCGGCCGCCGCGGCAGCCTGCTCCGCGACCGGGGTCAAGGTCGTCAGCTGCGTCACGTGGCGCGGCTCGAGCTCCTCGAGCGACGAGACGCCGAGCAGCTTCATGGTGCGCTCGATCTCGACCCGCAGAATCTCGATCGCGCGGTCGACGCCCTGCCGCCCGCCAGCCATGAGGCCGTACAGGTAGGCGCGCCCGATGAGTGTGAAGTCGGCTCCAAGCGCGACCGCCGCGACGATGTCGGCGCCGTTCATGATGCCGGTGTCCATCATGACCGTGGCATCGGCACCCACCTCGCGGCGCACGTGCGGCAGCAGGTGGAACGGAATCGGGGCGCGGTCGAGCTGGCGTCCGCCGTGGTTCGACAGCACTATGCCGTCGACGCCGAGGTCGACGAGCTTGGCGGCATCCGTGATGTTCTGCACACCCTTAACCACGATCTTGCCCGGCCACATTCCGCGGATCACATCGAGGTCGTCGTAGCTGATCGTCGGATCCATCGCGTCGTTCAGCAGCTCGCCGACGGTGCCGCCGGTCGACGACAGCGACGCGAACTCGAGCTTGGGCGTGGTGAGGAAGTCGATCCACCACCACGGCCGCGGAATGGCGTTGAGGACGGTCTTGGGGGTCAGCTGCGGCGGAATCGAGAATCCGTTGCGGGTGTCACGCAGACGGGCGCCGGCGACGGGGGTGTCGACCGTGAAGAACAGCGTGTCGAAACCCGCGGCGGCCGCGCGGCGCGTGAGCTCATAGGAGATCTCGCGGTCGCGCATGACGTACAGCTGGAACCAGTTGCGTCCGTTCGGGTTCGTCGCCTTGACGTCTTCGATCGAAGTCGTGCCGAGAGTCGAGAGGGTGAAGGGGATGCCGGCAGCGGCCGCGGCGCCGGCGCCAGCGGTCTCGCCCTCGGTCTGCATGAGCCGCGTGAACCCGGTGGGTGCGATGCCGAAGGGGAGCGCGCTCGGCCCGTCGAGGATGGTCGTCGACATGTCGACCGAGGCAGCCGGACGGAGGATGTCCGGATGGAACTCGACGTCCATGAACGCCTGGCGCGCGCGGTTCATCGAGATCTCGCCCTCGGCGGCGCCGTCCGTGTAGTCGAAGGCCGCAGCTGGGGTGCGACGCTTCGCGATCGCACGGAGGTCGCCGATCGTCAGTGCGGCGCTCAGGCGACGCGTGCGCGCGTTCAGCTCGGGTTTTTTGAACTGCATGAGCTCGAAGATCTCAGATGGTTTCGGAAGCTGACGCTTGACCATGGTGATTCCTTTCAGGAGGTGATCTGGGCGTAGTAGCCGGAGATATGACGGTGGGTGTGCGAGCGGGCGGCGTCGGGGTCGCCCGAGCGGATCGCGTCGATGATGGCGGTGTGCTCTTCGCGCAGACGCGTCGCGGTGGCCGACCAATCCTCGATGCGCTCGCTGCCCTCAAGCACGTAGCGCTCGATGGCGCCGCGGAGCCCGGCCATCGTGGCGGCGATCACCGCGTTTCCGGTGGCTTCGGCGAGCGAGAGGTGGAACTGGGCGTCGAGGGTCAGAAATTCGGCGGGCGTGAGCTCTGCGGCATCCATGGCACTGAGCAGCGTGTCTGCGTCAGCGAGAGTGGGATGCTCCTGGCGAGCGAGCTCCTCGGCGACGGAGGTTTCGAGCACGAGACGCGCCCCCACGATGTCTTTCATCGCGAAGCCCTTCGCCGCGACCTGCAGTCGCAGAAGCGCAGACATGCCGCCCCGGGGCGTCGCGACGATGATCGCCCCCGACTGGGGCCCGGAGCCGGACGCCGTGCGGATGAGGCCGAGCACCTCGAGCACCCGCAGCGCTTCGCGCACGCTCGACCGGCCGACGCCGAGCTCGGCGGCGAGGGCTCGCTCGCCGGGAAGTCGGTCACCGGGAACGAGTGTTCCGTCGAGCAGCGCGGTCTCGACGTGCTCGAGCACCGCTTGCCACGTGCGCTTCTCGTCCGCCACGGAACCTCCGCCAATTATGTGGTCAGACCACACGGTACCACCGCCTCTCGAGCCGCGCCAGGCAAGCTGCGGCGGGACGGGCGCCGGAGCAATGGCCGCAGGTTCGGCGGAGAGGCGTAGCCGCGTCAGACGCCTCCGCCGCCACCTCCGCCTCCGCCGCCACCGGCCGAGCCCCCACCTGTGGAGCCGCCGGAGGTGGACGACGAGGCGGTAGCGCTCGAAGACAGGGCGGTCACGCTCGACGAGAATGTTGCGGCGTTGAACCCTGCCGTTCCGTAGTACCAGGCGGGCGCGGTGTATCCGGAGTGCTCGTAGAGAACCGCGAGGTGGTCCGCCCACTGCTTCTCCTGGCCGAAGATGACCGCGTAGGGGAGCAGCTGCTCATACAGCCACAGCACCTGTCGCGGGTCGTTCGTGTCGATCTGCCTGCGCTCGGCCCCTGCGGGGGACTGCAGCATACGGATGCGATCGGCCTCCGCCCACTCGATGAACACCTTCAGCCCCTTCAGATGGTCGGTGAGCTCGGCACCGAGCGGAGTGAGCGCCTTGTGAGAGATGAGCGTGAGGCACGTGAAGTGGACGATGACCGCGACCACGAACAGAATGATCGGCACCAGCGGACTGACGTGCCCGATCAGAGCCATGACCCCGCCGCCGATCGATGCCGCCACGAGGAGCCACGAGAGCAGCCGCACCAGGCGCATGCCGAACGATTTCTCGTTGCGCCACATGCCGTACCGTTTCAGGTCCGTCTTTGTGGATTTGAGAATGTTCATTACGTTCCGCGCGTAACCGTTGTCGGTCTCACCGAAAGTGTAGGTCGCTCCGGGACCTTCGCCCTGGAAGAGCGCCTGCAGGAACAGCCTGCCGTTGACGTCAGCCTTCATCGGGTCGACGAGCTCCGCCTGGAACTTCGCTTTGCCGAACCGGGCCGGTGGGCCCTCGACGATGCGGATGCTGCCATTGACAGCAAGCTCGAGCAGTTTGGCGGTCGGCCCCTTCGACGTCCCCAAGAGGGTCGACGCTTGAAGCGAGTCGAGCCCACGCGGGGGCTCATACTCGGCGATGATCGTCGGGCGTCCGGGGGAATCTCTGAGCGTCGTCGTGCGAATGATGATGCTCGGAACGAGCAGGAGGACGAGACCGATCAGGCCCAGCAGCTGGAGCCAGCCCCAGCCGCTCGCCAGCAGTGAATGATCGAACATCACGAAGGTGCCGGGTGCGAAGCCCACGGCGATGGTCATCGTCTGGTACGGCTCCACCGAGCCGGCGTGTGCGCTGAGGGTCGTCGAGCCGTCGGCATCCTCCGATGATGTGATCTGGCAGGTGTCGTCCGATCCCTGCGCGCCGACGTAGCAGGACTGGTCGCCGGCCAGTGCTGAAGCGAGGTCGCCGGGCACGTGCAGGGTCACGTCGATCGACTGGAACGGCTGAGCCCAGTCGACACCGTTGACGTCCCAGTAGAACTCCTCGGTCCCGCTTCCGTCGAAGCTCCACGTGACGTGCTCGAGCGTGTACGTGAAGACGAAGACCTGAGTGCCGTGAAGATAGTCGTCGGATTTGGAGGTCATCTGGAACGTGCCGTCGTCCGACGCCGTCTCGGATGGGCGCTCTGCTCCCGTCTCGTCTGTGATCGAGATGAGCTCGGGGTTCACCGGCTGATCGTTGTAGGTGTCGGGGATGCTTCGTCGGATGCCGCGGTTCTGGTCGCTCTCGGGAAAGACCGCGGTGAACGTCTCGACCACCTCGAGCGTGCTCGTGCCGTCGTCCTCGCGCCCGATCGTGTATTCCACGTCGAGACTGCGGAACTCGAAGTCATCGACACCGCTCGGCACTGGTCCGAGCGCGTGCGCCGATGACGTCGCTGACGACTCCGGCGGTGCGGGCTGGGCAGCGTTTGCGGGCAGACCGAGAGACATGGATGCCGCAAAAGCGGCGACCGCGACCATGACGCGAGAGAACTTCCCCATAGCCGGCATCCAATCAGGAGCCACCGACGGCTCTCAATGGGGAGGGGTACCCTCGAGTCGTGCCGATCTCGCCCCTGCCCCAGCGCCACGGACTGGATGCCGCGTGGGTGCGCACGCCGCGTGAGCGTCGTTGGAAGACGCTCCGCCAGTTCCTCGTCGAGCGTCTGCCGAAGATGGCGCCGGAGCGCATCGACGAGATGCTCGTGAACGGCGAGTTTGCGGGAGACGACGGTCTGCCGTTCGCCGCTGATGCGCCGTATCGACCGCACACGTTCGTGTGGTTCCACCGCGATCTGCGCGACGAGGTCGAGGTGCCGTTCGAGATCGACGTGCTGCACCGCGATGACCGCATCGTCGTGGTCGACAAACCGCACTTCCTGTCCACGATTCCGCGCGGTCGGCACGTGACGCAGAGCGTCGTGGTGAAGGCCAGGCGGATGCTCGGAATGCCCCAGCTCGTTCCCGCCCACCGTCTTGATCGCGTCACTGCTGGGGTCCTCCTGCTCACAGCCGAGCGGCAGTGGCGCGGCGCCTATCAGACGATGTTCGACCGCCGCGAGGTCGAGAAAGAGTACGAGGCGATCGCCGCGGCGCCGGGCGACCGCTCGCTCCCGGCGACCGTGCGCAGCCACATCGTCAAGATCCATGGAGAGATGCGCGCGTACGAGGTGGCGGACCGCGAGCCGAACTCCGAGACGCGCATCGAGCTCATCGAGCAGCGCGGCGGACTGGGGCGGTACCGCGCGATTCCACACACGGGCAAGACGCACCAGATCCGGCTGCACATGAACGATCTCGGGCTGCCGATCGTGAACGATCCGTTCTACCCGGACGTCATCGACACGTCGATCGACGATTTCTCGAGCCCCCTGCAGCTGCTCGCGAAGACCCTGCGCTTCACGGACCCGGTCGACGGAACGCTCCGCGAGTTCCACAGCAGGCGGACCCTCGAGGCGTGGATCTGAGCGGGTCAGCGGGAATGATGCTCAGTATGGTTCCGCAACGTTGGGACGTGCTAATCGTCTGGCAGCTGCAATGATCGAAGCGCGACGCCGCTCATGCTCGCTTTCGCTCTCGGCGCCCGTGATCATACGGGCCACCTGAGGCACAGCTGACCACCATCCTGCGAGGGAGAGCACGAGGAAGATCAGCTGGTCAGAGGCGAATTCACGCGAGACACTGGCAGGTCACGGTGGAGGCGCGATTGTGAACGTCATCTCGGCCGCGTCGTGGTTCGCTGCACCGGGAGCGACCGGATACGCGCTGTCGAAAGCGGCGGCATGGAGTGCGACGGACTCGAGTCCGGAGCGACTGAGGTGCTTGCCGACCAAGCGACGCGTGATCTGAAGCAGAGCTTGAGTGTGAGCCCTGAGGTGCGTTACGCGGAGTACCTGCGTTGAGCGAGGTGCGGGGCAGCGCGGAAGAGCGCTGCCCCGCAGCATCCGTTCATCGAAACCGGCCCATGAGCGCAGCATCCATCAGGTACTGACGTTCACGGCGCTCGCGGTCCAGTTCGTTCTGTCGGGCCAGCATCGGATCCAGAGGCTCGCGTCGACGCGACTCCAGAGCTTTGCGCAGCTGAGTCAGCAGCGAACGTCTTTTGCGCTCGCGCTTCAACGGTGGCGGTTCGCTCGGCGGCTGCCGCTGTTCGGGCTGCTCGGTCTCGAGCTGGCGGTTCGGTTTTTCGAGTGTGGTGTTCACTGTGTTTCCTCGTGTGGTTGTGTGCGGGCACGCTGAAGATCCCCGGCGCACAGGGCGCCAGGGCACGACAAACGTCGATGGGGTGAACCGAGTCGGCGGTGGCCCGCACGGGTGGAGCGGCCGGTCGGCGTGAGAATGAGATGCCGCGACAGCGGCGGAGATGCGTCAGCCCTCAGACGCTCAGAGCGGGCGGTCAGACGTAGTGGACGCTCAGTGTGTCTGAGCGATCACCACGCGTGAGCGTGCGGAGTGTGGAGGGCGAGTGACGTCTATGCGTCGCCGCGTCGAGCGGAGAGGCGGCCTCGCGTGACGTCGATGGCAAATCCTGCATAGCCTGCATTGGCCCAGGTCGTCGCGATGATCATCGTCGCCTCCTCTCGTCTGTGTCGCCCGTTCTGAAGAACGACAGCATTACAGATTATGGGTACTCAGCTCCGCGCGCAAGAGATTTAGCGAAAAAAGTTGAGAACGCGTCAAATTCAGTGCGATTCAGGTGTGATGACGATGTTCTCGAAGGGTTCGCCCGCGAGCGCGTGGTCGATCTGGCGGCGCAGCAGCTTCGCCATGCGCGGCAGCATCGCCGTTGACGCACCGCCGACATGGGGCGCGATCAGCACATTGTCGAGACCGAAGAGCTCATGCCCCTCCGGCAGCGGCTCGGGATCGGTGACGTCGAGAGCGAAGCGCAGACGGCCTGTGCGAGCCTCCGCGAGCAGGGCGTCGGTGTCGACCACGGGGCCGCGCGATACGTTGACCACGAGCGCCGAATCGGGAAGGGCCGCGAGGAACTCGGCATCCACCATGTGTGTCGTGCTCGGGTTGAGCGGCACGGCGAGCACGACGATCTCCGCCTGAGGAAGCAGATCGGGCAGTTCGTCGAACGCGTGGACATGGCCTGCCTCGACGTCACGAGCAGTGCGTGCGACGCGCGTGGCCTCCACCTCGAAGCCGGAGAGCCGTTCGTCGAGGGCGACGCCGATGCCGCCGTAGCCGATGATCAGCACGCGACGGTCGGCGAGGCTCTCGTAGCGCGCCGGAGCCCACTGGCCGCGAGACGAGGCGCGGACGAAGTCGGGGATGCCCCGCTGAGCCGAGAGGATGAGCGCCATCGCGAGCTCAGCCGTGGAGGCCTCGTGGACGCTCGCCGCATTCGCGAACGTGCGGTCGGTAGGGAGGTAGTCTCTCACGCCGTCGAAGCCGATCGACTGGCCCTGGACGAGCTGTGTCGACGTGGACTCGAGGTTCGTGAGCGGCTGAGGGCCGCCCATGTACGGCGCGACCGCGATGTCGATGTGGTCGACCGGCGCGTCTCCGTTCATGTCCCACCGGATCATCTCGACGCCCTCGGGGACATCACCGACCATCTTTCGCAGAGCATTGCCGGGGGTGCTGACGACGAGACGCTGAGACATACACCGAGCCTACCGGGGACGCCCGACCGCGGACCGCCTCACGCGCGGTCTCGAGGCACTGCGATCGCGCCCGCGAGGCCAGCGACGAGGCCGAGCAGAACACCGGCGAACGCCGAGACGACGATGCTCGCGACGAGCAGCCCGGCGAACATCGCGATGCCAGCGTGCGTGACGAAGCTGAGAAACACGCTGCGCACGACGTTCGCCGCGACGAGACCCACGATGACAGCGACCACGCCACGGCCGAACGCACGACGATGAGAGGGCGAAGGATGCCGTCGGGCGGCGGCCCGCAGCTGGAGCCACGCGAACCCCAACATGACGGGCACAGCGATGAGGTCGATGGCCCAGAGGAGCCACGTCGTTCGTCCGAGCGGCGCGATGCGCAGCGCGGGGAGCGGACTCGGAAGTCCAGCCGCCTCAGGCACGACGAACCCGGGGAACCAAGTGGCCGCACGGCCCGAGATGTTCCAGGTGCCCGCGACGATCGCGGCGACGAGCAACACCGCGAGCACGGCGATCGTGACACGGCGGCCCGCATCGGGGCGCGTCTGGGTGCTCGTCGTCGTCGACATGGCGCGATGGTAGCATCACGGGCAATCGCCTGCGACGACGCGGTGAGAAGGAGGCACAAGTGGTCTGGGGTGCTCGGCTGTGGGCGGCCACAGCGCTCGTCGCCCTCGTGGCTGCCGGAGCAATCGCTGCAGCGGTTCGCACTCCGGGGCCGGAGCACGTGGCATCCTCACTCACCGATTCACACGGACGGTCGCTCGTGCAGCACGGCTTCTCGACGGCGGGCAGCGCCAAGAGTTCGCCCGACGGGCTCCCCGACTTCACCGAAGACGACCTCGACGCTGAGCACACGGATATGGGGACGAACTTCGTGCGCTTCCTCATCTCGTGGCGCATGGTCGAACCGAGCCCCGGCGTGTATGACGAGGGGTACCTCGACGACGTCGCCGAGCGGGTCTCGTGGTACGCAGAGCGCGGATATCACGTGATGCTCGACATGCACCAGGACCTCTGGAGCATGGCGATCACGCCTGACGGCGCGCACGGCAACGGGGCTCCGGAGTGGGCGACGTACATGGACGGTCTGCCCGTCGCGGACCACGACATGTGGGAGCTCTATTATCTCGAGCCGGGCGTCATGCGCGCCTTCGACAACTTCTGGAACACAACGGGAAAGCACCCGGAGCTGCAGGACCACTACGCGAAGGCATGGCAGCACGTCGCCGAACGCTTCGCGGACGAGGATGCCGTCGTCGCCTACGACCTGATGAACGAGCCGTACGGAGGCACGATGCAGGGGCCGCGCTTCGAGGCCGGCCCATTGACCGAGCTGTATCAGACGACGATCGACGCGATCAGACAGGTGGATGCCGACACGTGGGCGTGCCTCGAACCGCAGGCGATGGGCTTCAACTGGGGGCTCCCGAGCGGCCTCGGGTTCGTCGATGACCCGCGGGCAGGCCAACCGCGCATCGCCTTCTGCCCGCACCTGTATCCGCTGCCGATGGACCTTGGTGACGGCTACACCGGCGCCTCGAAGCAGCTCGTCGACGCGACGATCGACGCGTGGGCGGGCAATGTGCTTCGCACCGCGGAGGCGCTGGGCGATGTTCCGGTGATCCTCGGCGAGTTCGGGCTCAACACGACCCTCGATGGAGCGCTCGACTACGTCGACGCGGTGTACGACATGGCGGCGACGACGGGAATGGGCGTCGCGTACTGGTCGCGGGACGACGGGTCGTGGGGGCCGTACGAGTCCGATGGGACCGAGCGGAACCTCGTCACCGCATTGAACCGTGCCTATCCGCGGGCGGTCGCCGGCGAGATCACCGAGTGGTCGTCGGGTGAGGGGGAGCTGACGCTCACGATGATTCCGGATGCCGATGCCACGGCATCCACCGAGATCTACCTGCCTGCCGAGGAGTTTCCGAACGGACCGGAGGTGGACGGCGCCGTGATCGAGGCGTGGCTGCCTGACTCCGGCATCCTGACCGTAAACGTGCCCGCCAAAGGCGCAGACCCGGTGACGGTGACGGTCACCGCGGCCTAACGCTTCTGACGGGCTGCTCGGGCTGCGACCGATGGTCGATCAGCGCTGCAGACGGGGTCAGTCGTCGGTGGTGATCAGGTCGCCGCTGACGGCATCCACGGTCACCTCGTAGTCCTCACCGGAGTCATCGTCGATGTCGAACTGCCACTGCGGACCGTGCTCGGTGCCCTCGAGCTTCCACTCGTTCACCGTGCCGTTCTGCGCGTCGAGCGCCGTGGCCAGCGCGTCGTCCCACGAGACGATCTTGTCGAGGTCCACCGTCTCACTGGTCTTCTCGGCGACGTCATCCGACTCGATCTTCTCGGTCTGTTCGCCGAACTGCTCACCGGTGTCGGCGTCGATGCGGACCTCGTACTCCTCGGTCTGCGAGACGAGCTCGATCGTGTAGGCGTAGCGGTCGCGGTTCCAGTCGAGCTCGATCTCAGCGAGGTCACCGTCGAAGTTCTCCATGGCCGTGTCGACGGCATCCTCCCAGCTGACCGCGAACTCGGTCGTGGCCAGGTCGGCACCGCGCTGAGTGGCATCGCCGTCGCCGGAGTCGTCCTTCTTCTGGTCGTCGCCGTTCTGACCGCCGTCCTGCCCGTTCGAGGTCGCCGGGGCGGAATCGTCGCCCGACGGAGCGCTCTCGGACGCGCATCCGGCCAGCGTGAGTCCTAGGGCCACCGCGATGGCGGCCAATGCCGTTGTCGTTGTCCGTTGTGCTCTCATGGGGCCACCATACGTCGGGCTGGGCGCGTGAGGCACGCTAAATGAGGGGATTCTCATGGTCGCGGCGCGCGCTGAGCGGCATCCGAAATTGGGGTGAAGGATGCCGCTCGCGCTCTGGCTGGACGCGGGTCGTATCTGCGCGGCTGCGTCGTGCGGGCCACGAGGTCGCGGAGGTCCTCGAGGCTGCCCGACAGCGCGCCGAGCGCGCGCGCCTGCACGAGCACGTTGCCGATCGCCGTCGCCTCGACGGGCCCCGCGAGCACCGGAACGCCGGCGCGCGCCGCGGTCAGTCGGCAGAGCAGCTCGTTTTGCGAGCCGCCGCCCACGATGTGGATCGTGTTCACGGTGCGGCCCGACAGGCGGGACGCCGTGATGACGGCATCCGCGAAGGCATCCGCCAGGCTCTCGATGATGCAGCGCACCATCGCCGCCCGCGACTCCGGAACTGGCAGGCCACGCTCGCGCAGCCACTCCGCGATGCGCGAAGGCATGTCTCCCGGCGCCATGAATCGGGGGTCGTTCGCGTCGAAGACGGGCTGCAGATCGGTGACGGCGGCCGCGGCGTCCAGCAGCTCGGGCAGGTCGATCGTCTCGCCGGACTCCGCCTCCCACGTGCGCACCGATTCCGACAGGAGCCACAGGCCCATGACGTTGTGCAGAAAGCGCACGCGGCCGTCCACGCCGCCCTCGTTCGTGAAGTTCGCCTCGCGCGCCTCATCGGTGACGACGGGATGCCCGAGCTCGACTCCCACGAGGCCCCACGTGCCGCAGCTGATGTAGGCGGCGTCGCGATTGGTCATCGGCACTCCGACGACCGCCGAAGCCGTGTCGTGGGAGCCGACCGCGGTGACGGGCGTGCCGTCGAGGCCGGTGCTCTCGGCCGCGGCGCCCGCGACCGTGCCAATCGTCTCGCCCGGCCGCACGAGGGGCGGCAGGATGCTGGTGGGCAGCTCGAGCCGCTCGAGGAGCGAGGAGTTCCACGCCGAGCCGTCCACGCGGAGCAGGCCCGTCGTCGAGACGTTGGTGGCCTCCGCAGATGTGCGTCCGGTCAGCCAGTAGGCGAGAAGATCCGGCAGCAGCAGTGCGGTGTCGGCGAGGTGCAGCACGCCGGCCGACCGGTCAGCGCTCAGCTGGTACAGGGTGTTGAACGGCAGAAACTGCAGCCCGTTCTGCGCGTAGAGCTCTGCGAACGGAACCCGGGCGTGCACGTCGCGCACCGCGGCATCCGTTCTGGAATCACGGTAGTGGTACGGCGTGCCGAGCAGTCGCCCATCGCGCAGCAGGCCGTAGTCGACCGCCCATGCGTCGATGCCGATCGACTGGATGCGGTCAGGCCCCGATGCGGCCTCGCGCAGTCCGTCGATGACGGCCCGGTACACCTCGAGCACCGGAACATGCAGGCCGTCGGGCAGCGCGACGGAGCCGGTGCGGAAGCGCGCGACGGCCTCGAGGTGCAGCTCGTCGGGGGAGACCCGCGCACGCATGACGCGCCCGCTGGATGCTCCGATGTCGACGGCTGCGACGGTCGCGGCGCTCATCGGCACCCTCCCCGCTCGCCGCCAGCGCCCTCCGGCCCCCAGCCGCCAGCGCCCTCCGGCCCCCAACCAACCGCGCTATTTGTTCGGGCTTGCGCTACAGAAATTCCTGTAGCGCAAGCCCGATTCTGCAGCGCACCCGAAACTGCAGCGACGAGGCTCATCGCAAGAACGCAGCTGCGACGCCCGCGTCGACGGGGATGTGCAGTCCGGTCGTGTGGTCGAGGTCTGCCGTGCACAGCACGAATACCGCGTTCGCGACGTTCTCGGGCACGACCTCGCGCTTCAGAATGGTGCGCTGTGCGTAGAACTTGCCGAGGTCCTCCTCGGGGATGCCGTACGTCTTCGCCCGGTTCGCTCCCCACCCGGAGGCGAAGATTCCGGAGCCGCGCACGACTCCGTCGGGGTTGATGCCGTTCACCTTGATGCCGTGCTCGCCGAGCTCGGCGGCGAGCAGTCGAACCTGGTGCGCCTGGTCGGCCTTGGTCGCGGAGTACGCGATGTTGTTCGGCCCGGCGAACACCGAGTTCTTGCTTGAGATGTAGACGATGTCGCCGCCCATCTTCTGGTCGATGAGCACGCGCGCGGCGTTCTTCGACACGAGGAACGACCCCTTCGCCATGACATCGTGCTGAAGATCCCAGTCCTTCTCGGTGGTCTCCAAGAGTGACTTCGACAGGGAGAGCCCGGCGTTGTTCACGACGATGTCGAGACCGCCGAAGGCCAGCACCGTCTCGTTGATCGCGGCCGTGACGGCATCCTCGTTGGACACGTCTGCCGCGAGACCGACCGCCACATCCGGTCCGCCGATCTCGGCTGCCGCTGCCTTCGCCTTCTCGATGTCGAGGTCCGCGATAGCGACGCAGGCGCCCTCGGCGGCGAGACGCTTCGCGATGGCCTTGCCGATGCCGGACGCAGCGCCCGTGACGAGCGCGATGCGCGTCGCGAGGGGCTTCGGCTTCGGCATGCGCTGCAGCTTGGCCTCCTCGAGCGCCCAGTACTCGATGCGGAACTTCTCACGCTCGTCGATCGGAGCGTAGCTCGAGAGCCCCTCGGCGCCGCGCATCACATTGATCGCGTTGACATAGAACTCACCGGCGACGCGCGCGGTCTGCTTGTCTTTGCCGTAGCTGAACATCCCGACGCCCGGCACGAGGATGATCAGCGGGTCGGCGCCGCGCATAGCGGGGGAGTCCTCGTCGGCGTGGCGCTCGTAGTACGCGGCGTAGTCGGCGCGGTACTGCTCGTGCAGCTCGGGCAGACGCTCGAGGATCTCCTCGACGCTCGCCGTTGCGGGCAGGTCGATGACGAGCGGCTTCACCTTGGTGCGCAGGAAGTGGTCGGGGCAGCTCGTGCCGAGCGCGGCCAGACGCGGGTGCTCGCTGTGCGAGAGAAAGTCGAGCACGACGTCAGAGTCTGTGAAGTGGCCGACCATGGGGCGGTCGGAGGATGCCACGCCGCGCAGCGCCGGAGCGAGAGCGGCGGCCTTCGTGCGACGCTCCTCCTCCGCGAGCGCGCCGTACCCGTCGAGCGCTGCGCCGAAGGGCTCCGCCTTCGAGTGCTCGGCGATGTACGCTGCGGCGGTCTCGATGATCCACAGCGAGTTCTTCTCGCTCTCGTCGCTCGTGTCGCCCCAGGCCGTGATGCCGTGGCCGCCGAGGATGCAACCGACCGCCTGCGGGTTCTCCCGCTTGATCTCCGCGATGTCGAGCCCGAGCTGGAAGCCAGGGCGGCGCCACGGCACCCACACGACCTTGTCGCCGAAGATCTCGGTGGTGAGGCGCTCGCCGTCGGCCGCGGTGGCGATCGCGATGCCGGCATCCGGGTGCAGGTGATCGACGTGCGCGGCGTCGACGAGCCCGTGCATAGCGGTGTCGATGGACGGTGCGGCGCCGCCCTTGCCGAAGAGCGTGTAGTCGAAGGCCGCGACCATCTCGTCTTCACGGTCGACGCCCGGGTAGACGTTCTGCATCGCGCGCAGGCGGTCGACCCGCAGCACGGCGAGACCCTTCTCTGTGAGCGTCCCGAGGTCTCCGCCGGAGCCCTTCACCCACATGAGTTCTGTCGTCTCACCCGTGACGGGGTCGGTCTCGTGGCCCTTGGCGGAGGTGTTCCCGCCGGCGTAGTTGGTGTTTTTCGGGTCGGCGCCGAGGCGGTTGCTCCGCTCGATGAGAGCGCGGACGGTGGGGTTGGTCATGGTCTCTCCGTGTGTGAGTGTGCGACTGTGAGGTGGAGGGGGAGGATGCCGGCCTCTACGCGCCCCAGCCGGCCTGCGTGCCGCCGACGCGCTCGTTCTCGATCTTCTGCTGGTAGCCCGACTCGGCGTACGCCGCCATCGGGTCCGCGGGGAGCCCGCGTTCGGCGCGCCAGGCCGCGAGGTCGGGGCGGACGTCGGTGTAGAAAGCATCCATGAGGATGCCGTTGGCCTTCAGCACGTCGTGCTCGTTCTGCGCGGCTGTGAGCGCGTCGCGGTCGAGCAGGAGGGCGCGCGCCGTCATCTCCTGAACGTTCAGCACCGAGCGGATCTGGCCGGGGATCTTGTCTTCGATGTTGTGGCACTGGTCGAGCATGAAGGCCACATCGGGGGTTCCGTAGCCGCCGCCGCGCACAACCTCGAGGATGATGCGGAACAGCTGGAACGGGTCGGCCGCGCCGACGATGAGATCGTCGTCGGCGTAGAAGCGCGAGTTGAAGTCGAAGGAGCCGAGCTTTCCGAGGCGCAGCAGCTGCGCGACGATGAACTCGATGTTGGTGCCGGGGGCGTGGTGCCCCGTGTCGAGGCAGACCATGGCCTTGTCGCCGAGGGCGGAGACCTGGGCGTAGGAGGTGCCCCAGTCCGGAACGTCTGTGTGGTAGAACGCCGGCTCGAAGAATTTGTACTCGAGCACCATGCGCTGGTCGTCGCCGAGGCGGTCGTAGATCGCCGAGAGGGATTCGTGCAGCCAGTCCTGGCGCGAGCGGATATCTCCCTGGCCGGGGTAGTTGGTGCCGTCAGCGAGCCAGATCTTGAGGTCGCGGCTGCCCGTCGCGTTCATGACGTCGATGCAGCGGAAGTGGTGGTCGATGGCCTTCTGGCGGACGGCGGGGTCGGAGTGCGTGAGCGAGCCGAACTTGTAGACGTCGTCCTGGAAGGTGTTGGAGTTGATGGTGCCGAGCGAGACGCCGCGCTCCTCGGCGAAGCGGCGCAGTGCGGCGTAGTCGTCGTGGGTGTCCCACGGAATGTGCAGCGCGACGCTCGGGGCCAGGCCCGTGAAGCGGTGCACCGTCGCGGCATCCTCGATCTTCTCCTCCACCGTGCGGGGAGTGCCGGGCGTGCCGAAGACCTTGAAGCGCGTGCCCGAGTTGCCGAACGCCCACGAGGGCAGTTCGATGGCCTGCTTGGCGAGTTCGGGGGCGATGTCAGCGAAGGACATGGGTTCTCTCCTTTGACGGATGGTGCTCCCGTTATCGGTCAGAGCACTGCGCAAACGTCTGATTGAATCGTTTCATTTACTGTAGTCCGCAGCGCGGGGCATCGCAAGCGGCGGAACGAGTGCGGGGCGCCCGAAGGCGCCCCGCGGGTGTGTCAGAAGTCGAAGTCGTCGATATTGTCAGCTGTGAAGACGAACGGGTCTCCCAGCGTGATGACGCCCTCTGCTCCGACGGTGAACTCGGTCTCGTCGGTGCTGAGCCCTTCGACCGTGAACGTGTCGCCTTCCTCGCCCGTGATGTCGCCATCGATCATGGCCTTCGCGGCGAATGAGGCGAGGATGCCGAGGTCCTCGGGGTTCCACAGCGCAAACGACTCCACAGTGCCGTCCTCGATGTACTCGCGCATGTCGTTCGGCGTGCCGAGACCGGTCAGTGCAACCTCGCCCTTGTGGTCAGACGTGGAGAGGTAGCGTGCCGCTGCGGCGATGCCGACCGTCGTGGGCGAGATGATGCCCTTGAGGTCGGGGTACGTCGAGAGCAGCGCCTCGGTCTTGTCGAACGAGGTCTGGTCGTCGTCGTTTCCGTACACGGTGTCGACGAGCTCGATGTCGGGGTACTCCGAGTCGAGGTACGTCTTCATCTCTTCGATCCAGGCGTTCTGGTTGGTCGCGTTCGCGGCCGCCGAGAGAATCGCGATCTCGCCCTCGCCGCCGATCTGCTCGGCGATGAGGTCGACCTGCTTCTTCGCGATGAGCTCGGCGTTCGACGCCGACACGTACATGTCGCGGCACTCGGGGTCGACGTCGGAGTCGAAGGTCACAACGGCGACGCCCGCGTCACGTGCCTCGCCGAGAGCGTCGCACAGCGCGTTCGGGTCGTTCGCCGAGAGGACGATCGCGTCGACCGACTGCTGCGTCAGCGTGTTGATGTAGGTCACCTGTCCGTCGGCGGTCGCTTCGGTCGGTCCGACCTCCTTGAAGGTTCCGCCGAAGCCCTCGACGGCCTCCTTCGCCGCGGCGTCGGACGCCTCGAAGTACGGGTTGCCGAGACTCTTCGGCAGGAACGCGATGTTGTAGTCTCCGGAGCCGGATCCGCCGTCTCCGTCGTCCCCTCCTCCGCCGGAGGAGCAGGCCGTTGCGGTGAGGGTCACGCCAAGGGCGAGCGCGACGAGCGCCGTCCCTGTGCGAGAGCGGGAGATGAGCGACTTCATTGTTCGTCCTTCTTTCTGTGTTGGTGCAGGGGGTGAGGCTAGTGGGATGCCTGGCGGATCCGCCGCCTGGCCAGAAGCGAACTGACGCCGCCGATGATCGACGGGACGATCACCGAGACGACCAGCAGTAGACCCGTCGCGACGTTGATCACGTCGGAGGAGACGTCGGCAAGGCGGAGCGCGCTGCGCAGGGCGCCGATCACGAGAACACCCGCGATGACGCCGACGAGCGAGCCTCGGCCGCCGAAGATCGAGACACCGCCGACGAGCACAGCCGCGACGACGACGAGTTCGAGGCCCATCGCGTTGTCACCGCGCGCGGAGTCGTATCTCAAGGTCCAGAACGCTCCAGCAACCGCCGAGATGACCCCGCTCGCGACGAACAGCCAGAACTTCACACGACCTCCGTCGATGCCGGCGAATGTCGCGGCATCCTTGTTGAGACCGATCGCGTAGACGCTGCGACCGAAGCTCGTGAAGTGCAGCAGCACGATGGCGATGATCGCGAGCACGACGAACAGCAGCAGAATCGACGGGAACGCTGTTCCGCGTCCGAAGAGGCGCTCCTTCACGAGGTCCTTGAACACGTCGGGGAAGCCCGTCACCGCTGTAGTGCCGAGGATACCGACGGCGATTCCGCGGAACAGTGCGAGCGAACCGATCGTGACGGCGAGCGACGGCAGACCGACGACCGTGATGAGGAACCCGTTGACCGCGCCGCCGATGACGCCGACGAGGACGGCGATCGCGATGGCTGCGGGAAGCGGTGTTCCGGCCTGGAAGAGCGCACCGATGATCACGCTCGAGAGCCCGACCATGCTGGCCACCGACAGATCGATCTCGCCCGTGATGATGATGAACGTCATCGGCAGCGCGATGAGCAGCACCGGGAACACGTCGAGGATCAGGAAGTACAGCGTGTTCGGGGTGTTGAAGTTGTCGACGCTGACGGTCGCGATGATCCACACTACGACGAGCAGAGCCAGGATGGCCGCGGAACGACCGAACACGACGCGGCGCAGGCGGGACGACGTGGAGGGTGCCTCGGGTGTCGTCGTCTTCTCGAGTGTCTGCGTCATCGCTTGACACCTTCCTTCGCGGGGGTCGCATGATCTCGGCTGCGCAGCATCGCCCGCTGGTTTCGGACGTACAGCACACGGTCGAGCACGATCGCGCCAATGATGAGCGCACCGACGACGGCCTGCTGCCAGAAGTCCTGGATGCCGACGGTGGGCAGCGCGCGGTTGATGGTGGAGAGCAGCACCGCACCGAGTGCGGCGCCGAGCACGGTTCCGCTGCCGCCGAAGATCGCGACGCCGCCGATGACGGCTGCGGCCACGGAGTCCAGCTCGAGTCCGCTTCCGGCAGTGGCGCTCACCGTGGCGTAGCGGGCGGCGTACATGACGCCCGCGGCGCCGGAGAGCGTTCCGGAGATGACGAACGTGCCGAAGACGCGGCGTGCCACCGGCAGACCGTAGAGCTCTGCGGCATCCGGATTGGACCCGATCGCATACAGGTCGCGACCGGAGCGCGTGTAGCCGAGGTAGTAGGCCAGAATCGCGAACACGATGAGTGCGATGACGGTGAGCCAGGGGATGCCGAAGAGGGAGCCCGTTCCGATCGCGGTGAAGCCGCGCGGCAGATCCGACGCGTTGATGCGGGTCGAGCCGGCCCACGCGATGTCGATGCCGCGGTAGATGTAGAGCGTGCCCAGCGTGATGACGAGGGCGGGCACCTTCGCGACGCTGACCAGCAGACCGTTGATGACGCCGAGGCCCGTGCCGAGCAGGATGCCGAGGAGGATCACGAGGATCGTCGGGGCGCCCGGCCAGTCGGTGAACATGCGGCCCGTGGCGTATGCGGAGAGCCCGAGGATCGCACTGACCGACAGGTCGATGTTGCGTGTGATCACGACGACCGACTGGGCGATCGCGAGCAGGACGAGGATCGACGGCGTGAGCAGAAGGTTCCGGAAGCCGTCGGAGCCGAACGCGAAGCTCGAGTTGAACAGCGTCGCGATGACCACGACGACGATCACTGCGAGGGCGACGCTGGTCTCGCGGCGCTTGAGAATGCTGGTGAAGCGGGATGCCGCGCTCATGCTGCGCTCTCCGTTCGGGTCGCTGCCGTCATGACGGACTCGGAATCGGCCTCCGCTCTGCTGAGCTCGGCCGTCACCTCGCCTTCGCGGACCACGATCACACGGTCACTCATGCCGAGCACCTCGGGCAGCTCGGAGGAGATCATGAGGATCGCCATGCCCTCCTGCGCGAGCTCGTCGAGCAGACGGTGCACCTCCGCCTTCGTGCCGACGTCGATGCCGCGGGTGGGCTCGTCGACGATCAGCAGACGAGGGTTCGTGGCGAGCCATTTCGCGAGCACGACCTTCTGCTGGTTGCCGCCCGACATGGTGCGGGCCTCGCTGTCGAGATCGCCCGCCTTGACGTGCAACTTGACGGCGCCCTCGCGCGCAGACACGTATTCGGCGTGACTCGTGAGCAGGCCGAGCTTGGCGAGCTTGCGGCGGATGACGAGCGTCATGTTGCGGGCGACCGAGGTGTCGACCACGAGGCCCTGCTGACGGCGGTCTTCGGGAACGAGACCGATGCCGGCCTTGATCGCGCGACGCGGGCTGCCCTTGCGCAGCGGGGTGCCGTCGATGCGGACGACTCCCTCTGCATAGGTGTCGACGCCGAAGATCGCGCGGGCGATCTCGCTGCGACCGGCGCCGACAAGTCCGGCGAGGCCGACGATCTCGCGCTCGCGCACCTCGAAACTTACGTTCGAGAAGGTGCCGGGGGAGGTGAGCCCCTCGACGGAGAGTACGACGTCGCCCGGCTCGATCCCCTCGGTCTTGGGGAAGAGCGTGTCGACGTCGCGACCGACCATGCGGGTCACGATGTCGGCCGGAGTCACGTCGTCTGCGCTGTGGGTCGAGATGTACGCCCCGTCGCGCATGACTGTGATCGTGTCGCAGAGGCTGAAGATCTCGTCGAAGCGGTGCGAGATGAAGATGAGGCCGCGGCCCTCGTCGCGGAGCGCACGAGCGATGGTAAAGAGGCGCTCGACCTCGACTCCGCTGAGTGCGGCAGTGGGCTCGTCCATGACGAGCACGCGTGCGTCGAGCGATATGGCCTTGGCGATCTCGAGCACCTGCTGATCCGCGATGGAGAGGCCGAGCGCGAGGCGGTCCGGGTCGATCGCGACGCCCAGGCGCTCGAAGAGCTTGCTCGCTTCGACGCGCATCGTGCGGCGATCGATCGTGCGTGTGCTGTTCACCGGCTGACGGCCCATGAACACGTTCTCTGCGACCGTGAGGTCGGGAAACAGCGTCGGCTCCTGGTAGATCACGGCAATGCCGGCATCCTTCGACTCAGCCGTCGAGCTGAAGTCGACGGGCTCGCCGCCGAGAGTGAAGTCCCCCGAGTCGCGACGGTGCACGCCGGCGACCACCTTGACGAGCGTGGATTTCCCGGCGCCGTTCTCGCCGACGAGAGCGTGAATGGACCCCGAGTGGAGGGAGAGGCTTCCCGACTCGAGCGCGACGACAGACCCGAAGGTCTTTCGGATGTCACGCAGCTCGAGGATCGGCTGGTCAGGGGAGATCGACATTGATCACGCTCCGGGGCGAGATGGGGTGAATCGTTTTAAGCGAACGGTTGAAATCAGAATAGGGGAAACTCACGTCCAAGGTCAACCCGCATTTTCTGCCAGGCGACAAGGGCGGAAATATGGGGAAAAGAATTGATTGACCAGCTCGTGAGCGTGTGGCTATGCTCTCCAGTGTTTGAGTTAAAACGATTCATCAGCGCAATGTCGGGCTGTGGCTTGGATTGCGCCTGAAGAAAGGCCACATGACCTTGAAATCCGAGCTGACGCGAAGGCAACTGATCAGCTACAGCGCAGTAGCGACATTTGCAGCGATGACCATCGGGACAAGAGCAGCCGTCCCGGCGAATGCGAGATCGCAATCTCGAATCGCCTCGAAGGCCGCCGCTGCACCGGGCGCTGCGTTTCGAAACCCGAGCATGGAGTTCGCGCCCAAATTCCGCTGGTGGTGGCCGAACGGAGAAGTCGACGTAGACGAGATCATCCGAGAGGTCGGCCAGGTAGCCGATGCGGGCTTCGGCGGCCTGGAAGTCGCTGACGTGCACCACAGCGTGGACAGTTCGCTTCTCGATGTGAAGGGGCACGGCTGGGGGAGCAAGAGCTGGATCGCTGCTGTCGAAGCAGCGCTCGACGAGGGCGCGCGTCGTGATGTGCGCATCGACATCACGCTCGGGCCGTCGTGGCCGGCCGCGGTGCCGAGCATTACGCCTCAGTCCGAAGCCGCGCTCACTGAACTGGTTCACGGAAGCATCGAGGTCGCGGGTGGAGAAGAGTTCGCCGGCGCCGTACCCGAGCCCGTGACGGAGGCCGCATCGGGCGTGACCGAGCATCGCCTGATCGCCGTGCACGTCGCTCAGATCGTCGAGAAGCCGAGCCGTGGGCCGATTCGCATCGACCGAGACTCGCTCGAGGACGTCACCGACTCGGTCACCGATGGAAACCTGACATGGACAGCCCCGGACGGAACCGAGACGTGGGTTGTGATCTCCTACTGGGAGCGCGGTTCCGGTCAGCAGCCCGAGGGTGGCAAGCACACCGATCCGACGTCCTACGTCGTCGATCACTTCAGCGCCGCCGGGGCGCAGGCACTGATCGACTATTGGGAGAAGAACGTGCTGACGGCGCGGATCAAAGAGCTCCTTCCCGTCTCGGGCGGGGCGTTCTTCGAGGACTCCCTCGAGATCGAGACGGAAGCGACCATCTGGACGCGCAACATCGTCGACGAGTTCGCGTCGCGAAACAGTTATGGGCTCGATGATTTCCTTCCCATCCTGATCGAGCGAGACGAGAAGTACGTCTACGACTTCGCCGACTTCAAGAACGACCGCGTTCGTGACGACTACAACCGTGTTCTCAGCGATCTCTACACAGAGCACCATCTGATCAAGCTCCGTGACTGGGCCCACGATCTCGGCGTCGAGTACCGCGTTCAGGCATACGGCCTCGAGCAGGACTCCATCAGCCAAGCGGGAATCGTCGACATCCCAGAGACTGAGTCGCTCGGCGCGAAGAACGTAGACGACTATCGTGTTCTCGCGAGCGGACGAGACCTGGCGGGAGGCAAGATCCTCTCCTGCGAGGCAGCCGCTTACTACGGCGCGGCGTACGACACGACCTGGACCAAGGTCCTGCAGACCCTTGGCGAGACCTTCGTCGGGGGAGTGAACCAGACGGTTCTCCACGGCTTCCCCTACCTCTCCGCTCCGGGCTCCCAGTGGCCAGGGTTTGCCGCGTTCAGCCCCTATTACAACGACGCGATCGGCTATTCGGAGGCCTGGGGTCCGCGAACGCCGAACTGGACTCACGTCTCAGACGTGTCAGCGTTCATCACACGCACGCAGTGGGTCCTCCAACAGGGGAAGGCGCAGTACGACATCGCGTTCCTCCGTCAGAAGGGCTGGGCACAGACGGGCATCGGTGCGCCCTGGTCAACGCGGGACGGCATCCCGATCGGCTGGACGCATGGGTTTCTCTCGTCGTCGTCCCTTGAACTCGAGAATGCGGTCGTCGCGGACAAGCGCTTCGCTCCGGAAGGCGGAAACTACAAGGTCATCGTCGTGGACATCGATCGCTTCCGAGGTCGAGAGGCGACCCTGGCGCCCTCCGTCGCGACGAAGCTCGTGGAATACGCCGAGAGCGGCCTTCCCATCGTGCTCTACGGCGACTGGTCGAATCCGGAGTCGACAGGGCTGGCGGACGACGAGGCGAACAGCAGCGTCGCCGCATCGGTCGCGACCCTCACGAAATCGCCGAACGTCGCACTCGCCCCTGAAGACGCCGACATCGCGACGGCGTTGAAGTCGCTCGGCGTGAATCGAACGGTGACGTATGAGTTCTCGAACCTCAAACACGTGCACCGCGTGGACGGTGAGCGCGACTTCTTCTACCTCGCCAACGCTCGGCACAACCCGCCGAAGGACAAGCTCGAACTCATCGATCAGACTGTCACTCTGACGGCGACGTCGGCAGACAGCATCCCGTTCACTCTCGACGCGTGGACGGGTGAGATTCGCCCCGTCGCCGAGTATCAGCGAGACGGGAATCGCGTGAGCCTCAGGATCCGGCTGACGCCGGGGCAGTCGACTGTCATCGTGTTCGCGGACGGTGACTGGGCCGGCGTCAAGGTTCCGTCGGCCTACGTGGTCGACACCGACGCCGATCGGGTACGTCTCAAGGACACGAAGATCTACATCGAGTCAGACTCCGCAGGTCAGAAGCGCGCGACGCTCTCGAACGGCAAAGTGCGCAAGGGGAAAATCCCGAACCTTCCGGCAGCGGTCGGCGTCACGTCGTGGAGCCTCAAGGTCGACGGCTGGGAGCCTCAAGACATCGACAGCGCGGAGACGAAGCACGTCTCGTCTACGCACTCTCTGGATGGACTGCGGCCGTGGACGGAGATCGCCGGGTTGGAGGACACCTCGGGAGTCGGCGACTATTCGGCGGTCTTCGAACTCGACGGAAAATGGGCCGTCGGGCTCGTCGGAGTAGGCCTTGAGCTGGGGCCGCTGCGAGACACGTACCGAATCTGGGTCAACAGTCAGCGTGTGGCTGACGTCGACATCTTCGCCGATCGAGTGGACATCAGCGACTACGTGCGGCCGGGCCGGAACAACCTCCGTGTCGAGGTGACGACGACGCTGCTCAATCGACTTCGGGTCGTGAATCCGACCGTGTACGGCGTAGCGAAGCGCGCTGAATACGGCCTCGTGGGCCCGGTGAACGTCGTTGCGTTCGGACGAGTCCGAGTGGCCTAGGCGAATGAGACGAGAAGAAGTGACGAAGAACAAGTCAATGAATGCGATGAAGATGAGTGGGCTGCACCAGCGAAGAACGATGAGCCGCAAGAACCTGTCCAGATCGGTGCTCGGACTGACGCTGGGGCTCGCGCTCAGCGTGGCACCCCACTTGGGGTTCGCGGCGGACCAGGCCGTCGCTGCTGAAGGAGCCGAGATCAGCGGTTCGATCACCGAGAACGATGCGGCCCTGCAGAACGTCGTCGTGACCGCGTACGTCTTGGACGAAGACTCGGGCGAGTATCAGTTCGAGCAGGAGGCACAGACGGATGCGGATGGCAACTGGACGATGTCCGAGCTCACCGATGGTCAGTACACGCTGACTTTCGGTACCGACTTCTCCGATGCACGGTTCGCGTTGGGCGAGACACTCGCGGGCGCGGCAACGCTGGAGGGCGAGGAGCCGCAGTTCTCCGTCTCCGACGGACAGGCGTCTGAGAGCCCGTTCGCCGACGTCGAGCTGTCGCGTCTGGGCGGACAGGTGTCGCTCCGACTCGTCGACGAGAACGGTGAGCCTCTCAACGATCTCGACGACGCGTCTGCGATGGTCAGCGGGCTGACGCAGGCGGGGAGCGAATGGGCATCCGCTCGCTTCTGGAGCGACCAGGACGGCACCATCGTGATCCCACGCGTTCCGGCGGGAGGGTTCGTGCCGCGCGTCAGCGTGGGCGGGAGCGACTTCGCGCCCGTCGATCGTGGCGCGGTCGTGACGCCTGAGGCGGAGATCGAGATCGGTGAGTTCGCCGTGCCTGCGAAGGCCGAGTCGGAGTTCTCCGTGTCGGGGGAGCTGTCGATCAGCGGAGTGCTGAAGAGCGGCGAGAAGGTCACGGCCGGGCTTCCCGGGTTCGACCCCGAAGCGGCATCGACACAGCTCGTGTGGGTCGCGGACGGAGCACCGATCTCGGGTGCTGAGAGCGACTCTCTGTCGATCACTGACGAACAGGTCGGATCGACCCTTGGCGTGTGGGCCTTCGCATTCGCGCAAGGTCACGAGCCGGTCATCCTGTTTGCTGGTACTGAGGATGCCGTCGTCGGCGCGACCGATCCGACAGCTCCCACCCAAGCTCCCGGTGCGGAACACCCGGACAACAGCGGTGCCGACGGAGAGCTGCCCTGGACAGGACCCGTGGGCATCCTCATCCTGCTTCTGATTGCGCTCGCGCTAGTGACTGCCGGAGCAGTGCTGTATCGATTGAGAAGATCGAAGCTCAAGGCATAACCGCCAGCAAGGCATAATGACTGCACGGTCGTGTCGCTACGAGCGACGCGACCGTGCATGGGAAGAGACGAGGGACCAATGGCAGCGAGCGTTCGCGATGTGGCTGAGCGGGCCGGGGTATCAGTCGGCACAGTGTCTAACGTGCTCAACCGGCCCGACAAGGTGTCGCCGGCCACCGTTGAGCGCGTCACCGCGGCGATCGAAGATCTCGGTTTCGTGCGCAATGACGCCGCTCGTCAGCTGCGCGCCGGACGCAGCCGAAGCATCGGGCTCTCCGTGCTCGACATCGGCAACCCGTTCTTCACCGACCTCGCTCGCGGCGCCGAAGATCGCGGGCGCGAGGCTGGGTTCTCCGTGCTGCTGGCGAACAGCGACGAGGATGCCGAGCGTGAGGCGGCGCACCTCGACCTGTTCTCGGAGCAGCGGGTCTTCGGCATCCTGCTCACCCCGGTGGGCGCTCGCCCCGAACGTCTCGACTCGATGCGTCGGCACGGCACGCCGACCGTTCTCGTCGACAGACAGACCGACCGGGAGGACTACTCGTCTGTCGCGGTCGACGACGCCGCTGGCGGATACATGGCGGTGAAGCATCTTCTCGACATCGGGCGGCGGCGCATCGCGTTCGTCGGCGGTCCGGCGCGCATCCGCCAGGTCGCTGACCGTCTCGAGGGAGCCCAGCACGCGGTCGCTGAGGTGCCCGACGCGACGCTCGAGGTGATTCTGCAGGACTCCCTGACTGTGCTCCACGGTCGCGCGGCGGGCGAGCGCCTGGCCGAGCGGTCGGCCGGCCGCCGCCCCGACGCGGTCTTTGCGGCGAATGACCTGCTCGCGATGGGTCTGCTTCAGGCGTTCACCATGCTCGGCCACGTGCGTGTTCCCGATGACATCGCGCTGATCGGCTACGACGACATCGCCTTCACTCGGGCCTCGGTCGTTCCGCTGTCATCCGTGCGTCAGCCGAGCCACGAGATCGGTCACACGGCCGTCGACCTGCTCGTTCGCGAAGTCGAGGCGGGGCGTGGTTTCGAGCATGAGCAGATCGTGTTCCAGCCCGAACTCGTGGTGCGTGAGTCGACGGTGGGGGATGCCGCGCGACGCTGAGCCGCTCGCACGGGCTCAGTCTCGGTCGGGCTCAGATCCTTCGGGCTCATCGTCTTCGAGGTACTGTGTCCGGATCTGCCCGGTCAGCGTCTCGGGCTCGATGAACGGCACCGCCTGCGGTGCGGACTGCGGGAGCGCGATGGCAGACGTATCGAGTTCGAGGTCATCGGATGCCTCGCCGTGCTCCCGCTCGGTGGCGCCTCGGTTGGACCCGGCGACGGGCAGTGGCTTCGTGGATGGCCGCTGGGTCGCGGCATCCTCGTCGATCTCGTCGTCGCCGCTGACCCCGAGGGTCTTGCCGTGCAGGTCGAGGTACTCCTTCGACCCATCCGGACCGTGGACGACCTGGATCGGGGCGGTGAGTCCGATGCGTCCCAGCTCAGCGGTCGGCGCGCCGGGCAGCGGGCGCCCGAAGTGAGTGAACACGAGCTTCCAGCGTGAATTCGGGTTGCGGTGCAGGCGCAGCTCGCGAGAGATGATGAGCCAGCCGAGACCGACCGCGCACGCAGCGAAGCCTGCCATGGCGCCGACACCGAGAGTCCAGCGTGCGCCGAAGAGGTTCGCGATCCACCCCACGATCGGTGCGCCGACCGGGGTGGACCCCATGAGTATCGCGCCGTAGAGCGCCATCACACGACCGCGGATCACAGGGTCCGACGTCGTCTGAACGTAGCTGTTCGCCGTGGTGAGCATCGTGACCGTCGAGAAGCCGACCAGCACGAGCGAGATCGCGAACGACACGTACGTCGGCATCACACCCGAGACCGTGGAGGCGACACCGAAGAGCCCCGTCGCCGCGATGACGATGCGCATCTGCGGTCTCGTGCGCCGCGCCGCCATGAGGGCGCCGGTCAGCGATCCGATCGCGAGCACTGATGAAAGCAATCCGTACTCGCTTGCTCCGCGTCCGAACTCGACGGCCATGGTCGAGGCGACGATCGGGAAGTTCATGCCGAACGCGCCCATGATGAACACGATCACGAAGATCACAGTGAGGTCGGGGCGCGCACGCACGTAGAGGAAGCCCTCGATGATGTTTTTGAACGGGCTTCCGGTCGCGCGTGGACTGCGGAACAGCTCGCTCACCCGCAGCGCGAGAAGGGCCCCGAGCACTGCGAGGAACGTCCCCGCGTTGATGATGAAGACCCAGCCCGAGCCGACGATGGCGATCAGGATGCCGGCGACAGCCGGACCGATGAGGCGTGCGGTGTTGAATGAGGCTGAGTTCAGCGACACCGCGTTGACGAGGTTGTCGGTGCCGACCAGATCGGAGACGAACACCTGGCGGGCCGGCGTGTCGATGGAGTTCACGACGCCGAGCACGAACGCGAACACGAAGACGTGCCAGAGCTGTGCGACGTCGAGAAGAAGAAGGATGCCGAGGCCTGCGGCGAGCAGCATGAGGGCGGACTGCGTGCACAGCAGGATCTTCCGCCTGTCGAAGTGGTCCGCGATATAGCCGGAGATCGGCACCATGAGCAGCTGCGGTCCGAACTGCAGCGCCATCGTCGTGCCCACCGCGAGCGCGTTGTTGTCTGTCAGATCGACGAGGACGACCCAGTCCTGCGTCGTCGCCTGCATCCACGCACCAACGTTCGAAACCAGGGCCCCGAGGAACCAGATTCGATAGTTGAAGCTCGACAGCGAGCGGAACATGGCTTTCACTGGGTGGCGAGTCTCCTCATCAGGTCGCTTGCGGCAAAGAGCGTGGCACGATCTTCGGGGCTCAGCGAGCGGACCTGCTGGTGCAGCCACCGATCCCGCTTCTTCACGGTGTCGTTGACGTTCGCTCGGCCGGCCTCCGTGAGGGCCACGATGACTTTTCGACGGTCGCTCTCATCGGCGACGCGCTCGACATAGCCCCATTCTTCGAGACAGTTCACAGTCCGGTTCATCGACGGGGCCGACACCCCTTCGCGTTCGGCCAGCGCGCTGAGGGTCTCTTGACCATGCGAGTAGAGACCCGCGAGAACCGAGAAGTGGGCGTCGCTCAACTCACCGTCGGCCTTCTCCGCCCGCAGCCTCCGGGCGAGACGAAAGGTCGCGATGCGCAGCTCTGAACTCTGCTCCCCGATAGTCTTTGCCACAGCTAATTAGCCTAGCTTATTAGCTTCGCTAAGTAAATACCCGAATGCCGTGCAAGTACTCTTATGGCATGGCTGAGCAAACGGATGCAACGCATACACTCGTCGACCGCGACAACGTGACCATCACGTACTACGAATGGGTGGCTGAAAACCCGCGCGCCATCGTGCACATCGTTCACGGAGTGGGGGAGCACGCGCGCCGCTACGGGCGGCTCGCCGCTGAGCTCGTCGCTGCGGGATACACGGTGTACGCCGACGACCACCGCGGACACGGGCAGACCGGGCTCGACCACCTGGGGCTCACGCATCTTGGGCCGAGGGGCATCCGCGGAGCGATTCGAGCGGTGCAGGATGTCGGCGAGGCTCTGCGCGAGCGGCATCCTGATCTCCCCCTCATCGTGCTCGGGCACAGCTGGGGCTCGCTCATGGCCCAGCGCATCATCGCGCGCTCGGCGCTCTACGATGCAGCCGTGCTCACGGGAACCTCCCTGGCCGTGCCGGGCATTCTGAACGGCGGGGACCTCAACAAACCGTGGCGCACCCATGGCGCCACCGGGCTCGAGTGGCTCAGTCGTGACCCGACTGCGGGCGAGGCGTTCGCGGCGGATCCGCTGACCTTCGATATCGCCGAGACACCGGCGTGGAAGCCGCTCCAGCCACTCGCGATGCTCGGTCGTCCATCGCCGAAGATGCCTCGCGATATCCCCGTGCTCATCATGGTCGGTTCACGCGACACTCTGGGCGGTGAGCGCGGCGGCACTCTGCTCGCTGAGCAGTACGTCACGCGTGCGAAGCTCAGCGACGTCGAACTCGAGATCTTTCCCGAGGCGCGCCACGAGATCTTCAACGAAACCAACCGCGATGAGGTCGTCGCCCGACTGGTCGACTGGCTTGATCGCCACGTTCCCAAGGAGAGCTGATGTGCACTGTCATCGTTCACGTACCCGAGACGGCGGGTGGCAGCGTACGTCTGCTGGCCGTGCGCGATGAGGACCCGAACCGCCCGTGGCAGCCTCTCGGACTTTGGTGGCCCGAGTATCCCGGCGTCGCCGGTGTGCGCGATGTGCGTGCCGGCGGAGCCTGGCTCGCATCGGATGCCGCCAGCGGACGCCTCGCCGTCATGCTGAACCGTGCTGACACGTTCACCGGCGACCGTCGCCAGCTCGAGTCGCGTGGCGGACTGGTGCTCGAATCGGTGGCGGGGCGCTCGCCGCGGGAACCTCGGACGGCGGGTTTCAACTTGGTCGAGATCGATGGACCTCGCGTGACCGTGACGACGTGGGACGGCGAGTCACTCGGAATCGAAGAACTGCTGCCAGGAACCCACATGATCGAGCACCGCGCGGTCGACGACCCGGAGTCCGCGCGTACATCTCGTTGGCTGCCGGAGTTTCAGGATGCCGCGCCACGAAGCGGAGGCCTCCACGATGAGTGGTGGGGCGGCTGGCTCGACGTGCTCGCCCGAAGCGGAGAGCTTTCGCCCGACGATGACGCCGCGATCATCCGCGACAATCGATCGCACGGCTACCCGACGCTCTCCCTGCTGGCGTGCGTTGCGAGTGTCTCGGCGGAAGGGGCGAAGACGCTCTTCGCGCCGTTGCGGACGCCCGGGGAGTGGAACGCGCTGCACTTCGTGCCGCCCGTGCAGCCCGAGTAACGCGTTCTGCCTTTGTCGGCTCTACGGCCGCGTTCTCGACGGCGTCGGCCATCGCTCTGGGATGATGGCCTGATGTGCTCGCGCGATGAACCCACCGTGCCTGCTCTGAGCTTACGGCCGTCGACCGGGGCTGCGGAGTATCCGGCACTCGTTGCGATTTGGCGTAGCGCCGTGGATGCGACGCACGATTTTCTCGCGGATGCTCACCGCGATGAGATCGAGAGCCACTTGCAGTCTGACTACTTCCCGGCGGTGACCCTGTGGGTCGCAGAGCTTGATGGTCGACCGGTGGGATTCTTCGGTGTCCTCGACGGAAATCTGGAGATGCTGTTCGTTGACCCGACGCAACACGGAGCTGGAATCGGAACAGCGCTTCTGCGTCATGCGATCGCGGAACACGGCGTGGCCAAGGTGGATGTCAACGAGCAGAACGTCTCAGCTGCAGGCTTCTGCGTTCACCGAGGATTCGAGGTCGTCAGTCGCAGCGAGAAAGACGAGGCCGGTCGACCGTACCCGTTGCTCCACCTGAGGCTCAACGAGTCGTTCTGACCACTCGAACCGCCACCCCGCACGACGTCCGCCTGGCCGAGCCACGGCCCATACCTCTCCACGATCACATCGCACGACGATGCTGAAACCCTCACCTGCGTGGCACTGAAGGGGGTTCAGCAACACGCCCTAGCGTAAACGGTGGCTTGCGCCACGTGAGGGCGTAGCGCCAGAGCGCAAACTGCTGCCAGCGCACCCCGGGGAGCACGCGAGCAGCGCACTCGCGTACCTCCGTGTACGAGTGCGTCGGCGGCCAAACCGTCGGCGCTGAGTGTTCCCAGAGGTTTCGCGTTCGTGAGTACCACTGGTGCTCGAGGGTGCCGAGTGCGCCCAGTGCGTAGTCACCAGGCGTCGTCGCCTTCGCCAGACCGACGATGACAAGGACGCCATCAGGGGCAGTGAGTTCCTTGAGCCGACCGAGCGCGAGCTTGAGGTCGTCGAAGTGATGCAGCGCAGCGACGGATGCGACGACATCGAACCTGCGACCGAAGTCGTGTGTCATCGCGTCAGCATGCACCCATTCGATGCCAGAGTGAGCACTCTGCGCCGAGGCAAGCGTCGAGGCATCTAAATCGACAGCGGTGACATCGCGGAGCCGTTCGCGCAAGTCGCGAGCGAGCATTCCGTTTCCGGTGCCCACGTCCAACGCAGAGGTCGCGGCATCCGGTATCGCCTCGAGGACGACACGGTGAAAGTGGATGTTGTGGTTCCACGGCGGTCCATCGCGTCGGCTCATGAATCCAGCATCCGCAATCTCGCTGTGCGCTCGCCGAAGAGTGGCGCGCTCAGCTGCGAGAAAGTTGCCCAGCAGAAGAATCGAGGCTCGGTCCGATCACTTTCACAAGTGTCGGCCCGGTTCCATCCGCTGATGCAGAATCCGAATAACGTCCACGCCGTCGGTGCTTTCCAAATAGAACACAACGTGACTTCCGACACGGTACCGTCGATACCCTTCACGAATCTCGTCGCACGTGCGACCTCGATCGGGGTTGTCGGCAACACGTTCAATCGCGACCCTGATGGTGGTGAGGTCGGTTTCAGCCTGGCGAGCATCCCAGTGTTCTTGCGTGTAATCCCAGATGGACGTGAGATCTCGCTGCGCGGCTGGGGTAAGGCGGTAAACCCTCACGACTTCTGAGAGGCGATGAAAGCATCGAAGTCGAATTGCTCAGGGGCGCCGCTCTCTTCGCCGGCAACAAGAGCGGCGCGCAGCGCAGTCATCTGCGTCTCCTGATCTTCGAGCAATCGGAGGGCGGCGCGGATCACCTCGCTCGCAGATCGGTAGCGGCCGTAGTCTACCTGCCGAGCAAGGAAGTCCGAGAAGTGGTCATCCAAGCTGATCGACGTGTTCTGAGCCATGACGTGATAGTGCCAAGAATTGGTAGTCATGGAGCGGCTGCCGGGCCAGGTGCACAGGCTCTGCCCGAGTTGAGAGGCGCGAGCGAGCCTCGCTTGGTGCGTTGCGGGCTACGCCGAACTACGTCTTAGGGGCGCTCGCGACCGGAACGTTGAAGTTCAGCAGCGACGCCTTCTCATCTTCGAACGAGAGCGTCGTGAGGGCGCAGTTGTCGACCTCGGGGAAGACGTCGCGATAGAGGTTCGGGTCGATGGAGAGCAGAGTGCACATCACGAGACGCATGAGTGTTCCGTGCGTGACGACGAGCGCGGTGCCGCCATCCGTGTCGCGGATAATGCGCGCGAGCACCTTGAGGGCACGCGCGACAGCGATCGCTCCAGGCTCACCGGACGGCATGGGAGAACGTGCTGGTGCCGCTTCGAACGCGGCCGCGGCATCCGGGTATTTCTCGTAAAGCTCCTCCATCGTGAGCCCCTCGCCCTTGCCGAAGTCGACCTCGTTCAGGCCGCCATCGGTCCAGTGCTCGAGACCGGTCGCCTGTGCGACGGCATCCGCTGTTCGCCACGACCGCGAGAGTGTGGACGAGACGAGAACGTCGGGCCGGTGCTTCGTCGCCCAGGCTGCGAGGTTCTCGGCCTGTTGCAAGCCGGCATCGGTCAGTGCGATGTCGCTCGATCCGGCATAGCGATGTTCTGCGTGCCAGACGGTTTCGCCGTGTCTGACCAGGATCAGCTTCGTGCTCATACTCCCCATTGTGCCGCCTCCCCACAAAACTCATGGTCGATTGGCGAATATGCATAAATCAAGGTAGCCGAGAGTATTGCTTGCTTTGTGGTCGTCGGCAGGTCATAATTCAGTCAATACGGGCGCAAGCCCGAACCTATGAGGATTGTTACTGCTCCGGCAGGCGAGACCTTTCAGCCAATGGTGGCTGGGTCTGTGCTGTCCGAGCGCTCCTTCTCAGCCCCATTCTCTAAAGGAGATGAGAAGTTGAGCAATACGCGAACGCTCGCCGATGACGTCGGCGTTGCAATCGGCGGCCCGCGAAACGTGACGTGGGTTGGAGCATGCACTACCCGCCTACGATTCGTCGTTCGTGACGAATCACAGGTGGATTTCGGCGCGCTGGAGAAAACTCCAGGGGTGCTGAAGGCTGTGAGTGCAGGCGGGCAAGTACAAGTCGTAATCGGAACCCAGGTGGGTCAGGTGCGGGAGGCGTTGCTCTCCCAAAAGCACTGGGCGAACCTCGCCGATCAAGGGAATGAAACATCGGGAGGGCGCCGGCGCCCTCTTGATGTGGTGTTCGATTTCCTTGGAGGAACGTTCCAGCCCCTTATTCCAGTCATTACCGGTGCTGCGATGGTACAGGTGCTGACGTTGCTGCTGACGCAGTTCGCGGGTCTCAACCCGGAGGAGCCTACCGCGCTCATTCTGACGGCCACAGGCAACGCGATCTTCTACTTCCTGCCGCTCTTCGTGGCTTTCACAGCGTCGAAGAAGCTAGGCGCGAACCCATATATTGGAGCGGCAATCGCTGCGTCTCTGCTTCATCCCAGCTTCGTGGCCATCGGAGATACCGGCACCGTGGCCCAAGCGTTCGGCCTTCCCCTGTTTGTGTACTCATACGCAAGTTCGATGTTCCCCGCGTTGCTGCTGGCTCTCGCTCTGGCAGGACTCGAACGTCTTCTGAAGCGATGGTTGCCGCAAACATTGCAGCAGGTCTTCATTCCGACGATAGAACTCGTCCTTCTCGTCCCTCTGACAGCGCTCGTCTTCGGTCCCATTGGTGTGCTTGTCGGCAACGGGATTGGCGCGGGAACACAGTGGCTCGCCACGACGGCACCGTTCGTCTTCTACATCGTGGTCCCGGCCTTGTGGTTCCTGCTCGTTGCATTTGGAGTGCACTGGGCCCTGATTTCAATAGCGCTCGCCGACGTGGCAGCAACGGGATCCAGTGTGATTCTTGGTGCAGCCGTTGGGTATCAATACGCCGTAATGGGCATCGCGCTTGCGATGCTGATTCGGACAATCCGCAGCCGAGATGCGTCGCTACGCGGAACAGCAAGTGCGGCCACCATTGCTGTGACGATTGGCGGCATCACCGAGCCGACGATCTATGGTTTCCTGCTGCGTTACCGTCGACTGCTGCTCATCGAAATAATCTCGGCGGCCGCTTCTGGCGCCGTCTTGGGTCTGTTCAACGCGAAGATGCTCGGGTTCTCACCCGCGCCGTTCCTGGGAATGCCACTGATGCAGCCGATGACCGGAGCGGCATTGGCTCTGCTTGTCGGGGTGGCTGTTCCGATCGTTCTCGTGCAGATCTGGGGCTTTGAAAAGAAGCTTGCGGGAACTGAGAGCGAACCAAGCAACGACCGTGCGAAAGGGGGCGAGCAGAGCGATGACGCCGAGCCGTCAGCATCACCCGTTGTCGAGGTACTCGCTCCGATAGCCGGACGTGCGGTTGCTCTCAGCGAATCTGGCGAAGCGGTGTTTGGTGCTGGTGTCCTCGGCCCTGGCGTTTGTGTGATTCCGGATGAACCACGCGTTGTTGCGCCAATCGACGGGACCATAATCGCGATGCCGACCAGTGGTCATGCTGTCGGACTGGTCTCTGACGACGGTGCCGAGGTGCTTGTGCATGTGGGTATCGACACGGTTAAGCTCCGAGGAAAGCATTTCACGCCACGCGCTGAACAAGGGCAACGGGTGCGCGCTGGGGACGTTCTCATAGAGTTCGACCGGAGCGCTCTGCTGTCGCAGGGGATCTCTGTGGTCACTCCGATCGTCGTCACGAACGCTGACGAAACTGGGCGGGCGGTGGAGGTTCTCGCCGAAGGCCATGTGCGAGAGGGAGATCCGCTCCTCAGCATCAGCACGAGAGTCACGCGGGACGCTTGAGCACCGGCTCGTGAGACTGGCACTGCCAGTCTCACGAGCCGAGGAGGCGCAATGAGAATCATTAAGAGGGTCTTCAACAACAACGTCGTGAGTGCGGTTGGAAAAGACGGAAACGACGTCATCTTGGTCGGTTCAGGGCTCGGGTATCTCGCGAAGAAAGGCATGAAGGTACACGAAGACCGTGTGGAGCGAGAATTTCATCTCACAGGTTTGGGCAAAGACGGCGCATTCCGAATCCTCCTGGAAATACCGACTCCTGTGATCGCTGCCGTGTCTGCATTGGTCAAGGAGGTGCGTACCCGCTTTAACTACACACTCACACCTGCGGCAGAAGTGGCCCTCGCTGATCACCTTGCGCAGGCAATCGAACGCTCTGAGAACGGCGAGAACCTTCCCAACCCGATGCTGTGGGATACAAGGACGAGCTATCCGCAGGAATACTTGCTCGCAGAGCGCATGCTCGCGATCGTCGAGACTTCGCTTGGTGTGCAACTACCCGAGGATGAAGCAGGTTTCGTCGCACTGCATTTTGTGAACGCCGGTATCTTCAGCGGGAGTCAGCGCGCGCTGTCTCACAGCGCGGCACTCAGCCATGTGCTTGAGATCATTCGCAACGAGCTAGACCTCGACTTGCCCCCGAACTCACCGATTACTCGGCGGTTTGTCACCCATCTCAAGTTCGTGATGGAAAGAATCACGAGCGGTAGGACTCATGCAGGAACGCTGGATCCGGTTTTTGAGTCGCTTCGAGAGAACCATCCAGACGCCCGAGCGTGCGCAGCCCGTGTGAGCGATTACCTGCAGGAAGAATTCTCTGAACAGCTCAGTGACGAGGAGGACTTCTATCTGATGCTTCATCTCATCCGAGCTCGGGATGCTTTCGCAGCAGAAATGCGTCCCCCAGAGTCAGAACAGTAGCTTCGAGTGCAACGCGAACTGGAAAGGACAAGCGGCTGGCCGCATCCAACGGCGATAAGCTGACATCATGCACGGTGAATACAAGGTTCCGGGTGGAAAGCTGGTCGTCGTCGACCTCGAGGTAGACGACGGAATCATCACCGATTTCGCCCTCGCCGGAGACTTCTTCCTCGAGCCCGATGACGCGCTGGGCGCGATCAACAACGCGATCATCGGCATGTCCGCCTCGAGCGACACGAACGCGTTCGCGACAGCTGTGCGTGAGGCTCTGCCCGCGGATGCCGCTCTGCTCGGGTTCACCCCGGAGTCGGTCGGCGTCGCAGCGCGCCGCGCTCTCACCCAGGCTGCGAACTGGCGCGACTACGAATGGCAGATCATCCACGCTCCGGCGGTGCCGCCGCGGATGCACCTCGCCCTCGACGAGGTGCTCACCGCGGAAGTCGGTGCGGGGCGTCGTGGGCCGACCCTGCGCATCTGGGAGTGGAACGAGTCCGCCGTCGTGATCGGTAGCTTCCAGTCCGTCAAGAACGAGGTCGACATGGTTGGCGCTGAGAAGTACGGTTTCGACGTCGTTCGTCGTGTCTCGGGCGGCGGCGCCATGCTCATGAAGAAGGGCGAGATCATCACGTACTCGCTCTACGTTCCCGCCGAGCTGGTTCAGGGCATGTCGTTCGCGGATTCCTACGCCTACCTCGACGAATGGGTGATCGAGGCACTCCGCTCACTCGGCATCGCCGCGGAATACAAGCCGCTGAACGACATCACGAGCCCCGGCGGCAAGATCGGCGGCGCTGCCCAGAAACGTCTCGGCAACGGCGGAGTGCTGCACCACGTCACCATGAGCTACGACATGGACGGCGAGGTCATGACCAAGGTGCTGCGCATCGGCCGCGAGAAGATGAGCGACAAGGGCACAACGTCTGCCGCCAAGCGCGTCGACCCGCTGCGTAGCCAGACCGGGCTGAGCCGCGACGAGATCATCGAGCGGATGAAGCAGACGTTCGTCTCGCAGACCGGTGCGACCGATGGTGAGATCACGCCCGAAGAGTACGCGGAGGCCGAGAAGCTCGTCGAGACCAAGTTCTCGACGGAGGCGTGGCTGAACCGGGTTCCGTAATGGCCGCGCGGAGGGTGCGGCGGGGCGGTGTGCCCGCGGCATCCGATGGTGCTGACATGACTGAGCAGAGGATGCCCGAGGACAGCTGCGTTCTCGAAGGCGATAACCTGCGCGTGCTGCCGACGTTGCCCGATGGTGCCTTCACCCTCATCTACATCGATCCGCCGTTCAACACCGGCCGGGAGCAGCGGCGCACCGAGACGACGCACGTGCGTGCGAACGGGGTCGGCTCGGGGCGGGTCACCGGCTTCAAGGGGCAGACATACGAGAGGATTCGCGGCCAGCTGCGGCGCTATGACGACGCCTTCGACGACTACTGGGCGTTTCTCGAGCCGCGCATTCTTGAGGCGTGGCGGCTGCTCGCTGATGACGGGACGCTGTACCTCCACCTCGACTATCGCGAAGCGCATTACGCGAAGGTGCTGTGTGACGCGGTATTCGGCCGCGACTGCTTTCTCAACGAGATCATCTGGGCGTACGACTACGGCGGCAAATCGAAGTCGCGGTGGCCCACGAAGCACGACACGATTCTCGTGTACGTGAAGAATCCGCAGAGCTACGTCTTCAACTCCGACGCGATCGACCGTGAGCCGTACATGGCGCCGGGGCTGGTGACGCCCGAGAAGGCAGCGCGTGGGAAGCTCCCCACTGACGTGTGGTGGCACACGATCGTGTCACCGACGGGCAAGGAGAAGACCGGCTACCCGACGCAGAAGCCGCTGGGCGTGCTTCGACGGATCATTCAGGCCTCGAGCAACGAGGGCGACTGGGTGCTCGATTTCTTCGCTGGCAGCGGTACGACCGGTGCCGCGGCGAAGGCGCTCGGACGCAATTACGTGCTCGTTGATCAGAACCCGGAGGCACTTGCGGTCATGCGGAAGCGTCTGGCGTAGCATCCCTTCGCCGCCCTGCCCTCCCTGCCCTGCCCTCCCTGCTCTCTGTGCCCTGCTCTCCCCTCCCCGCCGCGCTACAGAAAAGGGCTTGCGCTACAGGAATTCCTGTAGCGCAAGCCCGAACAAATAGCGCGGTTGGGGAGGGGCTAGCGGAGCGGGTCGAACGGCGCGATCGCCGGGTCCGTTCGGCCCGTCGTGATCCGCTCGGCGAGGAGCTTGCCCGTCGCCGGCCCGAGAACGACGCCCCACATGCCATGGCCGCCGGCCACGTAGACGTTCGGCGCACGCGTCGCGCCCACGAGCGGCAGCCCGTCCGGAGTGACCGGGCGTGAGCCGACCCATTCGTCGTGCCGGTCGTCGAGATCGATGCCGGTCATCAGCGTGCGCACCTGGTTGACGATCGCCTCCACGCGGCGCGGCTGCAGCGGCTCGTCCGGCCCGCGGAACTCCATGGTGCCGGCGATGCGCAGTCGCCCCTCGTAGGGCGTGCAGGCGATGCGTTGGGTCGGAAGGTAGATGGGATGCTCCGCCGGTTCGTCTGTCTCCACCGTGAACGAGTACCCGCGGCCAGCCTGCACCCGCACAGAGACGCCGAGCGGCCGGGCCAGCTTCGGCAGCCACGCACCGGTCGCGATGACGACGGAGTCGGCGGTGAGCACCTCTCCGCTCGCGAGCGTCACCGAGGGGTTGCCGTCAGAGTTCACGGCCGTGACCTCTTGGTCGAGTCGGAGGTCGCCGCCACGCTCGCGCACCGCGTCAGCGAGCGCGTGGGCGAAGTGCGACGGTTCGATGAAGCGCTGCCCCTCGAGCCGGTACGCCACAGCGATCTCGTCGGAGAGCTGCGGTGCTAGCTCACGCGGGTTCTTGAGTCGCGTCAGCTCGGCCTGCTGGCCGTGCCGCACGACACCTGCGATCTCGTGGAGGAACCCGGCGGAGTCCTTCTCCTCAGCGAACCCGATCACGAACGGACCCTCGCGCGTCCAGGCGTCGACTCCGCCGTCCGTCAGCTCGTCGAACGACTCAAGCGCGAGCTTGTCGATCGGGGTCAGCCGCTCCATCGCGTGATCCCATGCGCGCTGCGTGCCGTGGGCGGCGAAGCGCGCGAGAAACGACCACAGTCCGAGGTCGACGCGAATCGGAATGTGCAGCGCGGCATCCGGATCGACAAGCGCTTTCGGACCGTACGTCCAGATGCTGGGGTCGGCGAGCGGAATGGTCTTGGCTGGTGCAAGCCACCCGGCATTGCCCCAGGACGACCCCGCCGCGACGCCGTCGCGGTCGAGAACCGTCACCTCCACGCCCTGTTTCTGCAGGTGCCACGCAGTAGCGAGACCCACCATTCCGGCACCGATGACTATGGAACGCGCCATCACGCTCTCCTCCTATCACTTCCCTTATGGGGCTTGTGCTTCTTTTTTCCTTGTGAGGTTTCTAAAGGGTTTCGCCGTGCCTGTTCGCGCGGATCAGCGCAGCCCAGCGAGGGAGTCCTCGAGCGCCACCCACGCGAGCATGGCGCACTTGACCCGGGCGATGTAGCGCGACACGCCCTCCAGCACGGCAGCGTCGCCGAGCGGTTCGTCGTCGTCGACGCCCGCGCCCTTCGAGCGCATGAGCTCGCGGAAGAGCGCGATGCGCGCGGGGGCATCAGTCACCGGCATCCCCGCTGCGAGGTCGCTCAGAAGCGACGCCGACGCCATCGAGATCGAGCAGCCGGCGCCCTCCCACGAGAGCGAGTCGATCGTCTGCCCGTCGGCCGACAGGTGAACCTGCAGGGTGAGCTCGTCACCGCAGGTCGGGTTCATCTGATGAGAGGATGCCGCAGACCCGTCGCGCAGCCCGAAGCCGTGCTTCTCACGAGCGTGGTCGAGGATGACCTGCTGGTACAGATCGTCGAGGCTGCTCATGCGGCGGCTCCGAAGAATCGACGCACGTCGGAGAGCGCCTCGAGGAAGGCGTCGACGTCATCGGTCGTGTTGTAGAGGTAGGTGCTGGCTCGCGTGGATGCCGTCATGCCGAAGCGCCGGTGCAGCGGCTGCGCGCAGTGGTGGCCGACGCGCACCGCGATGCCCCGGTCGTCGAGGTACTGCCCGACATCGTGCGCGTGAACCCCCTCGAGGTCGAAGGCCGCGAGTCCCGTGCGGGCGGCTGGGTCCTCGGGCCCGAGCAGCCGCACGCCGGCGATCTGCTGCAGTCCGTGGACGAGGCGCGCGCCGAGCTCGTGTTCGTGAGCGGCGATGCGGTCGAGCCCGACGACACTCAGGTAATCGCACGCGGCGGCGAGGGCGACGGCCTGCGAGATGCGCTGCGTGCCCGCCTCGAAGCGCTGCGGCGCCGGAAGATACTCAGCGGACTCGAGCGTCACAGTGGTGATCATCGACCCGCCGGTCAGGAACGGCGGCAGAGCATTCAGCAGCTCGAGGCGACCGTAGAGCGCGCCGATTCCCGTTGGGGCGAGCATCTTGTGCCCTGATAAGACCGCGAAGTCGACGTCGAGCTCGTGCACGTCCACCGACATGTGCGGCACCGACTGGCAGGCATCCAGCACCACAAGGGCACCGACCGCGTGCGCCAGCGAGACGAGCTCCGCGACCGGGGCGATCGCCGCCGTCACGTTCGACACGTGTGAGAACGCGACGATGCGCGTGCGCTCGCCGATCAGACCAGCGGCGACGTCGAGCCGCAGCTGCCCCTGCTCGTCGACGGGAATCGCCTTCAGCACAGCGCCCGTGCGTGCGGCGAGCTCCTGCCAAGGAATGAGGTTCGCGTGGTGCTCCGCCTCGGTCACGACGATCTCGTCGCCCTCGCGTAGCCGGAAACGCTCGGATGCCGCCCCACCACGACCCGCGCTCGCATTGCCGATCGCGTACGCGACGAGGTTCACGGCCTCCGTCGCGTTGGAGGTCCAGACGATCTCTCCGGCATCCGCACCCACGAATGCGGCGACGCGTTCTCGTGCCTGCTCGAAGATCTCCGTCGCCTCGGCCGCGAGCGTGTGAGCTCCGCGGTGCACGGCGGCCGTGTGGGTCTCGACGAACGACCGTTCCGCGTCGAGCACAGGCGTGGGTTTGAGGCTCGTCGCACCGGAGTCCAGGTAGACGAGCGGGCGTTCGTTCACCGTCTGGCCGAGCTCGGCGAAGTCGGTGCGGATGCGGCCCACCACCGCGTCAGAGAGAGAAGCAGCCTGAACAGTCACGCTTCCATTGTCCCGCGTCGGACGTCGCCGTGGGGCAGATGACGTCATGAAGTGCGCGGCGCCGTCGACTCCCTGACGACCAGCTCGAGAGGCATCATGCTCGCGTGCGGAACGGTCTCGTCCCCGTCGATGAGCCGTACGAGCGTCTCGGCCATCGCCATCCCCATCTCTTCAGGCGACTGGTTGACCGTGGTGAGGGGTGGGGATGCCGTCGCCGCATAGCGGTCGTTGTCGAAGCCGACCACCGAGACATCGTCCGGAACTCGCAGCCCGGCGGTCCGCAGCGCCGAGTACGCACCGACTGCCATCTGGTCGTTCGCGGCGAACACCGCGTCGACGGGCTCGTCGAGCGCGATGAGCCGGCGCATGCACTCGGCACCGGATGCCGGGGAGAAGTCGCCGTTCACCACGAGGGAGTCGTCGAGACCGGCATCCGCCATCGCCCTGCGCCACCCAGCGAGCCGGTCATGACCGCCCGGCATGTCCGTGCGCCCGGCGATCGTGGCGATCCGTCGATGCCCGAGATCGATGAGGTGCTGGGTGGCGAGTCTGGCGCCCTCGACGTTGTCGACGTCGACGTAGTACCCCTCGCCCTCCTCCGCGATGAGGGGCCGGCCGGCGAACACCATCGGAATCGAGGCGCCGAGCTGGGTGTACGAGAGGTCGCTCACGTGGTGCGACACAATGAGCGCTCCGTCGACGTTGCCGCCGCGGAGGTAGCGACGCGTCTTCGACGAGGAGGTCTCGGTCTCCATCAGCAGACTCAGCGTGTACTCGGTGTCGGCGAGGTGAAGGGCGACGCCCTGCACGATCGACGCGAAGAACGGGTCGTCGAAGACCTTCGAGGCTGTCTCCGGCACGATCACCGCGATCGCCTGAGTGCGGCGGCTCGCGAGCGACCGCGCGACGCGGTTCGGAACGTAGCCGAGCTCATCGATCGCGGCGTTCACGAGGGCGACGACCTCGTCGGTCACCTTGGGGGAGTTGTTGACGACCCGCGAGACGGTCGCTCGCGAGACCCCCGCGCGTGCGGCGACGGCCTCGAGGGTGGGCGCGCCCGAGCTCTTCACAGTGCGTTCCGGCATCGCGCCCTCCCTCGTGTCGTTGTCACCACCTTAATGGGAGGATGCCGCGGTGCTTCCGCTCTGCGAGCGCGCCGCCTCGGCGATTGTCGCGTACTCCAGTCCGGAGTCCTTGATGGTGCGCTCGAGCGTGTCGTAGTCGACCCGCACGATGCCGAATCGCTTGCCGTAGCCCCACGACCACTCGAAGTTGTCGAGCAGCGACCACACGAAGTAGCCGCGTACATCGGCGCCGTCCGCGATCGCGTCAGACACCGCCTGGATGTGGTCGCGGATGTACGCGGTCCGCTCCGGGTCGTGCACGGCGCCGTCGGGGGAGACGACGTCGTCGTACGCGGCGCCGTTCTCGGTGACGTAGAGCGGCGGCAGCGTCGGGTATTCGCGGCCCAGTCGCGTGAGCAGCATCCTCAGCCCTGACGGGTTGACCTCCCAGTCCATCGCCGTTCGCGGCAGACCCCGCGACGGGAAGGAGAGGTACTCGCTGCCGACCCACGGCGAGGCGACGGGGCGATCGGTTCCGCCGCCGTGGCCGTCTGCTCCGTCGTCCGGGTGCCCGGAGATCTGGTCGTCGTGGTAGTGGTTGACGCCGAGGAAGTCGATCGGCGTTCCGATGATCTCCATGTCTCCGGGTTCGATGCGCTCACGGAGCCCGAACGGTGTGAGGTCCTCGAGAGTGTCCTCCGCATAGGCGCCGGTCACGATCGGCTCGAGGAAGACGCGGTTCTGCAGCACGTCGAAGCGGCGCGCCGCCTCGACGTCGACCGGGTCCTCCGGGTCGCGTGGAATCGCGTTCGAGAGGTTCAGCGTGATCCCGATGTTCTCGGCGCCCAGCTCACGGAGGCGACGAACGGCGAGCCCGTGCGCGAGGTGCTGGTGGTGAATCGCCGCAATCGCGGCATCCGGTTCCTGCCTGCCCGGCGCATGCACGCCGGACGCATACCCGAGAAGCGACGAGCAGAACGGCTCGTTGAACGTCGTCCAGTGCGTCACCCGATCGCCGAGCGCCTCGTACATCACCTCCGCGTAGCGGACGAAGCGTTCTGCGGTCGCACGGTTCGCCCAGCCACCGGTCTCCTCCACCGCCTGCGGGAGATCCCAGTGGTAGAGCGTGAGCCAGGGCAGGATGCCGTGCTCAAGCAGCTCGTCGACAAGACGGCTGTAGAAGTCGAGTCCCTTCTGATTGACCGGTCCGTCGTCAGGCAGCACACGCGCCCAGCTCGTGGAGAACCGGTAGGAGTCGAGACCGAGCCGCGACATGATCGCGACGTCCCCCTGGTAACGGTGGTAGTGGTCGACGGCGGTTTCGAGGTCATCGCCGCGCGCGACTGCTCCGGGAACGCGAGCGAAGGCATCCCAGATCGAATCGCGCTTGCCGTCTTCGTGGCCGGCGCCTTCGACTTGGGCGGCGGCGGTCGCCGACCCCCAGATGAACGACGGCGGGAACGAGAGTGTCATCAGCCCTTCACAGCTCCTTGCATGATTCCGGAAATGAGTTGCTTACCCGCGATGATGAACAGGATCAACAGCGGAATGGTTGAGAGTATCGCACCCGCGAGCACGATCGAGTAGTCCACGTAGTGCGCCGACTGCAGCTGGCTGAGTGCCGTCTGCAGCGTCGGGTTGGTCGAATCGAGCACCAGGAGCGGCCAGAGGAAGTCCGTCCAGGCGGTCATGAACGTGAACAGGGCGAGAATCGCCATCGCCGGGCGCGCCGCCGGCACCGCCACGTGGAAGAAGGTGCGGATCATGTTCGCGCCGTCGACCCGGGCCGCCTCGATCAGCTCGTCGGGAATGACATCGACGAGGTACTGCCGCATGAAGAACACCCCGAACGCCGTCACGAGGAGCGGAATGATGACCGCCCCGATGTGACCCGTCCACCCCCACGTGCGCATGAGCATGAACAGCGGGATGATGCCGAGCTGGGTCGGAACGGCGAGCGTCGCGACGACGAACACCATGAGACCGTTGCGCCCGCGGAAGCGGAGTTTCGCGAACGCGTAGCCCGCGAGAGTCGAGAACGTCACGACCGAGATCGTCACCACCGTCGAGATGATGAGACTGTTGCCGAGCGCCTTCCAGAACGGAATGGACTCGAGCACCGTCTGCACGTTGATCCAGAACCGGCCGCCCGGAAGAAGCGGCGGCCAGTCGAGACCGAAGTCGGAGTTGCTGCGGGTCGACATGATGAACGACCACCAGAGCGGGTACGCCGAGCAGACGAGGAACACCGTGAGGAGCCCGTAGGTGAGGAACCCCGGTCGGCGATCGATGCCGTAGAAGCGGCGGCGGCCGCCGGCATCCGTACTCTGTCTCTTAGAGCGAAGTGCGACGCTCATCGCGTGACCTCCCGTGCGTTCCGGGCCGCGACACGCCGCTTGCGTCGTGTCGACGCGACCTTGGTCTCGGCCGTCGCGATCGTCTTCGACAGCATGAAGTTGATGACACCGAACGCGACGATGATGAGGAACAGCACCCACGCGATAGCGGATGCCTCACCGAAGTTCTGGCGGAAGAACGCCATCTCCCAGAGGTAGAGCACCGTGGTCTGGAACTGGCGTTGAGCGCCGCCCGCTGTAGCGGCATCGAACATGCGGGGCTCGACGAAGATCTGCAGGCCGCCGATCGTCGCCGTGATGATCACGAAGACCATCGTGGGGCGGATGCTCGGCAACGTGATGCTGAAGAAGCGGCGCAGCATGCCCGCGCCGTCCAGCGACGCCGACTCGTGCACATCGCGCGGCACCGACTGCATCGCGGCGAGGAGGATCAGCGCGTTGTAGCCCGTCCAGCGCCAGTTGACCATCGTCGCGATCGCGATGTGGCTGGCGAACGTGTCGGTCTTCCATCCGATCGCGTCGAGCCCGATGTTCTGCAGCACGTTGTTGATGAGCCCGTAGTCTTCACTGAACATGTTCGAGAAGATGAGCGCGACAGCCGCGGGCGTGACAACGTAGGGGAGCAGAACGCTCATGCGCCAGAACGTCTTCGCACGGATGTTCTGGTCGAGCACGGCCGCAATGAAGGTCGCCGCGACGAGCTGCGGAATGGCGGACAGAATGAAGATGCTGAACGTGTTGAACAGCGAGTTCCAGAAGTACTCGTCCTGAAGAACAGAGGCGAAGTTGCCGATGCCGACGAAGTCGCCCTGACCCTTCAGGAGATCCCAGTCGTACAGCGAGACGACGAACGTATAGATGAGAGGGAAGAGCCCGACGAGGCCGAAGAGGATGAAGAACGGTGCGACGTAGGCATACGGGGATGCCTTGACGTCGACGCGGCTGAGCCAGTGCCGGCGCCGTTCGGCGCGGCTCGGCTCATGCGCGCGCGTGGTGCGCGGCGGGGTGGAGGTGCCCCTGCTGAGTGTCGCAGTCATGAAGTGCCCAATCGTGCGGGCTCCCGGCGCGCGGCCGGGAGCCCGCTGATCATCAGTTGTCGACGACGAGTTCCTGCAGAAGGTCGAGCGCCTTCTGCCAGGCGTCGTCTGCGGTCGCCTTCTGCTGATCGAGAAGGTCGAGCGCGGGTCCGAAGACGTTCTCCTGGATGACCGAGTCGTCCGGTCCCTTGAACTGCGCCTTCACGCCTTTGGCGCGCTCAGCGAGGATCGCACCGGTTGGAGCGTCGTTGAACAGCTCGTTCGGGGTGGCCTCCTCGGCGAGCGTCTTCTCGGCCTCGATCGTGCTCGGGAAGTTGCCGGCGGCCTGCGACTGCTTGACCTGCTGCTCGGGAGCGGTCAGCCACGCGGCGAGCTTCGCGGCTTCCTTCTGGTGTTCGGAAGTGGTGGGGATGGAGAGGAACGAGCCGCCCCAGTTCACCGGCCCGCCCGGGAAGACATCGGCGAAGTCCCAGCCGGTGCTGGCGTCGCCGCCGCCGGCCTCAAGCTGCCCCTTGATCGTGCCGAGCATCCAACCGGGGCACACGAACGTCGCGAAGGAGCCGTCGACGAAGGCCTTGCCGCCGCCCCAGTCCCATTCCTTTTGTGCCGCGGACTGCCCATTCAGCGTGGCCTCGGCCAGCTGGTCGAAGCGCGCTCGAAGCTCGGAGTTGCCCTCGACGTTGAGGTCGCCGTCAGAGGTGTAGTACCCCTCGTCGAGCTGGTTCACCATCGAGTTCCAGACGAAACCGGAGTGGTCGTACCAGGCCTTGCCGGTCTTCTCGGTGTATTCCGCACCGAGCTTGAAGTACGTGTCCCAGGTCGCGTCATCGCCGCCGAACAGCTCGGCGACGGCATCCCGGTCACTGGGCAGGCCGGCCGCCTCGAACAGCTTGCCGTTGTAGCAGAGCCCCGTCGGACCGATGTCGGTGCCGTAGCCGATGACGCGCCCGTCGGGGTCGGTGCCCTGCTCGAACTTCCAGTCGAGCCAGCGGTCTCTGATGTCCTGAGCGCCGAAGTCGTTGAGGTCGACGAACTGGTCGGAGACCTCCATGATCGCGCCGAGCCAGCCCTCCTCGATTGCGACGATATCGCTCAGGCCGGAGCCGGCGGCGAGCTTCGTGAACGCGTCGGTGCGAGCGTTTCCGCCGGTGTCGATGTTGGTCGCCTTGATGGTGATGTTCGGGTTCAGCTTCTCGTACTCCTTGTAGAGGTCGTCGTAGCCGAAGGTTCCGAACGTGGTGATGGTCAGCGTGGTCTTGCCGTCGTCCGAGGCCGAGCCGCTGTCTGCCGAGCAGCCAGCGGCCAGGAGGGCGATTGCGGCCGCGCCCGCGACGGAGGCGATCGCCTTCGTGCGTCGTGCGTGTTTCACGGTCACTCCTTTGTGGATTCTTGGTGGGGGCGAACGTGAGAGCGCTCTCATTATAGATCGTGAGAGCGCTCTCACGATTTGTGGAAATGAGCATAACCGGCTCTCGCGGCGTTTGTCAATGAGCAATGTTCACCTCCCTCCTCCCCGCGCGCTATTTGTTCGGGTTTGCGCTACAGAAATTCCTGTAGCGCAAACCCGAACAAATAGCGCGGTGGAGTGCGGCGGGGAGAAGCGGGAGTCCCTGAACTGTGTTCTCAGGCGCGCGTGGTGTCGGTCACGTACCATGGAGGGCGTCGTTCTGAGTCCCGAAAGGTTCGCATGCCCCGTTCTGCCCGCGTCGCTGGCCTGCTGTCTGCGCTCTCGGTAGCCGCGATGCTGCTGTCAGGGTGCACTGCTGCGTCAGCGGATGCCGCAAGCGGAACAGCCGAACAGGAGCCTCAGCGCCCAGTGCCCACGGCAACCGCAACGGCTGTCGCCGCACCATCGGTCGCTGAGCTGGCCCCGGTGAGCGGATCTCTCTCCGGCGGAGACACCGTGACGATCACGGGCTCGTCGCTCTCCGGTGTCACGGGCGTCACCTTCGATGGCGTGGCTGCGACAAACGTCACCGTCGTCGACGCGAACACGGTCACCGCCGTCGCGCCGAGAGACGCGACGTATCAGCCGGGAGACGCCGCCGTCGAGGTGCAGGTCGGCGAGCAGACCATCGCGGCGGGAAACGACCTCGTCTACGAGTACCAGGCGATCACCCCGGTCGACCATCAGATGCAGTACGCGCTGTCGTACTGGAAGGACTACAACGACGAGGTCTGGGGTGACTTCAACCCGCGGGGCGGAGACTGCGCGAACTTCGTGTCGCAGACCCTCGTGGCTCGGGGCTGGTCGCAGACGTCGACCTGGTACAACAACAGCGGTTCGGCGTCGAGCACGTGGTCGTTCGTCCCCTCACTTGATAACTGGCTAAAATCCGGCGGCCCCGACGTGACGCGGCTGTCGATCGAGGAGCGCAACAAGGTCAAGGTCGGCGATGTCGCGGTCTTCAGCTGGAGCGGAACCACCTATCGAGACCACGTCATGATCGTCTCCGACGTCATTCCGCAGGAAGACGGCACGAACAAGATCGAACTCGTTGGGCACAACCTCGACTACGACTTCCGCGATCTCGACGAGACACTCACCGAGGAGCACCCGGGCGGCACAGCCTGGTTCTACTCGATTCCCGAGTAACGCCGGCCGCCCGAGCTGAGGTTACGACTCGAGCGCGGCATCCACGATTCTCTTCGCCTCGGCCAGCACCTGCTCAAGATGCTCGTCGCCGCGGAATGACTCCGCGTAGATCTTGTAGACGTCTTCGGTGCCGCTCGGCCGCGCCGCGAACCACGCGTTCTCGGTCACGACCTTGACGCCTCCGATCGCCGCACCATTGCCGGGCGCCTCCGACAGCGTTGCTGTGATCGTCTCGCCCGCGAGTTCCGAGACGCTGATCGCGTCGCCGTCGAGTTTCTTCAGCGCCGCCTTCTGCTCAGGCGTGGCGGGAGCGTCCACTCGGCGGTACGCGGGAGCACCAAAGCGTTCGGTCAGCACGGTGTACAGCTCCGATGGCGATCTGCCGGTCACAGCGCGAATCTCTGCCGCCAGCAGGCACAGCAGGATGCCGTCCTTATCGGTCGTCCAGACGCTGCCGTCCTTGCGGAGGAAGCTCGCCCCCGCGCTCTCCTCGCCACCGAACCCGACCGAGCCGTCGATGAGCCCGGGCACGAACCACTTGAATCCGACCGGCACTTCCCAGAGGGCGCGATCGAGGGATGCCGCGACGCGGTCGATCATCGAACTTGAGACGAGCGTCTTTCCGATCGCCGCCTCCGGGTGCCAGCCGGAGCGGTGCTGGTAGAGGTAGTCGATCGCCACGGCCAGGAAATGGTTCGGGTTCATGAGGCCGCCGTCGGGAGTGACGATGCCGTGTCTGTCGGCATCCGCGTCGTTTCCCGTGAGGATGTCGAAGTCGCTCCGGTGCGCCAGCACCGAGGCCATGGCGGAGGGGCTCGACGGGTCCATGCGGATCTTGCCGTCCCAGTCGAGCGTCATGAAGCGCCACGTCGGGTCGACCGTCGGGTTCACGACCGTGAGGTCGAGGCTGTAGCGCTCGGCGATCGCCTGCCAGTAGTGCACGCTCGCGCCGCCGAGGGGATCGGCGCCGATGCGGATGCCGGAGCGGCGGATGGCCTCCATGTCGATGATGTTCTCGAGGTCACCCACGTAGCGTCCGCGGAAGTCGTAGGTGTCGACGGCGCTCGGCTCGGCGCGCTTCACGCCCGCGAGGTTCTCTTCGATCAGCTGGTTCGCACGATCGGCGATCCACGTGGTCGCGTCGCTGTCGGCCGGGCCGCCGTGCGGCGGGTTGTACTTGAAGCCGCCGTCGCTCGGCGGGTTGTGGCTCGGCGTGATGATGATGCCGTCGGCCCGGTCGGTGTGCGTGGGGTCGTTGTTGTAGACGAGAATCGCGTGGCTCAGCGCGGGAGTCGGAACGAAGTCGTCGAACTCGTCGATCTTCACGTGCACGCCGTTTCCGACCAGCACCTCGAGCGCGGTCGTGCGTGCGGGGGCGCTGAGCGCGTGGGTGTCCGCGCCGAGGAACAGCGGCCCGGTGACGCCGATGGACTCGCGGTACTCGACGATCGCCTGAGTCGTCGCCGCGATGTGGTGCTCGTTGAATGCCGTGTTCAGCGACGAGCCACGGTGTCCGCTCGTGCCGAAGACCACTCGCTGTGCCGCCACGGTCGGGTCGGGCACGAGCTCGTAGTAGGCGGAGATGAGGGCGGCGACGTCGACGAGGTCGGCGTCAGTGGCGGGAGTACCAGCGCGATCGTTCATTTCACCATTCTCTCAGGCCGCTAGGCTCTCTGCTATGCCTCAGAACGACGATGACACCCTCCGCACGTACAGCTACCTCGGCCCGCGCGGAACGTTTACGGAGGCAGCTCTCGCCCAGGTCCCTGAGGCGCAGGGGCAGCACTGGCGCAGCGTCAACAACGTCGGCGAGGCGATCTCCGATGTGGCCACGGGGGTGTCCTTCGGCGCCGTTGTCGCGGTTGAGAATTCGACCGACGGCGGTGTGACGGCGGTTCAGGATGCTCTCGCGACCACGCCCGGCCTTCGGATCCAAGGGGAGTACCTGGTCCCGGTCGATTTCTCGGTTGTCGCGCGCCGCGGCGTCACACTCGCCGACGTGCGCATGCTGAACGCGCACCCCGTCGCCTACGGACAGTGCCGCACGTGGATCGACGCCAACCTGCCGAACCACTCGCACATCCCCGTGACGAGCAATGTGGCGGCGGCCGCCAACCTGCTGGAGAGCGATGTGGCGGATGCCGCGGTCGCCCCTCCCAACATCACGGATCATTACGACCTGGAGGTGCTGGCCGAGCACATCGGAGACAACAGCAACGCAGTGACGCGCTTCGCCCTCGTGACGATGTCGCGCAGCATCCCTGAACCCACCGGTGCGGATAAGACGAGCTTCGTCGCCGACCTCCCGAGCGATCAGCCGGGTGCCCTTCTCGACATGCTGGAGCAGCTCTCCACCCGCGGCGTGAACATGTCGATGATTCAGTCCCGTCCGATCGGCGACGCTCTCGGACGCTACCGTTTCGTGATCGACATCGACGGGCACATCCGCGATGAGCGGGTCGCGGACGCTCTCATGGGCATCCGCCGTTTCAGCCCGAAGGTCACCTTCCTCGGCTCGTATCCACGGGCTGACAAGGCTCAGATTCAGTTCGATGCGCGCTACAACGACGACGTGTACATCGAGGCGCGCGACTGGCTGCGCGGACTGCTTTCGGGCGAACCCGGCCTCGAGCAGTAGCCACACGACGAAGGAGAGTGCGATGGCCGACGCCGACACATCGTTCGACCCGCGATTCGATCCGCGGTTTCAACCCGGGTACGACCCGGAGAAGCACAGCGACGCGACTCGCGTCGACACGATAAAGGATGCCGCGGAGCAGCCGGCCAGCCCCCGCGATGCGCCCCTTCCCATCGTCGACGCCGAGGACCTAGAGCCCGGCGGCGAGCTTGACCAACCAGACACAGGGCAGGAGGATGCCGCGCCGCGACGTCTCGGTACGCTCGCGCTTCTCGTCCGCAACCCTTTCCTGTGGGTCATCGTGGTCGCGGGCGTCGCCCTCGTCGCCTGGGGCTGGAGTTCGTACTTGTCGGCGATCGAGACGACGCAGACCTTCATGTTCCGCGGCTATAACCCTGAAGACGAAGCGACCGCCGAGGACTACGCGACGGCGCAGTTCGTACTCGGGGTCGCTCCCCTTGCGATCGCTGTTGGCCTTCTCTCGATCGTCGGAACCGTGTTCTTCGGCGCGGTGACATGGTTCCGGGCGCATCGGAAATGACGGTTGACCGACGAATTTCTCGGCGTGCCCTCGTGATGACCACGGTGGGGATGCTGGTCCTGCTCGCGGGTATCCAATTCATCCTGTCGGGTTTTGCGCAGCGCTTCGAGTCGGCCGAGTCGGCAGTGACGATCCGTCATGAAGACGTGCCTTCTGACCTGACGGACTACGTGTATTACGCAGCGGAAGGCAGCAGCCAGACGTTCGCCAAAGAGCACGTCGACCAGTTTGTCGAGAACCTGACCGTTGTGCTGCTCTCGAGCGCGGAACAGTCGGGAAGCTTTACCGTCACACCCATCGTCGCCTTCGTCAGTGATTCGAACCTCGTCGCAGTGGGGGCCGAACCTCCCATGTATGTGCTCTCCTTGCAGATGTACGGGGGCAACGTCTGGGAGCCTCACGCCTATATGATCCCTGGGTTTCTTGGGGCGCTGACGATGCTCGGTGGGCTGTTCTGGCTCGCCGCACGATGGCACGTGACGCAGCCTGATCGGCGTCGCGAGATTGACGAAAGGCGTGTCTAACAGCGAAACTGTGTCTGGCCCCACGAAAGGTCAAGCCCTCTGTCTCGGCGCTCCGCGCGCCGCCATCCCGCATGCGCGCGTGCCCGGACGAGCTTCAGCCGGCGCTGTCTGACGCTTTCCCGCAACACACAGAAAGACCGCATGTGACGAATTCCACCGTCAATGACTACCTTCGCACCGTCTACGAGGCGGCCGTCGCGCGCAACGCGAATGAGCCAGAGTTCCACCAGGCCATGCACGAAGTGCTCGAATCGATCGCGCCCGCTCTGGTCGAGCACCCGGAGTTCATCGAGGAGCGCATCCTCGAACGCCTCGTCGAGCCCGAGCGTCAGATCATGTTCCGGGTTCCGTGGACGGACGACAGCAACCGAGTGCAGGTGAACCGCGGATTCCGCGTTCAGTTCAACTCGGCTCTCGGCCCGTACAAGGGCGGCCTGCGCTTCCACCCGACGGTGAACCTGTCGATCATCAAGTTCCTCGGCTTCGAGCAGATCTTCAAGAACGCCCTCACCGGGCAGGGAATCGGCGGTGGCAAGGGCGGCAGCGACTTCGACCCGCACGGCAAGTCGGATGCCGAGGTCATGCGGTTCTGCCAGGCATTCATGGACGCCCTCTACCACCACATCGGCGAGTACACCGACGTTCCCGCCGGAGACATCGGTGTCGGCGGCCGTGAGATCGGCTACCTGTTCGGCCGGTTCCGCAAGCTCACCAACCGTCACGAGTCCGGCGTTCTCACCGGCAAGGGGCTCGGCTGGGGCGGCGCGCAGGTGCGCACCGAGGCGACCGGCTACGGCGCTGTGTTCTTCGCAGAGGAGATGCTCGCGGTCCGCGGCGAGGGCATCGAGGGCCGCACGGCGATCGTGTCGGGCTCGGGCAACGTCGCAACCTACGCCATCGAGAAGGTGCAGCAGCTGGGTGGCAAGGCCATCACGGCATCCGACTCCTCGGGCTACATCGTCGACGAGGACGGCATCGACCTCGAACTGCTGAAGCAGATCAAGGAGGTCGAGCGTCTGCGCGTGTCCGAGTACGCGGCACGCAAGTCGTCGGCGCGCTTCGTCGAGGGCGGGTCGGTCTGGGATGTTCCGGGCGACATCGCCCTGCCGAGCGCCACGCAGAACGAGCTCAGCCTTGAGGGCGCCCAGGCACTCATCAAGAACGGTGTCATCGCGGTCTCCGAGGGTGCGAACATGCCGACGCAGCCCGATGCCGTGCACGCCTTCCAGGAGGCCGGCGTGCTGTTCGGGCCGGGCAAGGCAGCGAACGCCGGCGGCGTCGCGACGAGCGCACTCGAGATGACCCAGAACGCGTCGCGCGAGCGCTGGTCGTTCGACGACAGCGAGCGCCGTCTGCACGACATCATGCGCAACGTCCACCGTTCCGCATACGAGGCCGCAGAGCGCTACGGACACCCCGGCGACTACGTCGTGGGCGCGAACACCTCGGCGTTCGTCCAGGTCGCGAGCGCGATGCTGGCGCAGGGCGTCATCTGACGGCATCCTGAACGCGCCTCAACGCAACCGTCAAAAATGGCGGGGAATCCGCGCGATTCCCCGCCATTTTTGACGTCTGCCTGCACGGGGCGTCATTGGGGCATCAGGGAGACCAGCCGAGTGCCCGGAGACGTCGTTCGATGCGATCGCGAAGGTCCGGCAGATTTCCCAAGTCTCCTCCGGTGAACTGCAACTGCTCCCATCCTTCGTCGATGATCTCGTTGGTGCGTTGCACATCCGCCCGCCACTGCTTCTTGTCGGTTCGGTGGTGGTCACCGTGGTACTCGATTCCGAGCTTGTACTTCGGGTATGCGAGGTCGATAACGCGGTACCCCGGGGCATGCGTCAGGTTCAGTCGGAAGTTCGCCGTCGGGGTGGGGAGGGAGCTGACAGTGAGATCCACCCGTACGAGAGACTCAGGCCGAGAGGCTGAACGGTGGCTTGCGAGCGCCAGCGCATCGTCGAGGCGGCGAAACCACGCATGGTTCTTGCACCGGTCAGCTGCAGCTCGAAGCTTCGCCTCTGTCGTACGTGGGTTCTTCCAACATAAGAGACCATCAGCGGCCGCAACAAGATCGGGAACGTCGAGAATACTGCCGAGATCGCACCACGTGCGCTCGACGCTTGTGACAGGAAGATCGCTGACCACGTCACGGTCGGCTCGTGTCAGCACTGCACTGTGACCGATGACTCCCCGTCGACGAACTCGCGTGTGGGGCGCCGGCACCATTGCATGGATTCGTCGGTCGTTAACGAGCGGCAGCCACATGCCGTGAAGCTGAGCGGCCGTGATGTGGCTGAACACGATGCGCTCTGGCATGCGGCTGAGTAGTGCCGCACAGCGAAGCGCGAGCGTTGGCTCCTCCGACGTGAGCAGACGAGTCCCATGAAACGGCGCGATGAAGGCCGAGCTTCGCATCTGTGAGCGGGTCTGCCCTCGGTCGTGGCCGTCGTTCACGGATAGAGCGTGCGGGAGACCGTCGGGAATTGGGCGGAG